>NZ_SNMT01000003.1:0-397555 GCF_013350575.1 Salmonella sp. SG203
TGAATACGTGATCACCTGGCAGACACTCAAACCTGTCAGTCTGCATGTCAGTGTGACGCTGAAAAAAAGTGACTATCTGCCCTCAGATATTACCCAACAGGTACAGCAATCCGTGTTGTCCGCGTTTAACGGTACAGATGGTGGTCTGCGGGCCAGGGTCGCTTCTGTTGTCTCCGCCGGGCGCTACTATGCCGGTGTTTACAAAACCGATCCGGAAAATATCGATATTCTGGGCCTTACTGTGAGTCGTGACGGTTCGTCATGGACAACGGCTGTCACTTTCGGGATAGATGAAATTCCGGTTCTGGATGTGTCGAATATCGGTGTGAAACTACAGGAGGCGTAACGTGCAGAATGTGGCAGCAACGGTGCTTGCACAGTATGCCGCCAGTCCCCGACTCAATGCCCTCATTAACAGCTTTAACGCAGCGCTTTCCCCCGACAGTTTTATCAAAGATTTTTATGACCTTATCTGGGACATCGATACCGCAGAAAAGTACGGTCTTGATGTCTGGGGAAAGATTGTGGGCGTCAGTCGTCGGCTGACGGTAAAGGACGATTTTAATTACCTGGGCTTCAGCGAGGCCCGGATGGATAACCCGGTAATGGATGACCCGCGTCCGTTTAATCAGGCACCGTTTTATAGCGGAAAATCGGTTACCCGGACCGTTGACCTGTCTGATGAAGTATACCGGCGGCTGATACTGATGAAAGCCATGTCGAATATTACTGACTGCTCTGTGCCGGATATTAACCGGATGCTGCGGTTTATGTTCGGAAAAAACCGCCGGGCTTATGTTCTGAATAATGGTGGACTGAGGATGAGTTATATTTTTGAGTTTGCTCTCTCGTCGGCAGAACTGGCGATTATCCAGTCGTCGGGCGCACTGCCGTCCCCGCCGGGTGTTTATGTCTCAGTGGTTTTAAAGGAGACCAGTAATGAAGCTTAACGATAAACCCCGTCAACTGGCAGTACCCTTTGCGAGTATCGGGGATAAAAATAATATCCCCGACAAGGCGACGCAGCAGACCAAAGAGAGCGGTAACGCGGCGTACGATTCGGGTTTTCCTCCGGTGACCATGACCCCGATTTCAGCGGGAGGTATACCGCCACACGGCAAGGATTTTAACGGTCTGATGCACGATATTACCGCAGCAATACGGTACGTCCAGGCTGGCGGTTTGTACACGTATAATGCCGGTTTCGCCGGGGCCATTGGTGGATATGCAAAAGATGCCATTCTCGCCGGAGTCGCAACAACAGCGGTCTGGCTGAATACTATTGACGATAACCTGACCGATCCGGAAGGCGCCGACAGCGCAGGCTGGGTAAACCTGCTGGCAGATCCCCTGAAGCTGTTTCTGTGGCAGAAAAACAATCTGTCAGACCTTCAGAATAAAGGAACGGCACGGGATAACCTTCAGGTCTACAGTCAGGACCAGACGGATCTTAAATACCTCGCCAAAGACCAGAACGGTGGCGATATTCCGGAAAAGCCGCTGTTTGTACAAAATATCGGAGCGCTCCCTGCATCAGGTACGGCTGTTGCAGCGAACAGACTGGCATCACATGGCGCGCTTCCGGCACTGACTGGTACGACAAGAGGCAGCGATAGCGGCCTGATAATGGGTGAGGTTTACGACAATGGTTATCCGACGCCATACGGAAATATTTTGCGTCTGACCGGACTCGGTGATGGGGAGATATTAATCGGATGGAGTGGGACTAATGGTGCTCCTGCGCCTGCATATATTCGCAGCCACAGAGATAACGCCGACGCTGAGTGGTCAGAATGGGCGATGTTCTACACTTCCCTGAATCCACCTCCGGATTCGCATCCAGTAGGGGCGGCGATTGCATGGCCGTCTGATGCTACCCCAGCCGGTTACGCCCTGATGCAGGGGCAGTCCTTCGATAAATCTGCTTACCCGTTACTGGCTATAGCGTATCCGTCCGGCATTATCCCTGACATGCGAGGCTGGACAATAAAGGGTAAGCCCATCAGTGGACGTGCTGTACTGTCGCAAGAAATGGACGGCAACAAATCGCACTCGCACACCGCGCGGGCGCAGGATACTGACTTAGGGACAAAATCTACCTCATCCTTTGATTACGGCACGAAATCGACCAATACCACGGGCAATCATACTCACCAGTTCGGCGGTTATATCAATTCATACTGGGGAGATTCCAATCACACCTCATTTCAGCCTGGAGGTGGTGCATGGACACAGGCCGCTGGTGACCATGCGCATACAGTTTATATCGGAGGACACGAGCACACCATGTATATCGGTCCACACGGTCACGTCGTTATTGTGGACGCAGACGGTAATGCGGAAACCACGGTTAAAAATATTGCATTTAACTACATAGTGAGGCTGGCATAATGACTTTTAAAATGAGCGAACAGGCGCAGACAATTAAAATTTTCAATCTGCTTTCTGATACTAACGAATTTATTGGCGCAGGTGATGCGTATATTCCGCCGCACACGGGATTACCGGCAAACTGTACGGATATCGCCCCTCCTGATATTCCCGCCAGTCATATTGCTGTATTTGACACTGAAACCCAGACGTGGAACCTGAAAGAAGACCATCGCGGAGAAACAGTGTACGATACGCAAACCGGAAAACCGATTTATATCTCCGAACCCGGCCCGTTGCCCGAAAATGTCACATCAGTTTCACCAGACGGTGAATACCAGAAATGGGATGGTAAGGCGTGGGTGAAGGATGAAGCTGCGGAAACAGCGGCCAGACTTCGTGAAACTGAAGGGACCAAAAGCCGTCTTTTGCAAATGGCATCGGGGAAAATCGCGCCGCTTCAGGATGCGGTTGATCTTGGACTCGCAACAGATGAAGAGAAAAGCCAGCTCGCCGAGTGGAAAAAATACAGGGTACTGGTAAATCGTGTTGATACCTCAAGCCCCATCTGGCCGGAAATACCATCATGATGAGTTTTGTGCGGGGTGGATGTCCGGTACACTGTTGTGCTCATATTCACACTTAAAATATTCTTATCATTATTATAAATAATTTATATAAATCATTTTGCATGTTAGTATTCCATATTCATTGAAATCTACAGGTTTTTTAAAGAGGTATGACCACTATAACAATTGTTACTGCTTATTTTGATATAGGCAGGAGTCACTGGACATCGCAAAATGGGTTTGCTCCACGCATTGAGCGAACTACTGATGACTATATGGACTGGTTTTCCAATCTTGCTCAACTTGAAAATGATATGGTTATTTTCACTTCACCTGACCTCAAATCCAGAATTGAGGAAATCCGGAGAGGAAAACCCACAACTATTGTTACATTAAATTTCAATAAAAAACTTCGTCATATCAGGAGCCGGATCGCTGCTATACAGTCAGATGTAGCGTTTAAGCTCAGAACTCCCGTAGAGCAGCGGGGTAATCCAGAGTATCTGTCGGCTGATTACGTTTTACTCTGTAATCTGAAAACGTACTTTGTAAATCAGGCTATCAGGCAGGGGTTGATCAAAGACGATATGGCAGCCTGGATTGATTTTGGATATTGTAGAGATTCTGATACCACGAATGGAATAAAAAAGTGGTCCTGGCCCTTCAATAAGGAAAAGATGCATCTTTTTACGATCAGAAGGGGGCTTAAACTTGAAACACTGGAATCAGTGTACAACTGTATGTCAGGTAACCAGGTGTATATCATCGGTGGCGTTCTGATCGGAACGCTGGAAAAGTGGCAAGAATTTTACCGACTGGTGTGGTGTTGCCAAAAGAAGGTGTTGAGAGAGAATATTGTGGATGATGATCAGGGTATATTTCTGATGTGCTATTATTACAGACCTGACATGATAAAGTTAAACTATCTGGGTAAAAACAAGTGGTTTGACTTATTCAAATGCAAGGGAAAGCGAACGATTCGCACCTTTTCTCACAGGATGAGAATATTATGTCTTCACAAATAAAAGTTTTAATTTATAAAAAAAGCCCTGCATGTATATTTCGCAGGGCTTTTAAAATCCGAGGGGTTTATTTTTTACTCTGTATCTTTAAATAAGACGGTTTTTTCATTTGCCGCCTTTACTCTGTCGTTATTCATTTCGCTATTAACAATATTTTTATCGAGCGTATAACCAATAAGACTTGAAAGAATATACTTATTCATAAGACCACTTAGCCATCCATCCTTGTTTCTGAATTGTTCAATGAACGAACAACCAAATTTGTCATTGGTAGATTTATAAAGAAAAGGTATGAACCATTGGTCCTTGCCTTTCATAAGCCCATGACCTTTATTGACTACTTCTCCGTGATCTGAGGTATACAGAAATATATAGTTGTTGCTGTGTTTTGCTACATCATTGAATAATGAGGAAACTATACGATCAGTTTTGTGGATTGTTAAATCATATTCTTCTGCACCCGGTAAGGCATCCTTATCTTCTGTATCGTAGTTCTGGTAAGGCTTATGGTTGCCAAGCAGGTGAACTATTATAAATTTTTTTGGGGCAGACGTATCTTGCAGCGCGTCAGGCAGCATTGGTACCAGATGTTCATCGTGTCCATTCGTCAGTCTGACAACGTCGCTTTTCTTTGCAATAAATCCATATTTTGAGCTGAATAATCCCTCAAGCTCCTGAGAGCCAATCCACCAGGTTTTATACCCGTTAGCTTTTGCCATTTCTATAATGGATTTATTCTTGAAAAGGTTTGTATCGCTTTCTGGCGTACTGAATGAGAATGTCATTGCAAGAGAATCCCTTGTTTCAGGAGCACTTGAATGAACGTTTCTGACAATGCATGATTTGGATTGTGTGAATATTTTTTGTAAGTCTGGACTTGTCAGCTTGGGATACCCGTAAATGCTATACCTTGAAAATAGCGAAGATTCTCCCATTACAATAACAATAGTATTATTACCATTGTCCTCTTTACCTGTTACAACTTCGTTGAAGTCTGGTATTATTGATGTGTTCGAGTAGCGGTCATTCAATATCATCGTGCTGGCAAAATATGCCACATCACCTATAACTGCGGGGAAATAGCTTTTAATAAGTTTGCCTATTGTTGAGCGCGATTCGTTCATGCTCATTTTAATATCGTTTACTTGTGGTCGCACATCATTTACGATCATGAGTGCGGTTAATAAATACAGAAAAATAGCCAGCCAGGGAATCCACTTGAGGCTCTCATGATTTTTATAAAGTTTAATTATTCCATAACTAATCGCTAAGGTTAATAGAATTGCTATTCCTAAAATTTTCACCCCATCACTTAAAAACATTCCTTTCGCTTCGATAAGGTTTGTTTCCACAACAGAACTGATAACATCAAAAGATATTTGTTCATTAAAAATGATGAAGTATGAAATTTCAGATGACAGTAAAAATATAAGAATGCAACCAATAATACGTGGTGTCAGATTTTTACACTTCAATAAATAAAAAGAAATTAATAAAAAAGATAAAGTAGAAAGAAATGGAATGGATGAGTCTCTCCCGAAAATCACTTTATTGATCGAGTATGCTATTATCATAAAGATAGCAATCAATATTACACTATTCTTCTTAACTAATTTCACGATGTTATCCATTATTAGATGTCATTTGTAATGCGATTAATCTATAGGGATGAGGACTTTAGTGTGGTTATCTTTTACGTATGTAGCCCGTAGATGTCAAGTAAAAGAATCTACCAGAAATGGGCTGAGGTTTACGTTATTTCGAGGTTAATTTATTGAATTTTTCATGCAGGGAGTTAGGGTAAAGCTCGGTGTATACCTGCCATAGCGTATTAAGGTTGCGATGCCCTGTTACCTGAGCAACTTCCTCGATACTGAACCCGGCCTCAAACAGCCGGCTTGCTCCTTCCCGGCGCATGTCATGGTAACGCAGGTCTTCGATACCAAGTTCCTTTCTGACGCGCTGAAATCCTGCGGTAACTGACCGTGGATTGTAAGGGAAAATTAACTCGCCGGTTTTTGGCTGGCGTTGCAGTATGTTCCAGGCTTCGCCCAGCAACGGAACTTTCATGTGATTACCCGCTTTTTTGCGCGGGTCTTTTCGGTCCCTGACCAGAACAGCTTTTTGCTGTTCGTCCACATCTTCCCATCGGATTTTGCAAACCTCGCCGATTCTCATACAACTGAGTATCGAAAAATTCAGTATATCCACAAAGGGGATTTTAGCGACCCTGTGAGCGCTTCTGGCTTCGAGAGCTTCAATCAGCTTATCGAGTTCGTCACTTACCGGGCGCCGACTTCTTCGCTTCGATTTTCCGATTAGCCCCATTTTCGTAAGAACGGGGCGTGCTTCATTCGCCGGATTATTCGTATAGTCGATACCATAAACAGGTCTGGCGGAAGCTAATACCGAAGCCAGATAACTTACATCGTGACTGACAGTGGACGGACCCGCGCCAGCACCATTTCTTTGTCGGCAGTGTTCAATAATATGGCTGGTGGAAAGGTCTTTAAGCGGAATTTCGGCGATGTCACAATCCAGAAGCATATTCAGTACGTAGCGTTTTGTCCTGCCTGCCTTTCCGCCAAGATTTGGATCGTTGATGTAGCGCTTTAACAGGTCGCCGACTGACATTTTCCCGGCATCGTTGTTATCCGGTACACCATGCTCTTCCAGTTCAGCAACCCGTTTTGCCCCCCATGTTTTTGCCTGCGAAAGTTTACCAAAGGTTCTCGTTTCGCGATGGATGTGTTTACCCCCTTCCTTCACCCCGGCGGTACAGCGGTACCGTACAGTACCATCCGACCGGGGGCGTTTAACTATGTTATAGTAAGCCATAATTCCGCTTTATCCTCTTTCCGGTACACCATTTTTATGGTGTACCATATGGTGTACCGATAAAGCAAAAATACGATATTAAGAGCTAAAATGCACGAAAATAAAGAATACGTAACCCCCAGTGTAATCAGCGAATTTGGCGGTGTAGCGCCAGAATACAGCGCTAACCGCTTCTCCATTGCGCCTATGCTCGACTGGACGGACAGACATTGCCGCTATTTCCTGCGTTTGCTGTCTCGCCAGACGCTGCTCTACACCGAAATGGTGACCACGGGCGCGATTATTCACGGTAAGGGTGACTATCTGGCTTATAGCGAAGAAGAGCATCCGGTCGCTCTACAGCTTGGTGGAAGCGATCCGGCTCAGCTTGCGCATTGTGCAAAGCTGGCGGAAGCGCGTGGCTACGATGAAATTAACCTCAACGTGGGGTGCCCTTCCGATCGCGTGCAAAATGGTATGTTTGGCGCCTGTTTGATGGGCAATGCGCAACTGGTCGCCGATTGTGTTAAAGCCATGCGTGATGTCGTCTCGATTCCGGTGACGGTAAAAACCCGCATTGGTATTGACGATCAGGACAGTTATGCGTTCCTGTGTGATTTCATTAATACGGTTTCCGGTCAGGGCGAATGCGAGATGTTTATTATCCATGCGCGCAAAGCCTGGCTTTCTGGCTTAAGCCCGAAAGAAAATCGTGAGATCCCGCCGCTGGATTACCCGCGCGTCTATCAGCTAAAGCGGGATTTTCCGCACCTGACCATGTCCATTAACGGCGGCATCAAATCGTTGGAAGAGGCGAAGGAACACCTGCGCCATATGGATGGCGTCATGGTTGGCCGCGAAGCTTATCAGAATCCGGGTATACTGGCCGCGGTGGATCGGGAGATCTTTGGCGCCGATACCACCGATGCCGACCCGGTTGCGGTGGTTCGCGCGATGTATCCCTATATTGAGCGTGAATTGAGCCAGGGAGCGTATCTGGGGCATATCACTCGCCATATGCTGGGGTTGTTCCAGGGTATCCCCGGCGCGCGACAGTGGCGTCGCTATCTGAGCGAAAACGCCCATAAAGCTGGCGCGGATGTTGCTGTACTGGAGCAGGCGCTAAAACTGGTGGCAGACAAGCGTTAAAAGTTCGCCAAAAATTAGTCAATCTCACTAAGCCCTGTGCAGTCTTGCAGGGCGTTTTTCTTATATATCAATAATATAAATATTGGCATGATTTTTGTAAGAGCTTACCTGACCAGACCCGGTAAGCGCCGTGCCGCCGGGCAATGCCATCTTTATGGGGAGCGACTATGCTGGAACTACTTTTTGTGCTTGGCTTTTTTCTGATGTTAATGGTGACGGGCGTCTCCTTGCTGGGCATTCTGGCCGCGCTGGTTGTAGCGACTGCCGTCATGTTCCTGGGTGGAATGTTCGCTCTGATGATCAAGCTGTTACCGTGGTTACTGCTGGCGGTGGCTGTGGTGTGGGTGATCAAAGCAGTAAAAACGCCAAAAATCCCACAGTATCAGCGCAATAACCGTCGGTTTTACTAAGGTATTGAGCGGTTCGTCACAACCTGGAACTTTGCCCTCACAAGCAAATAGGAATCGATTATTAAATCTGTCATGATTGCGCAGGTAACGAATTCATCGCGCTGTACCCTACATACAGCCGAACAAAAAAAGAAAGGGCTTCCCGGGTGGAAGCCCAATTTCTTTGCAGAGCTATTACGGAATCAGCAGGCTTGAGCCCTGTGTGGCCCGGCTTTCCAGTACCTCATGCGCGCGACGGGCATCTTTTAACGCATAGCGTTGATTTTCAGCCACATCAACTTTAATCACGCCGCTGGCGATCAATGAGAACAATTCATTGCTGGCTTCGGTCAGTTCTTCACGTGTCGTAATATACCCCTGTAGTGAAGGTCGCGTGGCATACAGGGAACCTTTCTGATTCAGAATACCTAAATTCACGCCAGTGACGGGGCCGGACGCATTGCCGAAACTGACCATCAGTCCCCGTCGTTGCAGGCAGTCCAGTGAGGCTTCCCAGGTATCTTTCCCCACGGAGTCATAGACCACGCGGACTTTTTTGCCGCCGGTGATCTCTTTTACCCGTTCGACAATGCTCTCCTCACGGTAATTAATTACCTGCCAGGCACCGGCGTCCAGCGCCCGCTGCGCTTTTTGCGCGCTACCGACGGTACCGATAAGCTTCGCGCCCAGCGCTTTCGCCCACTGGCAGGCGATCAGACCGACGCCGCCCGCAGCGGCATGAAACAGGAAGGGTTCGTCGGGTTTCACTTCATAGGTTTTGCGCAACAGGTAAAAAACGGTCAACCCCTTGAGAAAAGAGGCTGCCGCCTGTTCGAAGGAAATGGCGTCAGGTAAAATCGCGGCTTTATCTGCGGGGACGTTATGGACGGAACTGTAAGCGCCGAGCGTTGACTGCGCGTAGACGACGCGATCGCCCACGCGAATGTGCTCCACGCCGTTGCCGACTTTACTGACCACACCCGCAGCTTCGGTTCCCAGGCCCGCAGGCAACGACGGGGGCGGATAGAGTCCGCTACGGATATAGGTGTCGATGAAGTTGATACCAATGGCTTTGTTCTCAACCTGGATTTCGTGTTCCGCCGGTTCCGCTGGCGTAAACTCCACGGTCTGAAGCACTTCCGGACCACCATGCTTGTGAAATTCAATACGCGTTGCCATGCTTCCTCCAAAAGAAATGTGGTAATCTTTCGACCCAATCACTATCTCGGTAACTCCATTCACTATGGCAGGAAATAAACCCTTCAACAAACCACAGACTGATGCCCGCGACCGCGATCCGCAGGTTGCCGGGATAAAAGTGCCGCCGCACTCGATTGAAGCGGAACAGTCGGTGTTGGGCGGTTTAATGCTGGATAACGAGCGCTGGGACGATGTGGCCGAGCGCGTGGTGGCAGAAGATTTCTATACCCGCCCGCATCGCCATATCTTTACGGAGATGGGGCGCTTGCAGGAAAGCGGCAGTCCTATCGACCTGATTACGCTCGCGGAATCGCTGGAGCGGCAGGGCCAACTGGACAGCGTCGGCGGTTTCGCCTATCTGGCGGAGCTGTCTAAAAACACGCCAAGCGCGGCGAATATCAGTGCTTATGCGGACATTGTGCGCGAACGCGCCGTGGTCCGCGATATGATCGCGGTGGCGCATGAAATTGCGGACGCCGGTTACGATCCACAGGGGCGCAATAGCGACGAACTGCTGGATCTGGCGGAGTCGCGCGTCTTCCAGATCGCGGAAAACCGGGCCAACAAAGATGAAGGTCCGAAAAGCATCGACCAGATTCTCGACGCTACCGTGGCGCGTATTGAGCAGTTGTTCCAGCAACCGCACGATGGCGTTACAGGCGTGGATACCGGCTATCAGGATCTCAATAAAAAGACGGCAGGGTTACAGCGTTCGGATTTGATTATCGTCGCGGCGCGTCCCTCCATGGGTAAAACCACTTTTGCGATGAACCTCTGCGAAAATGCGGCGATGTTGCAGGATAAACCGGTACTGATCTTTAGTCTGGAGATGCCCGGCGAACAGATCATGATGCGTATGCTGGCCTCGCTGTCCCGCGTCGATCAGACACGTATTCGTACCGGTCAACTCGATGATGAAGACTGGGCGCGAATCTCCGGCACGATGGGCATTCTGCTGGAGAAACGCAATATGTATATTGACGATTCCTCAGGTCTTACGCCGACAGAAGTCCGTTCGCGCGCGCGGCGTATTTTCCGCGAACATGGCGGGTTAAGTCTGATTATGATCGACTACCTGCAATTGATGCGCGTGCCGTCGCTTTCTGATAACCGTACTCTGGAAATCGCCGAAATTTCCCGCTCGTTGAAAGCGCTGGCAAAGGAACTCCAGGTGCCGGTCGTGGCGCTATCGCAGCTTAACCGCTCCCTGGAACAACGCGCGGATAAACGTCCGGTGAACTCCGACCTGCGTGAATCCGGCTCTATTGAACAGGATGCCGACTTAATTATGTTTATCTACCGTGATGAGGTTTATCACGAGAACAGCGACTTAAAAGGCATTGCTGAAATTATTATTGGTAAGCAACGTAACGGTCCTATCGGTACGGTTCGTCTGACGTTCAATGGTCAGTGGTCGCGCTTCGATAACTATGCGGGACCGCAATACGATGATGAGTAACTCTCCGTCATTCTGTTAACAAGGAATTCAAATGCAAGCGGCAACAGTCGTCATTAACCGCCGCGCTCTGCGACACAACCTGCAACGTCTGCGTGAACTGGCGCCTGCCAGTAAGCTGGTTGCGGTGGTGAAAGCGAACGCTTATGGACACGGTCTTCTGGAGACCGCGCGAACGCTCCCTGATGCTGACGCTTTTGGCGTGGCGCGTCTTGAAGAGGCTCTACGTCTGCGAGCGGGCGGGATCACGCAGCCTATCCTGCTGCTGGAGGGTTTTTTCGACGCCGCCGATTTGCCGACCATTTCCGCGCAATGTCTGCATACCGCCGTACATAATCAGGAGCAGCTTGCCGCCCTGGAGGCGGTGGAGCTGGCGGAGCCGGTAACGGTCTGGATGAAGCTGGATACCGGTATGCATCGTCTCGGCGTGCGCCCCGAAGAGGCGGAGGCGTTCTACCAGCGTCTGACGCACTGTAAAAATGTACGCCAGCCGGTGAATATCGTCAGCCATTTTGCCCGTGCGGATGAGCCGGAATGCGGCGCTACCGAACATCAGCTCGACATTTTTAATGCCTTCTGTCGGGGTAAACCCGGGCAGCGCTCTATTGCCGCGTCTGGCGGTATTCTGCTGTGGCCGCAGTCTCACTTTGACTGGGCGCGTCCGGGCATAATTTTGTATGGCGTATCGCCGCTGGAGCACAAACCCTGGGGGCCGGATTTTGGTTTTCAGCCGGTGATGTCCTTAACCTCCAGTTTGATCGCGGTGCGTGACCACAAAGCGGGCGAACCGGTGGGCTACGGCGGGACATGGGTGAGTGAGCGCGACACGCGCCTGGGCGTGGTGGCGATGGGGTATGGCGATGGCTACCCACGAGCGGCGCCTTCCGGTACGCCAGTACTGGTCAATGGCCGTGAAGTCCCGATTGTCGGGCGGGTGGCGATGGATATGATTTGCGTGGATTTGGGGCCAAACGCGCAGGATAACGCGGGCGATCCGGTGGTCTTATGGGGTGAAGGTCTGCCGGTTGAACGTATCGCTGAAATGACAAAAGTAAGTGCTTACGAACTTATCACGCGCCTGACCTCAAGGGTGGCGATGAAGTATATTGATTAAATACGCGGCAGGCCGGGTGGCGCCTGCGCTTATCCGGCTTGTATCGCGCATTGGCTGTAGGCCGGATAAGACGTTCACGCCGCTATCCGGTAATATGCGCATCCACCACAACATCCTCTCGATCTTCTCGTCCTTCCGGTTTATTGTGTTATTTCCTGCCCTCTGTAAACCTGGAGAACCATCGCGTGTTTCAAAAAGTTGACGCCTATGCCGGCGATCCGATTCTTTCACTGATGGAGCGTTTTAAAGACGACTCCCGTCACGACAAAGTAAATCTGAGCATTGGCCTGTATTACAACGAAGACGGGATTATCCCACAGCTTAAAACGGTGGCCGAAGCCGAAGCCCGGCTTAACGCGCAGCCGCATGGCGCTTCGCTGTACCTGCCGATGGAAGGACTCAATACTTATCGCCATACTATCGCGCCTTTGCTCTTTGGCGCCGATCACCCGGTTCTTCAGCAACAGCGCGTGGCTACTATCCAGACATTAGGCGGTTCCGGCGCGCTGAAAGTGGGCGCGGATTTCCTTAAGCGTTATTTCCCCGACGCAGGCGTATGGGTGAGCGACCCCACCTGGGAAAACCATATTGCGATATTTGCCGGGGCAGGATTCGAAGTGAGTACTTACCCCTGGTATGACGACGCGACTAACGGCATCCGTTTTAACGATCTGCTGGCCACGCTGAATACGTTACCTGCGCGCAGTATCGTGCTGCTGCACCCCTGTTGTCACAACCCGACCGGGGCGGATTTAACGCCTTCGCAATGGGATGCGGTGATTGAAATAGTGAAAGCGCGCGATCTGATTCCGTTCCTTGATATTGCCTATCAGGGGTTTGGCGCAGGCATGGACGAGGATGCTTACGCTATTCGCGCCATTGCCAGCGCTGGGTTACCTGCGTTAGTCAGTAATTCTTTTTCGAAGATTTTCTCGCTGTACGGCGAGCGCGTCGGCGGCCTGTCGGTGGTGTGTGAAGATGCTGAAATTGCCGCGCGGGTTCTGGGACAGCTAAAAGCGACGGTGCGCCGAATTTACTCCAGTCCGCCGTGTTTCGGCGCTCAGGTGGTCGCTACGGTCCTGGGCGATGAGGCGTTAAAAGCGGGCTGGCTGGCGGAAGTCGACGCGATGCGTAACCGCATTATATCGATGCGCCAGACGCTGGTGAAGGAGCTGAAGGCGGAGATGCCTGACCGCAACTTTGATTACTTGTTACAGCAGCGCGGTATGTTCAGCTATACCGGGTTAAGCGCGGAGCAGGTCGAGCGGTTGCGCGATGAGTTTGGCGTTTACCTGATTGCCAGTGGCCGCATGTGTGTCGCCGGGCTTAATACTTCAAATGTACACCGCGTGGCGAAGGCATTTGCCGCTGTTATGTAATATTCAGGCCGGACGGCGATAACAGTGCCTTCCGGCCTGACAATAGCTGTTGTGATCATCCTCTTTTTTCGTAACAAAACCGCAGATAATCCTTCCTTTTGACCGTTACTGGCGTTATGGTCAGATAGTTTTTTGAGCAAAGACTCATCTTAATAATTATAATATTTTGAATTTTAAGGGAAAAGCATGAAAAAAATAACCCTGGCGCTGAGTGCCGTCTGTTTGTTGTTTACGCTAAACCATTCCGCGAATGCGTTAGTATCTTCCCCTTCGACGCTCAATCCGGGCACTAACGTTGCAAAACTCGCGGAACAAGCGCCTGTCCATTGGGTCTCTGTCGCCCAGATTGAAAACAGCCTCACCGGACGCCCGCCGATGGCGGTCGGCTTTGATATTGACGACACCGTGTTATTTTCCAGCCCCGGATTCTGGCGCGGAAAGAAAACCTACTCCCCGGACAGCGACGATTATCTGAAAAATCCGGCCTTTTGGGAAAAAATGAACAACGGCTGGGATGAGTTCAGTATTCCAAAAGAAGTGGCCCGACAGCTCATTGATATGCATGTTCGTCGTGGCGACAGTATTTACTTTGTCACTGGTCGTAGTCAGACGAAAACGGAAACCGTGTCGAAAACGCTGGCGGATAACTTCCATATTCCGGCGGCGAATATGAATCCGGTGATTTTCGCCGGCGATAAACCGGAACAAAATACGAAAGTACAGTGGCTGCAGGAGAAGAACATGCGTATCTTCTACGGCGATTCGGATAACGATATTACCGCGGCTCGTGATTGTGGTATCCGCGGTATTCGCATCCTGCGCGCGGCTAACTCCACCTACAAACCGCTGCCGCAGGCAGGAGCGTTTGGCGAGGAAGTCATTGTCAACTCGGAGTACTAAAAATCAGGAGAGCGTCAGGCTCTCCTTTTTTGCATGATTTTTGCACAAACTTGCCCCGCTGGCTTTTACCTTTTCCAGACTTGCTGCACACTATTCAGGAGACGTTTGTTTTTAGGAAGGAGCAGCCTATGTGGTATCAGCGCACCATTACACTGAGCGAGAAGCCGCGCGGGTTTCATCTGATAACAGATGAAATTATCGATAAATTGTCTGGCTTACCGCCTGTCGAAACGGGTTTGCTGCATCTGTTGTTGCTACATACCTCGGCCTCGCTGACGCTAAACGAAAACTGCGATCCCACCGTGCGCGCTGATATGGAGCGCCATTTCCTGAAAACCGTTCCCGATAATGCGGCGTATGAACATGATTACGAAGGCGCGGATGACATGCCTTCGCATATTAAGTCGTCAGTATTGGGCGTCTCGTTGCTGCTGCCTGTACGCCAGGGGCGTTTACAGTTAGGAACATGGCAAGGTATCTGGTTGGGAGAGCACCGTATTCACGGCGGTCCACGTAAAATTATCGCGACACTACAAGGGGAATGATAATGACCATTTCGGAATTACTGCAATACTGCATGGCAAAACCTGGCGCAGAGCAGAGCGTCCACAGCGACTGGAAAGCGACGCAAATTAAAGTGGAAGATGTACTTTTCGCGATGGTAAAAGAAGTTGAAGGACGCCCGGCAGCCTCTCTCAAAACCAGCCCGGAACTGGCAGAGTTGTTACGTCAGCAGCACAGCGATGTACGACCGAGTCGGCACCTTAATAAAGCGCACTGGAGCACGGTCTATCTGGACGGATCGCTGCCGGATTCACAACTCTATTATCTGGTCGATGCCTCTTATCAACAGGCGGTAAATGCGCTGCCGGAAGATAAACGCAAGCAGTTGCCGCAGTCCTGATTATAGCGCGCCGACCAACAACGCCAGGGCGATATCAATGAGGCGGATGACCGTAGACCGGATACGGCTGCCGAGGGCGATTTGCGCATTATTGGCGCGTAGCCTGGCGAGGTCCCGCTGTCCTTCCAGCAGAATAATCATATCGTCGTCGTCCAGCCAGCCGCGAGCATGTTCCTGAAGCGCGCGGGCGATAAACGCGGCGGACTCGCGGATAGCGTCGTCGCTGTCTTCTCTTGCCTGCTTATACGTCTGGATAAACTCGGCAATCGCCGAGGACGCTACAGGGTGTTCGGCCCGGGCGGTGGTCATCAGGTTATGTATTTCGTTAATAGACGCCATTTTCATCTCCTTGAGTGCAGTGGGCGCCCCAATGCAGACACTCACCCTGTATAGCTAATTTCCAGACCTGATTATTTTGCTGTTGGTATCTCTCTGCCTGGATGTGAGTAAGTGGTTGCTTACGTTGCATAACCCGCGCATAAAGACGCAAATAGTGATTTTTCAGCAGCGCCAGATTATCGAGTCGGTGTTTATCCCCACCTTGACGGGCGACCCGCTCAGCCTGAAAAAATGTCTGGCGGATATCGCGGTCATCCTTGAGCAGTGTCTCTTTTTGCCACGGTATTCGCGCCGCGTCCTGCAGGAAGCGGGTTGAGCGCGTTTGTAATAGCGTCAGTTGTTGAAAAGCTACGGCGCTAAAGCGGTCAGGCAGCGTACAGGCGGCTAAAAACAGGCACAGCAGTAGTGTGATTGCGTAGGGCAACTTCATGGTGTTTTCCATAACAGACCGTTTGCGCTATCACATGTCAGAGCGAGGCGGCACGCAAATCACAAATGCTCAACACGGATACAATGAGGTGGGATGAGGAAAAATGATGCCGCTTCCCGGCGAATCGGAAAGCGGCGTGAAGGTTATTTGAGCATAGGTTTAAGGAAGCGGGCAGTATGCGACGCCTCGCACTCCGCCACAGTTTCCGGCGTACCGGCGACGAGAATTTCGCCGCCGCCGCTGCCGCCTTCCGGGCCGAGGTCGACAATCCAGTCCGCCGTTTTAATGACGTCCAGGTTGTGTTCGATCACCACGATGGTGTTGCCCTGATCGCGCAACTGATGCAGAACGTCAAGCAACTGCTGAATATCGGCAAAGTGCAGGCCGGTGGTTGGCTCGTCGAGAATATACAGCGTCTGCCCGGTGCCGCGCTTCGACAGTTCGCGCGCCAGCTTCACGCGCTGGGCCTCGCCGCCGGAAAGCGTTGTCGCCGACTGACCAAGACGGATATAGGTCAGCCCCACGTCCATCAGCGTCTGCAGCTTACGCGCCAGCGCCGGAACCGCATCAAAGAACTCACGCGCTTCTTCAATGGTCATATCCAGTACTTCGTGGATGGTCTTGCCTTTGTACTTAATCTCCAGCGTTTCCCGGTTATAGCGCTTGCCTTTGCACTGGTCGCACGGCACGTAAATATCCGGCAGAAAGTGCATTTCGACTTTAATGACGCCATCGCCCTGGCACGCTTCGCAGCGACCGCCGCGCACGTTGAAGCTGAATCGCCCTGGCGTGTAGCCGCGCGAGCGAGACTCCGGCACGCCAGCAAAAAGCTCGCGAACCGGGGTAAAGACGCCCGTATAGGTCGCCGGGTTGGAACGCGGGGTGCGCCCGATTGGGCTCTGGTCGATATCGATCACTTTATCGAAATGTTCCAGCCCCTGAATATCCCGATACGGCGCCGGTTCGGCGATAGTCGCCCCGTTTAACTGACGCTGGGCGATGGGGAACAGCGTGTCGTTAATCAGCGTCGATTTACCGGAACCCGAGACGCCGGTGATACAGGTAAACAGCCCTACCGGTAGCGTAAGGGTCACATCTTTCAGGTTGTTGCCGCGCGCGCCGGTGAGTTTGAGCACTTTTTCTGGATTTGCCGGCACGCGTTGTTTCGGCACTTCAATTTTGCGTTTACCGCTCATGTACTGGCCGGTCAGCGATTCCGGTACCGCCATAATGGCTTCCAGCGGGCCTTCCGCCACCACCTCGCCGCCGTGAACGCCCGCGCCGGGGCCAATATCAATCACATGGTCGGCGGCGCGGATGGCGTCTTCATCGTGTTCCACCACAATCACGGTATTGCCAAGATTGCGCAGATGAATCAGCGTACCCAGCAGCCGTTCGTTATCGCGCTGGTGCAGACCGATGGACGGTTCATCCAGCACATACATCACGCCGACTAACCCGGCGCCTATCTGGCTCGCCAGACGAATACGCTGGGCTTCGCCGCCGGAAAGCGTCTCTGCCGAGCGGGAGAGCGTGAGATAGTTCAGGCCGACGTTCACCAGAAACTTGAGGCGATCGCCGATCTCTTTTAGCACTTTTTCGGCGATTTTCGCTCGTTGCCCGGAAAGCTTGAGATTAGTGAAAAAATCCATCGCATGGCCAATGCTCATATCGGAAATAGCAGGCAGCGGCGTATTTTCCACAAATACATGGCGCGCTTCGCGATTCAGTCGCGTTCCTTCACAGCTGGCGCAGGGGCGATTACTGATGAACTTCGCCAGCTCTTCGCGCACCGCGCTGGATTCCGTCTCTTTATAACGGCGCTCCATATTATGCAGCACGCCTTCGAACGGATGGCGGCGCACGGAGGTATCGCCGCGATCGTTCATATATTTAAATTCAATGTTCTCTTTGCCGGAACCGTACAGCACGACTTTATGTACGTTGGCGCTGAGGCTTGCCCACGGCGCATCCACGTCGAACTTATAGTGTTCCGCCAGCGACTTGAGCATTTGAAAGTAATAAAAATTGCGACGATCCCAACCACGAATCGCGCCGCCTGCCAGCGACAGGTCGGGATTCTGGATCACGCGGTCCGGATCGAAATATTGCTGAACGCCGAGCCCGTCACAGGTCGGGCAGGCGCCTGCCGGGTTGTTGAACGAGAACAGACGCGGTTCCAGTTCGCGCATACTGTAGCCGCAAATCGGACAGGCAAAATTGGCGGAGAACAGAAGCTCCTCCGCTTTCTCATCGTCCATATCGGCAACAACCGCCGTGCCGCCGGATAATTCCAGCGCCGTTTCGAACGACTCCGCCAGGCGTTGGGAAAGATCGTTGCGAACTTTGAAGCGATCGATCACCACCTCAATGGTATGTTTCTTTTGCAGCTCCAGCTTCGGCGGATCGGAGAGATCGCAAACTTCGCCGTCAATACGGGCGCGAATGTAACCCTGGCTTGCCAGATTTTCCAGCGTTTTGGTGTGTTCGCCTTTACGCTCTTTAATAATCGGCGCGAGCAGCATCAGACGTTTGCCTTCCGGCTGTGACAGCACGTTATCGACCATCTGGCTAACGGTTTGCGCCGCCAGCGGCACGTCATGATCCGGACAACGCGGCTCGCCCACGCGGGCAAACAGCAGGCGCAGGTAGTCGTGGATCTCGGTAATAGTACCCACCGTAGAGCGCGGGTTGTGCGATGTCGATTTCTGTTCAATTGAGATCGCGGGCGATAGCCCCTCAATATGGTCGACATCCGGTTTTTCCATGAGCGACAAAAACTGCCGCGCGTAAGCGGAGAGCGATTCAACGTAACGACGCTGCCCTTCGGCATACAGAGTGTCGAAAGCCAGTGAGGATTTGCCTGAACCCGAAAGCCCGGTCACGACAATCAGTTTGTCGCGGGGGATGACGAGGTTAATATTTTTGAGATTATGGGTGCGGGCGCCCCGAACTTCGATCTTATCCATTCACCTTTCCCGGTAGAGACTCGGATGCCTGGTTTGTTTGAAGGACAAACGGCAGAAACGGCTAATTATGACACAATTTAACCTGTTTGAATATACAGTATTGGAATGCATCTTCAGCTAAAGTATGCAACAATATGAGGTTCGCGCGAGTGACCTGGAACCTGCATCGCAGCTATTAAAATGCTACGTGGAAATGGTACACTCACGCGTTTACACTATTTATGAAACGTATTCAGGAGACTCAATTATGGCCAGCAGAGGCGTAAACAAGGTGATTCTCGTTGGTAATCTGGGCCAGGACCCGGAAGTACGCTATATGCCGAGTGGCGGCGCTGTCGCCAACTTAACGCTGGCTACTTCTGAATCCTGGCGCGATAAGCAGACCGGCGAAATGAAAGAGCAGACTGAATGGCACCGGGTGGTGATGTTCGGCAAACTGGCGGAAGTGGCCGGCGAATATCTGCGTAAAGGTTCTCAGGTGTATATCGAAGGTCAATTGCGTACCCGCAAGTGGACCGATCAGAGTGGCCAGGAACGCTATACGACTGAAATTAACGTTCCGCAGATCGGCGGCGTGATGCAGATGCTGGGTGGTCGCCAGGGCGGCGGCGCACCGGCAGGCGGTCAGCAGCAGGGGGGTTGGGGTCAGCCACAACAACCTCAGCAGCCGCAGGGCGGCAACCAGTTCAGCGGCGGCGCGCAGTCGCGTCCACAGCAATCCGCGCCAGCGCCGTCTAACGAACCGCCAATGGATTTTGACGACGACATTCCATTCTGATTTTTGGTAAAAAACTCAAAGCGTTATTTGCATTTTCGCTATAGTTCTCGTCTGCTGAAATGCCTGGTGTAAACCAGGCATTTTCTTACCTGGTATTATTGTCTTAGAGCCTATCCCACCAGGCGTTATTGGCGCAGCCAGTTTGGACACGGACAGCGCGCAAAAACCGGAGCGTACACGTAGTACGTGAAGTTTGACTCGCTACGCTCGCCCTTCGGGCCGCCGCAAGCGGCGTTCAAAACGCTAACGCGTTTTGGCGAGCACTGCCCAGGACCAAAATGGCAAGTAAAATAGCCCTAATGGGATAGGCTCTTAGTATCCCTTTCAAAAAAGAGAAGCGCATATCTCACGGAAAAATGTCGCTTATCGCCTCTGGCCGACTCGCCTCGGCACATCATTATCCAGCCGAAGTTCATAAATGTACTGCAATAACCCGGATTGTCTTAAATATGAAAGAGAAAACTCATCTGCAAAATATATAATTTATAGCTATTTTTTGACAACAAAAAGATATTATAAAATAACGTTAGAGAATGGTCGGTATTATCAATGGTTAATTAAATGTTTGCTTTAGCTTGTGATGAGCTCAAATATGATATGTGCATCTTGCTTTATTTTTAATTGCTGAAGATAAAGTTGTTACTTATAGCTGGCTTTATATAAAAAATGGTTTTATTTGTGTGTGTTTTTACGCAATTCTGATTTTTTACTCCCCACTTATTATATTTTTAATGATTTAAGTTATATTGAAGTCCCTATGACCCTATGTTTTAATTGTGAAAATTAATTTTATCCTCTGGAGGCAAATTTATTAAATACGTATGGTTATAACGCGTATTAAAAAGAAATATGTCCTTAAAATGATTTAGAGTTTCAATGATTAGCTAACAAATCTATTTATCGGCGGGTGGTTTTAATTTGCTGATGACTATTTTTTATTTATGAGTTGAGAGCTTATGCGATACCTATTATTGGGGAAGATATAGTTAGTGCAATAATTGATGTCTACCTAATTAAAAAAATGAAGAGTGTTTTTAATTAAAGCACTCATCTTTGTTGTGGGCGCATAAAAATGGCGTCGTTGTTTTTATTTTTCTGATTACGAGATGTAAGAAAACTGAACTCTATAAAGCGTATTGGTAGCAGGAAGCCAAGGGCGGTAGCGTTCACTTTCTGAATAAGTTGAGCATCCTTTATCCTTTCTAATCCACAAAAACATTTTATTCACAATGTAATATCAGGAGACAACATGGAAGACGAAAGTAATCCGTGGCCTAGTTTTGTTGATACATTCTCTACGGTATTGTGCATTTTTATATTTCTTATGTTGGTGTTTGCACTTAATAATATGATTATTATGTATGACAACTCAATTAAAGTTTATAAAGCAAATATAGAGAATAAGACTAAATCTACTGCTCAAAATAGCGGAGCCAATGACGATTCAAATCCTAATGAAATAGTTAATAAGGAAGTGAATACTCAAGATGTGTCGGACGGAATGACTACAATGTCAGGTAAGGAGGTTGGAGTATACGATATCGCCGATGGTCAGAAAACTGATATAACGTCTACAAAAAATGAGCTTGTTATTACGTATCATGGCAGGCTGAGAAGCTTTTCAGAAGAGGATACTCATAAAATAAAGGCTTGGTTAGAAGACAAAACTAATAGTAATTTATTGATAGAAATGGTTATTCCTCAGGCAGACATCTCTTTCTCTGACTCTTTACGACTGGGATATGAACGGGGAATTATTTTAATGAAAGAGATTAAGAAAATATATCCTGATGTAGTTATTGACATGAGTGTTAACTCCGCAGCATCAAGTACAACGAGTAAAGCTATTATCACGACTATTAATAAAAAGGTGTCAGAGTGAAATATATAAATCATTACCGCTATTTGTTTATCTGTTTTTTCCTTGCCATACTCCCTTTTTTCGCTTTATCTTTTCCCGGTATAAGAGAGTATGTTTTTGATAACTTCATGGTTTCTGCAATTTACAATGGAGTCATTATTGCCATTTATATTACAGGTTCTTTGTGTGCATTATTCACTATTCTTAAAAATATTTCAGCAAAAGACATATTAATAGCTCAGGACGCCAGTAGAAAAAATAGCATTCTTTCTAACCTCAATCAGGTTTTGTTTGCCGGGGAACCCAAACAGTGTGATTTCAATTTGCTGATGGAATTAGATGACAATGTGTCTACCGCCCGTAATCAACGATTGTCATTTATTATGAGCTGTAGCAATGTGTCGACGCTTGTTGGCCTGTTGGGGACGTTTGCGGGTCTGTCTATTACGATTGGTTCAATCGGGAACTTATTGAGCTCGCCATCAGATGTTGGCGGTGATAATGCAAGTAATACACTCAATATGATCGTGACAATGGTAGCGTCGCTTTCTGAACCATTGAAAGGGATGAATACCGCATTTGTATCTTCTATCTATGGTGTTGTTTGCGCCATACTCCTGACCTCACAAAGTGTTTTTGTTCGCAGCTCCTATTCCCTTGTTTCTACGGAAATCAAAAAATTAAAAATCATAAGCAACAGATCCAATAATAAACAACGAAGCCTGCGGGTTGAATCAGAGACGCTTGTAGAATTTAAAGAGTTGTTTAAAGCGTTTTTTGATAACTATCTGTCAGTTGAAAATTTACGGACGCAGGATGAAGAAAAGAAACGAGAGATGCTATCAGATAGCTTTGTCACTTTGCAAAACCGACTATTGGATAACTCAGCAAAACTAGAGCAACTTTCTACGCTGATTGATGGTTATCTGGTAAGCAATAACGAAAATACCAAAAAATTAGTTGACGGTGTAATAACAATTACCTCTCGTTTATCTGAAGGTAATACCCTGCTTGCTGATAATAATGCACGACTGGAGGCAATGAGTACAATACAAAATATTATAGACAAAAAGAATGATTCAATAATGGCATCAGTTGATAAATGCTATCAGGAATCTCTTTCACATGGTAAGACCATAAACGATATTGCCGCTGGCAGTGCCGATATTTCTCATACTCTCGATGGGCTGAGAAAAGAAATGGATGAGGATATGAATAATGTTCATTTAGCGCTATCCGATCTATCGGCTACTGATAAAAAGATTATTGCCAATACTAAAGAGATTAGTGCTGAAATGGTTAGCTACCGTGATACCTATATGCCATTAATGGAAAAAATAACATCTATGCATCAGGAAATAGTAAAGCAACGTTTGTTAAACAAGGAGGAAAAAAATGAAGATTAAGATGTTTTTTCTGACGACTGCTTTTATTACACAAAGCACATACGCCAGCGAGCTTCCGGTCATTCCTCTAAGAGATTTAGTTAATGCCGCATTAACGCATCAGCCCTCTGTTGCTGTTTCATATTATGAGACTGAAAAGAAAAACAGTGACTTAGATCTTTCACGGGCAGCACTTTATCCTACCCTGGATCTAACATCTGGCCTTAATAATAACAGGAAAGAGTCATCAGGTACCGAGAGGAACGTTGAAAATAAGGTGTCTTTATCATACCGAATAACGGATTTTGGAGTGAGGGGGGCTAATATCAGGAAATCTGAATATGAAAGAGATAATAGTAAAACTGACTATGAAAAAACAAAGAATATAGTGTCTCAGGAGGTTGTGACAACCTATTACAACATCAGTAAATATCGTGAAATGATTGATGGCGTAAATCTGGAGAAAGAGTTTTATAAAAAGATGCTGGAAACTTTTTCGTTGCTGGTATCTTCCGGTGTAGCGATGCAATCTGATATGCGTAAAGTACAAGTATCTATCGATGCATTAAATACCAGAAGCATTATGTATCAGTCGATGTTGGATGATGAAATGTATAAAATGCAGAATATGACTGGTCTGAATTTATCACCAGATCAGATTCAAAGCGATGAAAAATTCAACCTCTTCAAAAAATATATCTTTGTCGAAAGCCCTGAAAAACTTATGGACATGGTGATGAAATACAACGATGACTATAAGATGCTTGTCAATACCCGAAAAGCCGCGACCGAAGATATTAATGCCGCAAAATCATCCTATTTTCCGACTGTAGATCTTGTTTCCAGCTATGTACAGAATAACCCGAGCGGTAGTGCCAAAAAAAGTGATTATGAAGATGAATTTAAAACGGGTATCAATGTCAGTTTCAACATTTTTAATGGGTTCAGAAATTCAGCCCAGGAAAGAAAAATGGTGGCAAGTTACTCGCAGGCTAAGCTGCAAATTGACGATTTTTTGATTAAAACGCGTTATAACATTGATTCACAACTTTCAAGATACGCCGCTGCAAAAGAGACTTACTCAGTGGCGGAACGTTCACATACAAACGCGTTACAGCTTACTGAATTATATGAGCAGGAGTTTCAGTTAGGGCAAAAAAGTTTGCTTGATTTAATTTCAAGCCGTAATGAAGCATTTCAGGCATATGTAAGCATGATCGACAGCAAATATAGCCTGTATATTTTAAAGCTACAGCAACTCTCATTGATTTTTCATTTAATGGATTATTTAAAAGGAAATACTGAAAGTGAGTTAAATGTAATGAAATGAATAGAAGACAAAGCGATCATCTCATGATGATAATTATTTCTTTGACGATCTTAATTATTATCCTTACCTACTTTATAGAAATTAATTCAGTGGTTCATGGTCAGGGCGTTATCACTACTAAAGATAATGCTCAGTTAATATCTCTTTCTAAAGGAGGGACGATACAAGATATTTATGTAGCCGAGGGTGATACTGTAAAAAAAGGAGAACTCCTTGCAAAGGTCGTTAACCTTGATCTGCAAAAAGAATATCAAAGGTATAGAACTCAAAAAGGGTATCTGGATAAAGATGTTAACGAAATATCTTTCATTCTTGATAAAGAAAATGAGAGTGGGTTGATTACCCTGGATGGCACCCGTTCTTTAAGTAATAAAGAGGTAAAAGCGAATATTGAATTAGTGCATAGTCAGATAAGAGCTAAAGAGTTAAAAAAAACCTCTCTTGATTCTGAGATTAGCGGATTACAAGAGAAGCTGAGTTCGAAAGAAAAAGAACTCGCATTGCTTGCCGAAGAAATAAATATTCTTTCCCCACTGGTAAAAAAAGGAATTAGCCCATATACCAATTTTCTTAACAAGAAACAGGCGTATATAAAAGTTAAGTCTGAAATTAATGATATTGAAAGTAGCATCACTTTAAAAAAAGATGATATTGAGTTGGTTGTTAATGATATTGAGGCGCTTAATAATGAATTGCGACTATCTTTATCTAAAATAATATCTAAAAATCTTCAGGAACTTGAAGTTGTTAACTCTACATTAAAAGTAATAGAGAAGCAGATAAATGAGGAGGATATCTATTCACCGGTTGACGGTGTAATTTATAAAATCAATAAAAGTGCCACTACTCATGGTGGTGTGATTCAGGCGGCGGACTTACTTTTTGAAATAAAACCAAAAGTAAGGACTATGCTGGCCGATGTGAAAATATTACCCAAATACCGTGACCAAATATATGTAGATGAAGCCGTTAAACTGGATGTGCAGTCAATTATCCAACCAAAGATAAAATCGTATAATGCGACTATCGATAATATTAGCCCTGATTCCTATGAGGAAAATACCGGAGGAACAATTCAGCGTTATTATAAAGTAATTATTGCATTCGATGTTAATGAAGATGATTTACGGTGGTTAAAACCAGGTATGACTGTTGACGCCAGTGTAATTACCGGAAAACACAGCATTATGGAATACCTGTTATCTCCCTTGATGAAAGGCGTGGATAAAGCCTTTTCAGAACCAGTTAATACTAAACGATTAGATACACCTTGAGAGTGAATATAATATTATGGGAAATAAAAGCATACAAAAGTTTTTTGCCGATCAAAACTCTGTAATTGATTTATCTTCTTTGGGTAATGCCAAAGGCGCAAAAGTTTCTCTTTCCGGGCCAGACATGAACATTACCACGCCGCGTGGTTCAGTGATCATTGTCAATGGCGCTCTTTATTCAAGTATCAAAGGCAATAACCTCGCTGTTAAATTTAAAGATAAGACTATTACTGGCGCTAAAATTCTGGGCAGTGTAGATTTAAAAGATATTCAACTAGAGAGAATTGACAGCTCATTGGTTGATTCTGCTCAGGTAGAAAAGAAAGGTAATGGCAAACGACGAAATAAGAAGGAAGAAGAGGAATTAAAAAAGCAGCTTGACGATGCTGAAAACGCAAAGAAAGAAGCTGATAAGGCGAAGGAAGAAGCAGAGAAAGCTAAGGAGGCTGCAGAAAAAGCGCTCAATGAAGCGTTTGAAGTACAGAACTCGTCAAAGCAAATGGAAGAAATGCTGCAGGAATTTTTGGCTGACAATGTAGCAAAAGACAATCTGGCTCAGCAAAGCGATGCTTCCCAGCAAAATACACAGGCTAAAGCAACGCAGGCTTCTAAACAGAACGATGCTGAAAAGGTTCTTCCTCAACCTATTAATAAAAATACCAGCACTGGCAAAAGTAATAGCAGTAAAAATGAGGAAAATAAGCTCGATGCCGAGTCTGTTAAAGAGCCACTTAAAGTCACATTAGCGCTTGCGGCCGAGAGTAACAGCGGTAGCAAAGATGATAGTATAACTAATTTTACCAAACCTCAGTTTGTAGGTAGCACTGCTCCCAATGCCACGGTCATTATTAAAATTAATGGTATTGCTGTCGGCCAAGCTGTAGCGGATAGTTTGGGTAACTTCACCTTCACAGCGCCTGAAACATTGACTGATGGAACATACAATCTGGAGGCA
Organism: Salmonella sp. SG203; assembly: GCF_013350575.1. Lineage (NCBI taxonomy): Bacteria > Pseudomonadati > Pseudomonadota > Gammaproteobacteria > Enterobacterales > Enterobacteriaceae > Salmonella > Salmonella sp. SG203. The sequence continues at coordinate 26,591 of NZ_SNMT01000003.1, forward strand.
GAGGCCAAGACTGCTGATGGAAGCGGTAGCGCCAAACTTGTCATTACTATCGATTCCGTTACCGATAAGCCAACATTTGAACTTTCGCCTGAAAGTAGTGTGTCCGGTCATAAGGGCTTAACGCCGACCTTGACGCCTTCAATTGTTGGTACGGCGGAAGAGAATGCTAAGGTTGACATTTATGTAGATAATAAACTGGTTGCCAGCGTTGATGTCGATAAAGATGGAAACTGGAGTTATGAATTTAAGGATAATGAATTATCTGAGGGCGAAAATAGTATAAAAGTCGTTGCTGTAGATAAAGCAGGTAATAAAAACGAAACGACGGATAGTATCATAACCGACACCATTCCTCCGGAAAAGCCGACGATTGAGCTGGATGATAGTAGTGATTCCGGCATTAAAAATGACAACATTACAAATAGCACCCTGCCAACATTTATTGGTGTGGCGGAACCCGGTTCTACAGTCTCTATTTATCTTGGACTTAAACATCTTGGTGAGGTCATTGTTGCTAAAGATGGGACATGGAGCTATACGCTTACTACGCCGCTCAAGGATGGCGAATACAATATAACAGCAACTGCTACTGATATTGCCGGGCATACCTCAGCGACGGCAAATCTGCCTTTTACTATTGATACACGTATCAGCTATTTCAGCGCTGAGATTGAAACGACTGATGATAGCGGTATTGTCGGAGATAACGTTACTAACAATACTCGCCCAACCTTTACAGGTAAAACTGAGCCAAATGCTATTATCAGTGTCATAAATAGTGAGACTGGCGAAGAGGTTATTTTTAAAGCGAATGACAAGGGCGAATGGACGTTCAATTTCACTTCAGACTCAGTGGAAGGGATTAACAATCTTACGTTCACTGTTGAAGATGTCGCTGGCAACAAAAAGGATTTTTCCTTTAGTTACGTTATTGATACTATTGCCCCTCTACCTCCGACGGTTTCTTTGGAAGATTATGTTGTTTTGCCGAATGGTATAATTTTATCAGGGAATGATTTACCGGCTTTAGTCGGTACGGCAGAGCCAAAGTCTACCATCTTATTGATGCGAGATGGTAAATTATATGACAGCATTGAGGTTGATTCAAACGGGACCTGGAATTATCAGTTTAGTAATAAATTTCTTCAGGGCGCCTATGATATTGAAATCATTTCTCAGGATGCCGCCGGTAATAAATCCTCTACTGTTAAATATTCTTTTACTATTCAAACTGAAGTTGTACCTCCAAAAGCGGAACTCGATGCCAGTGATGACTCCGGTGCAAAAGGCGACTGGATTACCAATAAACATAATGCTCTGACATTACTGGGAACAGCGGATAGGTTTGCTACCGTAAATATCCTTATCGATGGTAAAACGATAGGCGTGACGACTGCGGATGCAGACGGTAACTGGAATTTTGATATTTCCCGAAATCTGTCTGACAATGTTTATAAGATTACGGTTGAATCCATCGATCCTTTAGGAAGAACGTCATCTGTAGATTATCAGCTTACCATTGATAGCTTTACGCCGATCCCTACTGTTATGTTGCATGATAGCGCTGACTCTGGCGTTAAAGGCGATATGATTACTAAAATTAATACGCCGTTGTTTACCGGGATGGCTGAAGCTAATGCTAAGGTTTCCATCTATGTTGACGGTGTGTTAAGTGGTGAGGCTATTGCTGGCGATGATGGTGTATGGAATTTTCAATTTACCACAGCGTTATCCGATGGCTCGCATGACGTAACGGTAAAAGTAGAAGATATTGCCGGTAATACTGCCTCCTCATCAGCGTATAATTTCCAAATCGTAACGCAAACGCAAAAACCAACAATAGAGTTGGTCAACGATACGGGGGTTGATAATACAGACCATATTATTAATGAAAAGAATCCTGCACTGACAGGGACCGCTGCACCCTATTCAACGGTTAAACTCTATGTTGATGGCGCACTGATCGCTGAGGTCAGAACAAATAAAGATGGCAGATGGGAGTATACCCTGAAAGCCGATCAAGGTTTGGTTGATGGCGATCATAGAATAACCGCTTCAGTTGAAGATATCGCTGGCAACATTGCCCATTCGGATCCTTTCTTAATTAGCGTCGATACTGCTATTTCAATACCGATAGTTTCATTGAGCCCGGATTCAGATTCGGGAATTGCAGATGATAATTTAACGAATATCGTTAAACCTACCTTGCACCTAAAAGATATTGATCCGGACATTATCAGTGTTCAGGTATGGGATGCCATGTCTGATACGCAGATCGGTGTTGCCACGCAACAACCTGATGGTTCATGGGCCTATACCTTTACTTCAGATTTAACGGAAGGCTTGCATCAGGTTTATGTCAAGGTTGAGGACATTGCGGGTAATAAAGCGAACAGCGCGGTATTCGATTTTACTATCGATACCACAGTATCAACGCCGGTGATTTCCCTGCTTTCTAAGGATGATACGGGGGTGACAGGCGATAACCTGACCAATATCAATAAGCCAGGTTTTGCTATTTCCGGTGTTGATGCCGATGCGCATCGGGTCGTCGTACAGGTGATGCACAATGGCGTGAGCGAAGAGATCGAACTTTCCCACCTCAATGGTAGTTGGTTATTTACACCAGGGAATACGTGGGCGGATGGCAGCTACACGTTAACGGTGAAAGTAGAAGATAAGGCAGGAAATACCAGCTATTCAGCGCCGCTGACGGTCGTTATCGATACCCAAATCGCCATTGATGGGGTGGAACTGGTCAACGATAGCGGCGTGAAAGGCGATAATATGACCAACGACGACCGTCCCCACTTTCGTGTGACGGTACCTACGGATGTCAATGAAGTCCGTCTGAGCATTGACGGTGGTAATTCGTGGGTTCAGGCAACCCCGGGCGTGGCAGGAAGCTGGGAGTATATCTGGCCGACAGACCTGGCAGATGGTCAATACACGCTAACGGTGGAAGCGACTGATAAAGCAGGCAATACAGTGACGAAGACCATCGATTTCGCGGTGGATACCACGCTGTCAGTGCCGGTCATCGTACTGAATAGCGCGGACGATACCGGTGTCCAGGGCGATAACATGACGAATCGCACCCAGCCGACATTTGCCCTGCAGCATATTGATGATGATGCCGTTCGCGTTACGGTCAGCGTGGAGCATGGCGGCGTCACCACCACATTTGACGCCACGAAAGGCACAGGCGGATGGACCTTTACGCCGACAGCATCCTGGACGGATGGGGATTATACCCTGAGTGTGTCAGTCGAAGATAAAGCGGGGAACACCAGTCATTCTGCATCGCTGACGGTGACGGTGGACACGCAAATCGCCATTAATAACATTGAACTGGTCAATGACAGCGGTATTCCCGACGATAATCTGACGAATAACGTGCGTCCGCACTTCCAGGTGACGGTACCGACGGATGTCAACGTGGTGCGCCTGAGCATTGACGGCGGCAAGACGTGGGTAACAGCGGCGCAGAAGGCAGCCGGGGTTTGGGAATATATCTGGCCGGATGATGTGACCGATGGCTCCCATACCCTGACGGTAGAAGCGACCGATGAGGCGGGAAATAAGGCAACACAGACGCTCGATTTCACCATCGATACCACTCTGTCTGTGCCGACCCTCTCGCTGGACAGCGCAGATGACAGCGGCATCGCGGGCGATAATATCACCAATGTTAAAACGCCGGGCTTTACCCTCAACAATATTGATACCGATGTCAGCCGGGTGATAGTGGAGGTAATGCACAATGGCATTAAACAGGAGGTGCCACTGGTTCAGACCGGCGGACAGTGGCGCTTTGCGCCGACCAGCGACTGGGCGGACGGCGACTATATCCTGACGGTGAAGGTAGAAGATAGGGCCGGAAATGTGAAGCAGTCCGCGCCGTTGACGGTGACAGTAGACACGCATATCGCCATTGACCGTATTGAACTGGTTAACGACAGCGGTATCCCCGACGATAATCTGACCAATGAAGCGCGCCCGCACTTTCAGGTGACAGTACCGGCGGATGTTAACGGTGTAAGACTGAGCATTGATGGCGGCAAAACGTGGTTTGACGCCACGCAGAGCGCGACGTCGGGCGTCTGGGATTACACCTGGCTGACGAATGTGGCTAACGGCCCTCACACCCTGATGGTGGAAGCGTCCGACAAGGCGGGAAACAAAACGACGCAGAAACTGGACTTCACCATCGATACCATTCTGTCAGAACCGACGATTACCCTGGACAGCGCGGATGATAGCGCCGCTGGCGATAACATCACCAACGTTAAGATGCCAGGCTTTACCCTCGGTAATATCGACGCCGACGTGACCAAAGTGGTGGTGACGGTGGCGCATGATGGTAAGAACCAACAGATAGAGTTGATTAAGAACGGCGGTGTGTGGCGCTTTACGCCGGGCGCAGCCTGGACCGATGGCGACTATACGCTGACGGTAAAGGTAGAAGATAAGGCGGGTAATACAAATTATTCTGCGCCGCTGACGGTGACTATCGATACGCAAACGTCTATTGATCGCATTGAGCTTCTTAATGACACGGGTATTGTCGGGGATAACCTGACCAATGAAGCACGTCCACAGTTTCATATTACGGTACCGACGGACGTGAACTCTGTGCAACTGAGTCTTGATGGCGGCATCAACTGGGTTAACGCAACGCTGACGTCTGACGGCGTTTGGGAGTATATATGGCCGACAGATCTGGTCGAAAATACGTATACCCTGACAGTGAAAGCAACCGATGTTGCAGGCAACACGGCGACGGAAACGCTCAATTTTATCATTGATACCACATTGTCGACACCGACCATCACGCTGGATAGCGCAGATGATAGCGGCACCGCCAACGATAATAAGACTAACGTTAAAACGCCGGGTTTTATTATCGGCGGTATTGATTCTGACGTGACTCAGGTCGTCGTGCAGGTGATGCGCGATGGTCACAGCGAGGAGGTGGAGCTGACGCAGACTAACGGGCAGTGGCGTTTTGTACCCGGCAGCGCGTGGACTGATGGCGACTATACGCTGACGGTAACGGTGAAAGATGAGGCGGGTAATATTCGCCACTCAGCGCCGTTGACGGTCACCATCGATACGCAAATCGCCATTGACCATATTGAACTGGTCAATGACAGCGGTATTCCCAACGATAATCTGACTAATAACGTGCGTCCGCACTTCCAGGTGACGGTACCGACGGATGTCAACGTGGTGCGCCTGAGCATTGACGGCGGCAAGACGTGGTTCAACGCTACCCAGAGCGCGACGCCGGGCGTCTGGGATTATACCTGGCTGGCTGATGTGGGAGAGGGGAAGCATACCCTGACAGTGGAGGCGACCGACAAGGCGGGAAACAAAACGACGCAGAAACTGGACTTCATCATCGATACCCTACTGTCAGAACCGACTATCGTGCTGGACAGCACGGACGACAGCGGAACAAAAGGCGATAACCTGACCAACGCGAATAAGCCGACGTTTTTACTGGGCAATATTGACGCAGACGCGCGGTATGTCACGGTTGAGGTACAGCATGGCGGCACGAAAGAGGTGCTGACGGCCACCAAAGACGCGACCGGCAACTGGAGCGTGACACCGACCGGCACATGGGCAGATGGCGACTATACGCTGACAGTGAGGGTGGAAGATGAGGCGGGGAACGAAAAACACTCAGCGTCGCTGACGGTCACTGTTGATACCCAAATCACCATTGATGTTATTGAACTGGTTAATGATAACGGTATTCCCGGCGACAATATGACTAACGACGCCCATCCGCAGTTCCGCGTGACGGTACCGGGGGACGTTAACGAAGTCAGTCTGAGCATTGACGGTGGCGTGACCTGGGTTAAGGCGACACAGAGCGCGACGCCGGGCGTCTGGAATTATACCTGGCCGGGCACCGTGCCGGATGGCGACTATACGCTGAATGTGAAAGCGACTGACAATGCGGGTAATACGGTGACGGAGACACTCCACTTCACTATTGATACCACGCTGTCAGTGCCGGTCATCGTACTGAATAGCGCGGACGATACCGGTGTCCAGGGCGATAACATGACCAATAGCACCCAGCCGACATTTGCCCTGCAGCATATTGATGATGATGCCGTTCGCGTTACGGTCAGCGTAGAGCATGGCGGCGTCACCACCACATTTGACGCCACGAAAGGCACAGGCGGATGGAGCTTTACGCCGACAGGGGCGTGGGCGGATGGTGATTATACCCTGAGTGTGTCAGTCGAAGATAAAGCGGGGAACACCAGCCATTCTGCATCGTTGACGGTGACGGTGGACACGCAAATCGCCATTAATAACATTGAACTGGTCAATGACAGCGGTATTCCCGACGATAATCTGACTAATAACGTGCGTCCGCACTTCCAGGTGACGGTACCGACGGATGTCAACGTGGTGCGCCTGAGCATTGACGGCGGCAAGACGTGGTTCAACGCTACTCAGAGCGCGACGCCGGGCGTCTGGGATTATACCTGGCTGGCTGATGTGGGAGAGGGGAAGCATACCCTGACAGTGGAGGCGACCGACAAGGCGGGAAACCAGACGACGCAGCAACTGGACTTCATCATCGATACCCTACTGTCAGAACCGACTATCGTGCTGGACAGCACGGACGACAGCGGAACAAAAGGCGATAACCTGACCAACGCGAATAAGCCGACGTTTATACTGGGCAATATTGACGCAGACGCGCGGTATGTCACGGTTGAGGTGCAGCATGGCGGCACGAAAGAAGTGCTGACGGCCACCAAAGGCGCGACCGGCATCTGGAGCGTGACACCGACCGGCACATGGGCAGATGGCGACTATACGCTGACGGTGAGGGTGGAGGATGATGCGGGGAACGTAAAATACTCAGCGCCGCTGACGGTCACGGTTGATACCCAAATCACCATCGATGTTATTGAACTGGTTAATGATAACGGTATTCCCGGCGACAACCTGACCAATGACGTTCGTCCACACTTCCGTGTCACGGTGCCAGGGGATGTCAACGAGGTACGTCTGAGTATCGACGGCGGTAATACGTGGGTTCGTGCAACACAGGGCACGGCAGGGACCTGGGATTACACCTGGCCGAAAGATGTGACCGACGGGCTACATACCCTGACGGTAGAAGCGACCGATAAGGCGGGAAATAAGACGACGCAGACGCTCGATTTTACCATTGATACCCGGCTGTCAACGCCTACCATCGCTATGGATAGCAGGGACGATACAGGTGCCATTGGCGATCATATTACGAGCGTCAAAAGACCGGGCTTTACCATTGGCAATATTGACGCCGATGCGCACTCGGTCATTTTGCGGATCACACAGGGCGGCAATAGCCAGGAAGTGACACTAACCCAGGTTGGAGGACAGTGGCGCTTTACGCCAGATGCTGACTGGGCGGACGGTAGCTATACGCTAACGGTAGAAGTCCAGGATAACGCGGGGAATGTTCGCCAGTCCACACCGCTGGTGGTGACGGTGGACACGCAAACCAGCATTACTGATATTACATTGGTCAATGATCATGGCGTGCCTGATGACAATCTAACTAATAGCACCCGTCCGCAGTTTGAGATCACGGTGCCGGCGGATGTGAATTCTGTGCAACTGAGCATTGATGGGGGCGCAAACTGGGTGAGCGCGGCGCAGGGTATCGAAGGCGTCTGGGGCTATACCTGGCCAACGGATATGGGCGATGGAAAACACACCCTAACCGTCATGGTCACCGACAGAGCGGGCAATACGGCGACGCAAACGCTTGAATTTTTCATCGACACCCGGTTGTCGACGCCGACCATTGCGCTGGATAGCACGGATGATACCGGTACGCCTGGCGATGATATGACCAATCGCACCCGACCGACCTTTATTCTGCAGAATATCGATTCGGATGTTATCAACGTTACAGTCAGCGTCACGCATAATGGAACGACAACCTCGTTTACTGCGACACAGGGGGCTGGAGGATGGAGCTTTACACCGCCAGCGCCGTGGGGCGACGGTGATTATACGCTGACGGTGACAGTGGAGGATCGGGCGGGAAATACGCGTCCGTCTACGCCGCTGACGGTGACAGTGGATACGCAAATAGCCATTGATCATATTGAATTAGTCAACGATAGCGGCGTCCCTGGCGATAATGTGACAAAACATGTGCGTCCGCAGTTCCAGATCTCGGTACCGGATGATGTGGAAAAGGTTCTTCTGAGTATTGACGGCGGCACGACCTGGGTTACTGCAATCAAGAGTTCGACGGCTGGCATTTGGGATTACACCTGGCCGACGGATATGCCAGAGGGACAGCATACCCTGATCGTGGAAGTGACTGACGGTGCGGGTAATAAGATGACGGGGACGCTCGATTTCACTATCGACATCACGTTGTTGACGCCAACCATTGAGCTGGCGCCCGATCAGGATACCGGACAGAATAAGAACGATAATCTGACCAGCGTCACTCAGCCGATATTTGTGTTGGGGAGTATCGATAAAGATGTTCGACACGTGGAATTGAGTATTGAGCATAACGGTACGTTTAAAACGGTGGTACTCACCGAATCAGCCGACGGCTGGCGTTATCGACCAGATTCTGCTTTGGCGGACGGTAGCTACACATTCACCGTGACGGTAACAGATGTGGCAGGCAACCAGCAAACATCCGCGCCTTTAAAGGTGACGATAGACGGTACGTTGACTACGCCGGTGATTGAACTGGCAGCTGGCGAAGATAGCGGTACTGTTGGCGATCGCCTCACCAATCACGATCGGCCTGTGTTCGACATACGCCAGGTTGATTCTGACGTTACGCGCGTGATGGTCAAAGTAACTTACAACGGTAAAACGCACGAGGAAGCGGCGGTATTCACCAATGGTCAATGGCGCTTTACGCCTTCTGCGAGCTGGGCTGATGGCTCATATCAGTTAGCCGTTGTGGTGGAAGATCTGGCGGGGAATGTAAAAGAGTCTGCGCCGTTAGAGGTGCGTATTGATACCACGACAACCATTAACAATATCGTATTGCTTAATGATACTGGCGTGCAGAATGATCAATTAACGAATGTTGCCAAACCGTCATTCAGAATTGACGTTCCCGGTGATGTCGTCCAGGTACGCGTAACCCTGGATGGTGGCGCTAACTGGAATGTGATACGTAAAAATGCCGACGGACAGTGGATTTTTGACAGCCCGAATACTCTGGTTGACGGCACATATACCCTTCGCGTAGAGGCCACGGATGAGGCAGGTAATATTGCGAATAAAGATTTAGTATTTAATATCGATACTAATATACAGGTTCCTACTATTGCTTTAGACGCAGGACAAGATACCGGAGCGAATACCGCCGATAATATTACTAATATTTCACGACCCACCTTTACGATTGGTAATGTTGACCCCGATGTTATCAAAGTCGTGGTGACGATTGATGGTCATGATTATAACGCGATTAAGGTTGGGGCTGGTTGGCAATTTACACCAGGCAATGCCATTCCGGATGGTTCTTATAATATTACCGTTACGGTTGAAGATAAGGCCGGAAATACCGCGACATCGAAACCATTACCTGTTGTGATAGATACGACGGCTGAAATTGAAAGCGTCACGTTGGTTACAGATAGCGGTGATAGCGATGTAGATAACATTACCAAAGTCGACAAGCCGCAGTTTAGTATTGTTACCGCTGATGATATTACCCATGTGCGCGTTAAAATCGATAACGCCGCTAATTGGATTGAACTCACAAAAGGAGGGGATGGCCGCTGGATATTTAATGTCGGTTCGGCATTACCTGATGGGCAACACACTCTCTTGGTTGATGTGACTGATATCGCCGGCAACGTTGCGCAAGAAACGCTGCAGTTTACGATTGATACGACTCTGCGAGAGCCGACAATTGTACTCGATCCCACCCATGATACTGGTGATGATACTAATGATAATCTTACCAGGATTAACAAACCGGTGTTTATTATCGGTAATGTCGATAATGATGTATCACACATTGTGGTTCATATTGATGGTCGGGATTACACCATTGAAAACACAGGGGGGAATTTAACCTTTACGCCGGATCAACCGCTGTCTGACGGTCAGCATACGATCTCTGTTACCGTAACGGATATTGCTGGTAATACCAAAACATCGGCCGAACTGCGGATTGAAATCGACACGCAGGTTCAGATTGACAGTGTTACGTTAACAACAGATAGCGGCGTCAACGATCACGATAATGTCACCAATGCTACCCGTCCCTCTTTTGAAATTGCAACGCCTGATGATGTGACATCGGTGCTGGTTTCTTTCGATGGCGTAAACTGGACGCCCATCAGTAAAAATGCGGCCGGGCAGTGGGAATTTACTGCAGGTAGCGCATTGCCTGATGGTCATTATACTCTCCATGTCCAGGCGACGGATCGGGCAGGGAATACGGCAAATTCCACGCTGGGCTTCACCGTGGATACGCAGATTGACGGCCTGAGCGTCGTGATGCTGGACGACGCCGGAAAGGATTCTACGGATGGTATTACGAATATTACCTCTCCACGTTTTGAAATTTCAGCCAGAGAACCGCTGCAGAGCGTGACGGTAATTTTAAACGGGAAATCCAGCACACTGACTCAGGGGGCAGGTAATAAATGGCTGTTTACCCCTGATACACCGTTAGTGGATGGAACTTACAAAATAGAAATAGTGGCTGAAGATATCGCAGGTAATAAAATTAGCAAAGAGGTATCATTCACAATAGACACTATTGTTTCTGATCCCAGTATTGATTTGCTGGATGCGGATGATACTGGCGAAAGCGCTGTTGATAATATTACGAGTGTCACTACACCACGTTTCGTTATTGGCAATGTACCCGCCGATATTGATACTGTTGTAATCAGAATTAACGGCGTTTCTTATCCGGTTACGGCAAATGGCAATAACCTCTGGGAATTTCAGGTTCCCGTTGCGTTAAACGATGGCGTATATGAAGCCGTTGTTGTCTTCAGAGATATTGCCGGAAATACTTCTGAAACTAAGCTGCCCTTTACCATTGATACCACGACAAGCGTCAGTGTCAGAATGGAGCCAGCGTCTGATACCGGAAATTCCAATAGCGATAACCTTACGAATAAGCAAAATCCCAAATTCGAAGGTACTGCAGAGCCCAATGCGAAACTGGTGATTACCATTGTTGACGATAAGTCAGGTCGGGAGGTTTTAAAACAAACGATTACGGTTGGCGCTGATGGCAACTGGAGTGTGACGCCGAATATACTGCCGGATGGCATGTATACCATCAACGTCGTCGCAACAGATGTCGCGGGAAATACTGCGCAAACGCAGGAAAGATTCACTATCGATACGGTTACGATCGATCCCACCATTCGCCTTTCGGATCCATCTATTGATGATCAGCATGAAGCAACCAGCCTGCGTCCTGAGTTCAAAGGGTTTGCCGAAGCGTTCTCGACGATTATGATTCAGTGGGATGGGAAAGTGGTCGGCTCCGCAAACGCCAATGCGAATGGCGAATGGAGTTGGACGCCGCCATCAGTATTAGCGCCAGGCTCCTATGTTGTGAGCATTGTTGCCAAAGATAAAGCGGGTAATGAATCGTCGCAGGTCGACTTTCCTGTCGTAATACCTGTTATTGATGTCACGCCTCCAACCATAAAGCTCAGCGAGGAGAGCGATAGTGGTGCCTTAGGAGACTTTACCACGAATAATAAAACGCCGACCCTGGTTGGGAACACGTTACCTAATGCGATTGTGAGTATTTATGTGGATGGCGTGAAGGTCGGCGAGGCGACAGCGGATACAGCGGGTCGATATACTTTCCAGTTATCGGAAATGAAAGATGGCCATTATGTCGTCCAGGTGGGTATCGTCAACCCTCGCGATAATAGCGAACTGCGTTCCACCGCCGTTGATGTCACTATCGATACCGAGGTTGCTGAACTGGTATGGAATATATCTGGAATGCATGAGGGCGGATATATCAATACGGTGACGCCGGAGATTGGCGGCACCAGTGAGCCAAACAGCAAAATCACTATCTTTGTGAATGGCGTTGAAAAAGCGATTGCTTATACGACAGGCGCAGGACACTGGGGCGTAGTATTACCTGCTTTGGGTAATGACGGTAATTATGTATTAACGTTTAAAGTTGAAGATGTTGCCGGCAATATCAGAGAGTTTGGTCCGCAGAATGTGATACTGGATACGGTAATTTCGCCGTTAACCGTGGTATTACGCGAAGCTGATGACAGTGGCAAAGTTGGCGACTGGATCACCAATAAATCTCATGTCACCATCGATGGTACTGCCGAAGCCGGAAGTACTTTAACCATCAGGAGTCCGCAGGGGGTGGTTATTGCTACCCTGGTGGTAGGCAATGATGGTCGATGGAGCGCAGAATTAGATCTGCGTGAAGGTAGTAATGCCTTTGTCGTGGTATCGGAAGATAAAGCGGGCAACAGCCAACAAAAAGATATCCTGATAGAACATGATACGCAGATTGAAATCAGCGATATTTCATTAAGTCGGGATACTAATAGCGGTGATAAATATGATCTGATTACCAATAATAAGTCTCCGGTACTGGTTGCCATGACCGATCCCGGCGCGACGGTACAGGTTTATATTAATGGTGTGTTACAAGGCACAGTAGAGGCGAGTTCGTCAGGTAATATTAGCTATACCATGCCGGCAAATAGCGCCGACGGCGAGTATCAGGTGCAATTTGTTGCTACGGATACTGCTGGTAACCGGGTTGAGTCTGCGATTACAACCGTGACAATCGATTCTCAAATTGCTGTCTTTGACATTGATGAAGATTCATTACCAGCCCTCTCTAATAACCGGGCGTTGTCAGTCTCAGGTGTCGGGGAGGCTGGTTCTCAGGTCAGCATCTTTGTCGATGGTAAATTAGTCAACGTTGTTATGGTTGAGGCTGATGGCACATGGCGCGCGCCGATACTGCTGCAAGATGATGGTACGTTTAATATTCATTTCAGCATTACTGACGTTGCTGGCAACACTGAAGTGAGCAAGGATTATAGCGTGGATGTCGATTCATCAACCGACTTCCCAACGCTCAACCTTGAAGATGCAAGCAACTCTGGTTCACTTGACGATCTGATTACTAATCACAACAAGCCTGTGTTAGTTGGCACCGCAGAAGCGGGAGCCACAATCCATATTTATGTGGATGAAAAGATCGTGGCAAATGTGCTTGTGCTTGAAGATGGAACCTGGTCCTACCAGTTTGATAATGCGTTAAAAGATGGTGAATATTCTATCCGTGTGGTTGCCGAAGACCCGGCAGGTAATACGGCAGAATCGCCTCGCTTACTCGTCACGATAGATACCAGTACGTTTATCGATAATCCTGCTATGGTGGCAGGTTCTGATAACGGTATTTTCAGTAATGATAGTATAACGAGTCAGACCCGGCCTACGTTTAGTATTTCTGGAGAAATGAACCAGAGTGTTCAGATTTTCATTGATGGGGTGTTAGTCGATACGATCACGGTGACGGACAGAAATCAAGTTTATCGACCTGAGTCACCGTTGGGCGATGGTTCCCATAGCATTTATTATGTTATCACCGATAAAGCAGGCAACACGGCTACCTCGAAAACGCTAAACTTTACTATCGATACCTTTAATACGACGCCTGTCGCCATTGATTCTATCGGTGGACAAACGTTAGCAGAGATGACCGGTAGTGATGGCAAAATATATATAACGGACACGACGCGTAACTTATTGTTTAGTGGCAGTGCCGAGCCCAATAGCAAAATAGAAATCATCATTAATGGCTTAAATGTGGGGGAAGTTTGGGTTAATGAAAAAGGCCACTGGCAGATGCCGGTGAACCCGCTTTATTTCACAGAAGGCCAACTGGATATCACTGTTAAATCTACGGACCGTGCTGGTAACGTAAATCAGGAAAAGTATTCCATTTGGGTCGATACGCATATCCAGGTATTTACCAGCGAGCTTGATGACAATAAATCATCATCGAAAACGGACTGGTGGAGTAATAGCTCCACTATTACCATGAGAGGTATGGGGGAAATTGGCGCTACGGTATCATTAATCGTGGCAGGGGTCACGTTGGCAACCGCTGTCGTTGCGGCTAATGGGCAGTGGGAATTATCGACCGATCAGCTTCCGGAAGGTAAATACGATATCACGTTGAGTATTGAGGATAACGCAGGCAACCGTAAGGAAGAGGTACATGAAATATTTATTGATCGAACGCCACCAAACGCTCCGGTCGTAACTTATTCAGATATTGTCAACGATCTAATTATTATGCAGGGGACGGCGGAAGCCAAATCTCAGCTAATAATAACCGATAGTAATGGGAATACTTATACGTTAACCGTTCCTGATAATGGTAAATGGAGTATGGCTATCCCGTATCCATCGGAAGGGAAGTTTACCATTACGAGTGTGGATGCGATTGGTAACCGGAGTGATGATGTCTCTCTCGATATCATGAAAGAGGTTCCCGTTATTTCATTATCTCCAGACTCAGACAGTGGTACGGTGGGCGATAATATTACGCGAGATAAGCAACCTACCTTTATTATCGGGAATCTGGAAAGCGATGTTGTGGTCGTTCAGGTCGATATCAATGGGACCGTATATAATGCTGAAAAAAATGCCGATGGCGTTTGGTTCTTTACGCCAGGTACACCGTTAGCTGATGGTTCCTATACGATATCGGTAATCGCAAGCGATGCCGCGGGTAATCAGAAAAACTCGTTACCCATTACCGTTACGATCGACAGTACGCTGACGGTGCCGGAGATTGCGTTGGCAGCAGGTGAAGACAATGGCGTTTCAGACAGCGATAACGTGACGAATCACACCCAGCCTAAGTTCACGCTGCAGCATATTGATGCTGATGTGACCGGGGTGACCGTAAACGTGACGCATAACGGCGTGACAGACACCTATCAGGCGACGCAAGGCGCGGATGGCTGGACCTTCACGCCGCCAGCCGCCTGGAATGATGGTACCTACACGCTGAGCGTGACGGTGGTGGATCGCGCGGGGAATTCACAGCAATCTGCTTCGCTAGCGGTGACGGTTGACTCAACGGTGACGGTAACAGCGGATAGCCAGCATGACGATGCGAGCGATGACGCCACGGCAACAGCGGTTACTCCACCGGAGTCTGAAACAGTGAATGCCGAAAGCGCTACGCATCTTCGTACAGTGCCGTCTGCGGCGGAAGAAAGCGTGGTGAAGGAGACAGCCTATAGTATTACATTGTTAAACGCTGACTCTGGGGATGAAATAGATCGTTCAATTAGTCAGACACCTTCTTTTGAAATATCAGTACCTGAGAATATTGTTAATGTCAGTATTATGTTTGAAGGAGAAGAGTTTACTCTGCCGATAACTAACCAGAAAGCAATATTCGAAGTTCCGCTATCTTTGGAAGATGGTGAATATACTATGGACGTGAAATTCATTGATAAAGACAATGATTTCCTGATTAAGGAGAAAACATTCTCAGTCGATCACTCCTCGGCGGATATTGTGAACGCAATGAATGCAAGAGGAAAGACCGAGGATGATATTAATGATTCCCCTTCCACGAGTTCTGTAGGGCACAACAATAACGGCGCTATTGATGTTTTCGCCGTTAATGAAGTTACGCTACCTGTAGATAATCAAGAAGAACACGCATAATAACGGAGGCCCCTCACCTTTGGGTGAGGGGGTTTACTTATGGATAAAAAACTAGAACCTTATTATTTAAGTGCGGAAACGGCATTATCTATAGTGTCTAAAAAATTCAACATAAAAATTGATATCAAAGAGGATGATATAAATTTAAGATTTAAAAAGTACGACAGAAATAACACTGATGACTCTATACAAATGAAGAATTTCTTTTTGTCGTTAGGGCTTTCTCTACAGGATATATTATTTAATAATGGTGAGGATTTACTAAATGAGCCTATGCCGATTTTACTATTAACACCAGAAATGAAGTGGATGGTGTGTGTGAGCGGCGGGCAAAAAATAAAGTTGGTAAACGCGCGCGGTGAACTCTGTTATGTTGAAATTGAAGATGAATATTTAAAAGAGTTATCTGCATTTAGTATACTACCTTTAAATAAAGTTGTTGATAGTATAAGAGTAAAAAATATCATAAAAAACTCTTTATCGATGAACAAGATTTTTTATACTAAATACTTCTTTTCATCTCTTTTTATGGCAATTTTTGCGTTAACTATCCCAGTATTTAGTAATCTGTTCTATGATAAGCTTGTTCCAAGCGCTTCGGTTTCATCTTTATTTGGCGTGGCTATAATTGTTGCTGTATTTATTGTTTTTGAGTTTATCCTTCGTACTTCGAAAGATATTTATCAGTCTATCACAGCAAGGCAGGATGACGTCGATATTGATATCGCATTTCTTGAAGCGGTACTTTATAGTAAAAAGAAAAATGGCAGATCCATGTCATCAGCATTTGTGCTATGGAATGAGTTTCAGAAAATTAAACCCGTTTTATTAAACTCGATCTTTCAACGTATAGCCGATATTCCAATATTTATTATATTTCTCATTGTTATATATGTAAATTTAGGTCTGGTTGTTATTGTACCTATTACCATGTTTATCGTCTCTATTATTATTTCCCTCGTTAACCACCATTATACTAATGAGTTAATGAACAAACAAAAAGAAGGACAGAAGAACAGGAATATTTTTATCTCAGAAGTTTTCTTATCTATTAAAATGATCCATACCTTAAATAATCAAGGTTTACTTTTTGATTGGGTTAATACATCAAATGAACAGTCGTATCTTAACCTGAAGATAAGGAAATTAAATCTTATCTATCAATCTATATTGGGGAGTATGTCATCTATTACCCAAATAACTATTATGGTAATAGCCTTTTTTATGGTAATCAAGGGTGATGTTACTACTGGCGCAATTGTTTCATCTGTCATTGTCTCTGGCCGTATTTCCGGGATCATTTCGAATTTTTCTTCTACATTAATCTCTATTTTATCAGCAGAAAAAACCGGTAAGGATCTGCTTTCTTTTTTTGATGAAGATCAGGCAGAAAAAACACCGGCATTACAGTCAATATCAAAGTGCAATGGCGATATCTCTATCCGGGGCGTGAGTTATCAGTATGATGCTCAATCTCCGATGATTATTAACCGACTGTCTATAGACATACCTGCGGGGCAACGTGTCGCGGTGGTAGGCGAATGCGGAGCAGGAAAAAGCTCATTACTGGGAATGCTATCTGGCTACCTTTCGCCAACAGACGGTGCCATTTTATATGATGGATATAACTTAGGACATTTATCGCAGAACTTTTTTTCTCAGCATTTAAGCGTGGTGACGACACATGATGTTTTATTCACCGGAACCATTGAAAGTAATTTCGCGTTAAAACCGCAAAACGACAGGGGCCGGGTACTCAAGGCGCTTCAGCTGGCGAACTGTGGTTTTATCTTGCAACATCCTATGGGGCTGAAGTTTCCGGTGAATTTTATGGCTAAAAACCTGTCATCCGGACAGCAGCAGCAGTTATTATTAGCACGTAGTCTGAGTAGTGACGCCAGCGTCTTTTTATGGGATGAACCAACATCAAATCTGGATGAGAATACCGAGAAGCAAATTTTTGATAACTTAGATGAGTTTATTCATGGGAAAACGTTGATCATGGTGACGCATCGTCGATATCTGATAAAGTATTTTGACCGGGTCCTGGTAATGAAAGGTGGAAAAATAATCCGTGATTGTTCTCCGGATAAATTATTAATGTAAAATAAGCAGCGCTTGTCGCTGTTATCAGGTGGTACTGCTTAATAAAAAAGACCCGTTGCACAAACGGGTCTTTTTTGTCATTTAACGAGTCGGCAACGTCTTCAATAAGTTTAGCTCGATTCTGTTAGGGCTATTCCACTTGCCATTTTTGGATAACCACACCTGGCGGCCCTCATCAACGGCAATGCGAGGGACGTGATGGTTCGCAAGGCTACCCCTGGCGCGCGATTCCGCGTTGAGATAACCGGTGGGCGACTTCAGCGGCAGCGATAGCCTATCAGGTCAGCACCATCGGCCATTCTGGTGGGGTCTGGCTCATCGTTTCGACCATTACGGCTTCAATGTTATGCCAGATCGCAGCGAGATCCATCATGGTAATACCGAGTAAACCGGTGGCAAACCAGCAGGCGGATACTACGCCCAGACCGCTACTGATCACCGCCAGACCAATATAATCTGATTTACGGAAACGGATATTGAGCGTGCTGGCTAAAAACATGAGCACGGCGCTCAGCAGTTGCCAACGGAGAAGAACGACACCAGTGGTTATGGCAGCCATGAAACATTTCCTCTGAATAGACCTTTGTCCAGGACAGCGCGGCGTTGCTCCCGGGAAGCATGGGATATTCTGGCTATCGACGGACGTCACATCAACATCGAATGAAACATTGTTTCTATTTCATTTTTTTTGTGAACTATATCACAAAAACCAGCTTGTTCGCCAGATCGGCAATGTATTTTTTGTGCGTTTTATAACCGTATTTTTTGTGTGACTTCTACGCGTCCGTAGAGAAACTGCCGGAAAGCAAAGATGTATTATTACTACTCTTTTATTTTTTTTCGTGAAATTCAGACCTGATAAAAATATCAAGTTATTTATCAAAAGAAAGGAGTAAAGATGTATACCCCATCGTTTACTTGAGTATAAATCTGATATTATCAAAAATATTTAGTGTCCTGCCTGGTATGCGAAAGAGATTGCGCGTAGTTATTAATGGTAAATGTTGATCGGTAAAAGTCTGTTGCTAATATTGATAAATTCATGCACCGTAAACCTCCGTTTGGTTCACGTCTTATTTTGCCAACAATAGTCACAAATAATGCAGGGAAATAGGCTGAAAATGAGTCAAAGCACACGACGCAAGGTGTTGAGATTTCTCGGAACGATCATTGTGGTGTTACTTCCTGTATTGCTGGCGATCTGGTTTGCTCATATCCGGGCAGTCTCTGAAACCAGAAATCAGTTACATTCATTTGCGCAGTCGGTATTAGATAAAACGGAGCGGGTTATCCTGCAAGCAGATTTAGCCCGCGATGCCGCTGAACAATATCAGGGGCAAGCCTGTACGCCAGCCCATCAACAGCGAATGCTGAATATTATCCGCGGTCGTTTGTACATTAATGAGTTGATTTATGCTAAGGGCCAGCGTTTTCTATGCTCTACGGTTATGACGCCAACAAGTCCTTATTTTATTCCCCGCGCTGACTATAAACGAAAGCCTGACATCGCTATTTATTACTATCGTGATACGCCTTTTTTCAACGGTTATAAAATGACATATATGCAGCGGGGAAACTATGTCGCGGTTATCAATCCCTTATCTTATAGCGAGGTGATGTCAGACGATCCGGCGTTGGCCTGGGGAATGTATGATACGGTGACCAACACCTTTTTCTCCCTGAGTGAACAGGCGCAGGCTGATCAGCTATTACCTTTGGTACGACGGAGTGAACCTGTGTTCCAACAGGGTGAGCGTTTTTATACTCTGGTTAAATCAGCAAAACGACCGGTTGCCGCGATTGTTTCAACCTCAAAGCAACGCTTTTACCAGAACCTCTTTCATCAGCTTACGTTAACGCTACCGTTAGGGATCATCTGTAGTATTATCGTCTTATTTATGTGGTCACGATCCCGGCAGGCATATTACTCACCGCGTCGATTGCTGCAACGGGCCATTACCAGGCACCAGCTTTGCCTTCATTATCAGCCGATCATTGATATCCGAAACGGGACATGTGTAGGTGCCGAAGCGCTATTGCGTTGGCCGGGCTATCACGGTCCGGTGATGAGCCCGTGCGAATTTATTCCTCTGGCGGAAAAAGAGGGGATGATTGAGCAGATCACCGATTATGTCGTCGAAGAGGTATTTAATGATTTAGGTGGTTTTCTGGCCGCGCACCCGCATCTTTATGTCTCTATCAATCTCTCTGCCGCCGATTTTCTTTCTTCCCGACTAATTGTGATGATTCATGAAAAAACGCGTCAGCATTCAGTGCTTGCGCAACAGATAAAGGTTGAAGTGACCGAGCGCGGATTTATTGATGTGCCTAAAATGACGCCGATTATTCAGGCGTTTCGCCAGGCGGGATACGAGGTGGCAATTGATGACTTTGGTACCGGCTATTCGAACTTGCATAACCTGTACTCATTAAATGTCGACCTTTTAAAAATTGATAAATCTTTTGTCGACACGCTAACCACTAATAGCGCCAGCCATTTGATTGTGGAACATATTATTGAAATGGCGCAAAGTTTGCGGCTAAAAATCATTGCTGAGGGGGTTGAAACGGCTGAACAGGTTAGCTGGTTGCTAAAACGCGGCGTTCAGTATTGTCAGGGATGGCACTTTGCGAAGGCGTTACCACCGCAGGAATTCATCGCCTGGCTACAACAAACGCCCGCGCCTCTGACGATACGCGGGCAGACGCCCTACAGGCGGTGACGGTAATCGCTGGGAGTGCGATCGAACTCGCGGCGGAATACACGCGAGAAGGTTTGCTGCGATACATAGCCCAGGTCCATCGCGATATCAAAAATCGGGCGCTCGGTCGTTCGTAGCTCAACGGCCGCCAACAGGAGACGGCGCTGGCGAATATACTCGCCTAATGTTTGATGCGTTACCGTACGAAACATCCGCTGCAAATACCACTTGGAGTAGCCCGATTTTTTTGCCACCACATCAATGTTTAGCGGTTGGTCGATATGTTCATCAATCCATTCGATAAGGGTCTGAATTATCTGCTGATGCGACATATTGTTGCCTCTTAAACAGTATTCGATTCGTCGTTTTGTCTGCGGGCGAGTATAATTCCTCAAGTTAACTTGAGGTAAAGCGATTTATGGAAAAAAAATCTCCCCGTTTAAAAGCCTTACTGACGCCGGGGGAAGTTGCGAAACGTAGCGGTGTTGCTGTGTCCGCCCTGCACTTCTATGAAAGCAAAGGGTTAATTACCAGTATCCGTAATAGCGGTAACCAACGGCGATACAAGCGTGACGTGTTGCGTTATGTCGCGATTATCAAGATCGCCCAGCGTATCGGCATCCCGCTGGCAACTATCGGCGACGCGTTTGGTATCTTGCCGGAAGGGCATACGTTAAGCGCGAAAGAGTGGAAGCAGCTCTCATCGCAGTGGCGCGAAGAGTTAGACCGACGTATTCATACGCTGGTGGCGTTGCGCGATGAGCTGGACGGTTGTATCGGCTGCGGCTGTTTATCGCGTAGCGACTGTCCGCTGCGAAATCCAGGCGACAGGCTTGGCGAACATGGGACGGGTGCCCGGCTGCTTGAAGATGATTAACATGCACTCGGCCATCGGGCTGAGTTCACCTAAAACTAAAGCGCCGCTAAGGGCGCTTTAGTTTGTTTCCGGTCTTTGTCTTTCGCTCTATCCCGCTGATTACAGGAGGGTTTCCCCCGACGTCAACACCCCTCATATCGAGCACGTGGTGGAGGTTCCGGTTTGTGTTGATACTGTAAGTGTAAGCGACGACGCCCTGTTCGCCAGCGAAATGCTGATTTTTTAGCCGAAATTTTTACGGCAACTGCCATAATTTTCTATAGTTAGTTGGCATACCTTACAGGAGACAGCCATGCTGACGGTGCACCATTTAAATCAGTCTCGTTCGCAGCGCATCCTCTGGGCGCTGGAAGAGCTGGCGTTGCCTTACCAGATTGTGCGTTACCAGCGTGAAAAGACCATGCTGGCGCCGCCGGCATTGAAAAAAGTGCATCCGCTGGGCAAGTCTCCGGTTATCGAAGATCACGGTATGGTTATTGCGGAATCGGGCGCCATCCTGGAATATTTGCAGGACACTTACGACAGTATCGGACGCTTTAAACCTGCGGATGCGCAGGGGAAACAACACTATCGATTCTGGCTACATTACGCTGAAGGTTCGCTCATGCCCTTGCTATTGATGAGACTGCTCTTTACCTCTCTGGGTAAACCGCCGGTACCATTGGGCCTGCGAACGTTGGGCGGCGTTATCGGTAAGGGCGCGCAAAAAGCGTACCTTAATCCGCAACTGGAAACCCATGCGCGCTTTATTGACGGGCATCTGGCAAATCACCCCTGGTTTGCCGGAGAGCAGTTAAGTATGGCGGATATCCAGATGAGCTTCCCGCTATTTGCGCTGCTTGCCCGAGGCGGGATCGCTCATCTCGACCATATCAACGCATGGAAAGCGCGGGTAGAAATGCGTCCAGCCTGGCAGCGAGCGATTCAGCAGGGCGGTCCGTTTACCATTCCCGGCGGATAATGGCGTTTTTGTGAGCAAATTGCGCAACGTATTTGCTAACAGCGATGCGAAAAATTGTTGCTGGATTGCGCAGGGACGATAACGTTTGCGCATCGTCTGGCGATTTATTGAGCATACTAAGCAGAAAAGCATAAAAAGCGGCAAAGTTCAGTTGAAAAAGCGTTGATGATCGCTGGATAATCGTTTGCTTTTTTTTGCCACCCGTTTTGTATACGTGGAGCTAAACGTTTGCTTTTTTGCGGCGCCCCGGTTGTCGTAAATGTAGCACAAGGAGATAACGTTGCGCTGTTAGTGGATTACCTCCCACGTATACCGACGAATAATAAATTCTCAGGGGATGTTTTCTATGTCTACGCCTTCAGCGCGTACCGGCGGTTCACTCGACGCCTGGTTTAAAATTTCACAACGCGGGAGCACCGTTCGCCAGGAAGTCGTTGCTGGCTTAACCACGTTTCTCGCGATGGTTTACTCCGTCATCGTGGTGCCAGGGATGCTGGGTAAAGCCGGGTTCCCGCCTGCCGCCGTCTTTGTAGCGACCTGCCTGGTCGCAGGCGTCGGCTCTATTGTTATGGGGCTTTGGGCGAATCTGCCGCTGGCTATCGGTTGCGCTATCTCGTTGACGGCGTTTACCGCGTTTAGCCTGGTCCTGGGGCAGCATATTAGCGTCCCGGTCGCGCTTGGCGCCGTATTCCTGATGGGCGTACTGTTTACCGTTATCTCCGCCACCGGCATTCGTAGCTGGATTTTGCGTAACTTGCCGCAGGGCGTGGCCCACGGAACCGGTATCGGTATTGGCCTGTTTTTGTTGCTGATTGCCGCCAACGGCGTCGGCCTGGTCATTAAAAACCCGCTGGATGGCCTGCCGGTCGCGCTGGGCGATTTCGACACCTTCCCGGTGATTATGTCGCTTGTGGGGCTGGCTGTTATTCTCGGTCTGGAAAAGCTGAAAGTCCCCGGCGGCATTCTGTTGACCATTATTGGCATTTCTATTGTGGGTTTGCTCTTCGATCCTAACGTCCATTTTTCCGGCATTTTCGCCATGCCTTCGTTGAGCGATGAAAACGGCAACTCGCTGATCGGCAGCCTGGATATTATGGGCGCGTTAAACCCTGTCGTTCTGCCAAGCGTACTGGCGCTGGTGATGACGGCGGTGTTTGATGCGACCGGAACGATCCGTGCGGTCGCAGGGCAGGCTAACCTGCTGGACAAAGACGGACAAATTATCGATGGCGGCAAAGCGCTAACCACCGACTCCCTGAGTAGCGTTTTCTCCGGCCTGGTCGGGGCGGCGCCCGCCGCGGTGTATATCGAGTCTGCGGCCGGTACGGCGGCGGGTGGTAAAACGGGCCTGACGGCGATTACCGTGGGCGTGCTGTTTTTGCTGATCCTGTTTCTTTCGCCGCTCTCTTATCTCGTTCCCGTCTACGCAACTGCCCCGGCGCTCATGTATGTCGGTCTGCTGATGCTGAGTAACGTGGCGAAAATCGATTTTGCTGATTTCGTCGATGCGATGGCGGGGCTGGTAACGGCCGTATTTATTGTACTGACCTGTAACATCGTCACCGGGATTATGATCGGCTTTGCCACGCTGGTCGTCGGGCGTCTGGTTTCCGGCGAATGGCGTAAGCTGAATATCGGAACTGTCGTCATTGCGGTCGCGCTGGTCGCTTTTTATGCCGGCGGCTGGGCTATCTAGTTCTGCCTTCATTCTGAAAAACGGGCGGCGTTGGTCGCCCGTTTTCATTTTCAGGACACATCACGTTACCTTTTGCGTTAATCTGAAGAAGGTGAAACCGAGGCATGATGCCTCTCTCCATCATAAAAAACATCGCAAACAGGGAACGCATGGAAATTTTCTTCACAATACTCATCATGACCCTTGTGGTCTCGCTGTCGGGGGTATTTACGCGTGTATTACCCTTCCAGCTTCCTTTACCCCTTATGCAGATCGCCGTTGGCGCGCTGTTGGCGTGGCCGACGTTTGGTTTGCATGTGGAATTCGACCCGGAACTCTTCCTGGTGCTGTTTATTCCGCCGCTGCTGTTTGCGGATGGCTGGAAGACGCCGACCCGTGAATTTCTTGAGCATGGACGAGAGATTTTCGGGCTGGCGCTGGCGCTGGTCCTGGTAACGGTTGTGGGAATCGGCTTCCTGATTTATTGGCTGGTGCCCGGCATTCCGCTGATCCCCGCCTTTGCGCTGGCCGCCGTGCTGTCGCCGACCGATGCGGTAGCGCTCTCCGGAATTGTGGGCGAGGGGCGTATCCCGAAAAAAATCATGGGCATTCTGCAGGGAGAGGCGTTAATGAACGACGCCTCCGGTCTGGTATCGCTGAAATTCGCCGTCGCGGTGGCGATGGGGACGATGGTCTTTACCGTCGGCGGCGCGACGCTGGAATTTTTTAAGGTCGCTATCGGCGGTATTTTGGCGGGTTTTGTAGTCAGTTGGCTGTATGGTCGCTCGCTGCGTTTTTTGAGCCGCTGGGGCGGCGATGAGCCCGCGACGCAAATCGTCCTGCTGTTTCTGCTGCCCTTCGCGTCTTACCTGATTGCCGAACATATTGGCGTCTCAGGCATCCTGGCCGCGGTTGCCGCCGGGATGACCATCACCCGTTCTGGCGTAATGCGCCGCGCGCCGCTGGCAATGCGTTTGCGCGCGAACAGTACCTGGGCGATGCTGGAATTTGTCTTTAACGGTATGGTCTTTCTGCTGTTGGGACTGCAATTGCCAGGGATTCTGGAATCTTCGCTGGCGGCGGCGGAAGCTGACCCGAATGTCGAAACCTGGATGCTCTTTACCGATATCGTGCTGATTTATGCGGCATTGATGCTGGTTCGCTTCGGCTGGCTGTGGACCATGAAAAAGTTCAGCCTGCGCTTTTTGAAGAAGAAACCGATGGAGTTCGCCAGCTGGACGTCGCGTGAAATTCTGATTGCTTCCTTCGCTGGCGTTCGTGGGGCGATCACCCTGGCTGGTGTGCTCTCTATACCGTTACTTTTGCCGGATGGCAGCGGATTTCCGGCGCGTTATGAACTGGTATTCCTGGCGGCTGGCGTCATTCTGTTCTCGTTGTTTGTCGGCGTGATCATGCTGCCGCTGCTGTTGCAACATCTGGAAGTCGCCGATCATGCGCAACAGTTGAAAGAGGAGCGTATCGCCCGCGCGGCGACGGCGGAAGTGGCGATTGTCGCCATTCAGAAAATGGAAGAGCGTCTGGCGGCGGATACCGAAGAAAACATCGATAATCAGTTGCTTACTGAAGTAAGCTCGCGTGTCATTGGTAACTTGCGTCGCCGTGCCGATGGGCGAAACGATGTCGAAAGCTCCATACAGGAAGAAAACCTGGAGCGACGTTTCCGTCTGGCGGCGCTGCGTTCCGAGCGCGCCGAGTTGTATCATCTGCGCGCCACGCGAGAAATCAGCAATGAAACATTGCAAAAGCTGCTGCACGACCTGGATTTGATGGAAGCGCTACTGATAGAAAATCAGTAGTCCTTGTGGCCCGGTGGCGCCATGCTTACTGGGCCTACAAGTAGGCCGGATAAGGTGCTTGCGCCGCCATCCGGCAAGGGTTTTAACCCATGGCTTACGGTTGTTTCAGCCAAAACCCTTCGCAACAGGTTAACCATGCCCGGGCGCTGTGCGACAGATACACGCCCTCCCGCCAAATCATGCCCAACTGCCAGCGGAGATCGCTTTCCAGCGGTAGCCAGCGCAGCGTGGCCTTATCCAGACGCTGACAAATCGGCTCCGGCAAAATGGCGATGCCGACGCCCGCTTGCACCATGGCGGCGAGAAAATCCCATTGCCCGCTGCGCACGGCAATCCGTGGTTTTACGTCATGCTGGCTAAATAAGGTCATCAACTGGCGGCTCAGGGCAAAGTCTTCGTTATAGATAAGAAGAGGATGCTCCGCCAGAGCTTCAGGCGCGATGGAGTCGCAGGTTGTCCACTGACCGGAACGGGGAACCAGCACGCACAGCGGATGACTGAACAGCGATAACGTCGTCAGCCCGCTCGCTTCTTCCACCGGGAGCGCGGTCATCGCAACATCCAGCTCGCCATTCATTACTGCCTGCTGTACCGTCAGGCCGCCAAACTCCGAAATTTTAAGTTCAACGCCAGGGTAGCGTTGTCGAAACAAACTGATTGGCCCGGCCATCAACATGCCGACCATCGGGGGAATACCCAGCCGCAGCACGCCCTTATTGAGATGGTTAATATCGCTCAACTCAGCCTCTAACTGGCGAAACTCAGCGAGGATCGCCAGACCGCGTTCAAACACCACGCGTCCGGTATCGGTCAGCAATAACTTACGTCCGTCGCGGATCAGTAGCGTACAGTTAAGCTCATCTTCAAGATTTTTCAGCATCTTGCTAATGGTGGGCTGGGTGACAAATAACTTCTCCGCTGCGCGGGTGAAACTTTGCTGGCGCACCACCTCGACAAAATAACGCAGCGTTCTGATATCCATGATTATTCCTTCCGACTATGCCTGCAATGATTTTAATTCATTTCTGCCCGTGACGGAGGTTCTCTATACTGGCGCTCCGTATTATTTTTCAGGACATTCCCTCATGGCTGTGGCGATAAGCCGCGTTACGCCTGCCGTTGTGCAACGACTCCAGGTACCGGTTCAGGTACTGCTCTATGCAGGTTTATTCATTTTTTCCCAATATCTTGTCTCCTGGCTGCACCTGCCGTTGCCCGCGAATCTGGTCGGCATGGTACTTATGTTGGCGCTGATCGTTTGCCGGATTATTCCGCTTAGCTGGGTACGCGCAGGCGCACGCTGGCTGCTGGCGGAGATGCTGTTATTCTTTGTTCCCGCCGTCGTGGCGGTAGTGAACTATGCCCATCTGTTACTGGTGGACGGCTGGCGCATTTTCTCGGTGATAGCGATCAGTACCTTAATGGTACTCGGCGCGACGGCGTGGGTGGTGGATAAAGTGTATCGCTATGAGATGAGTAGGCTAAACCGTGAATAACGTTCAGTTAAGCGTACTGTGCCTGGTGATTACGCTGGGAATTTACTTCGCCAATAAGCGTCTGTATCGCCGTTTTCGCAAACTGCCGTTGATGCCATTAGTGTTGACGCCGGCACTGCTGGTGTTAATGCTGGTGTTCGGTCATATCTCCTGGCAAAACTATATTGGTGAATCGCACTGGCTATTGTGGCTGCTCGGCCCGGCGACCATTGCCTTTGCGGTGCCGGTGTACGATAACCTCGCGATTATCAAACGTCACTGGATGTCGCTCACCGCGGGCGTAGTGACGGCGACGGTGGTGGCGGTCACCAGTTCCGTTTGGTTGGCGCGTCTGTTCACGTTATCGGATGAGATTCAGCGTAGTCTGGCGGTACGTTCCGTTACCACGCCATTTGCGCTGGCGGCGGCAGAACCCCTGGGCGGGCAGCCGGATCTGGTGGCGCTGTTCGTAGTCGTCACTGGCGTGTTTGGCATGGCGGTCGGCGACGCGCTATTTTTGCGTCTCTCTATCCGGGAAGGCATGGCAAAAGGGGCAGGATTCGGCGCGGCGTCACATGGGGCGGGCACAGCGCGTTCCTATGAACTTGGTCAGCAGGAGGGCGTCGTCGCCAGTCTGGTCATGATGCTGTCCGGCGTGGTGATGGTACTGGCTGCCCCGCTGGTGGCGAGGGTGATGTTCTGATTTTCCTCCGACCCACGGGGCCGGAGGAAACGGTAAGATTAATGCGCACGCCCTTGTTGTACGCCGAATCCCGTTTGGGAGCGGATAAACTGAGCGCGGAACTGCTCACGTTCACGGTTGCCTTCTGCCGAGTTATCGGTGGCCGAGAAGAACCAGATCCCCAGGAACGCCACGCTGATAGAGAACAGCGCCGGATACTCATACGGGAAGATCGCTTTTTCGTGGCCGAGGATCTGCACCCAAATGGTAGGGCCAAGAATCATTAGCACCACCGCTGTCAGTAAACCTAACCAGCCGCCCAGCATAGCGCCGCGCGTGGTCAGTTTTGACCAGTACATGGAAAGCAGAATGATGGGGAAGTTGCAGCTCGCGGCGATAGCAAATGCCAGGCCCACCATAAAGGCGATGTTCTGATTTTCAAACAGGACGCCGAGGATAATGGCGATCACGCCCAGCACCAGGACGGTGATTTTCGACACCTTCAGCTCTTCACGTTCGGTTGCGCCTTTGCGGAACACGTTGGCGTACAAGTCATGCGACACCGCCGATGCGCCCGCCAGCGTCAGACCGGCGACCACTGCCAGAATGGTGGCAAACGCCACTGCCGAAATAAAGCCGAGGAACAGGTTGCCGCCTACCGCGTTGGCCAGATGTACCGCCGCCATGTTATTGCCGCCAATCAGCGCGCCCGCGGCATCTTTATAGGCGGGATTCGCCCCCACCAGCATGATAGCGCCGAAGCCGATAATAAAGGTCAGAATGTAGAAATAGCCCATAAAACCGGTGGCATAGAACACGCTCTTGCGCGCTTCGCGGGCATCGCTGACCGTAAAGAAACGCATCAGAATATGCGGCAAGCCGGCGGTGCCGAACATCAGTCCCAGACCCAACGACAATGCCGAAATCGGATCTTGCACCAATCCTCCTGGGCTCATAATCGCCGTGCCTTTCGGGTGTACCGCCATGGCTTCGGTAAACAGATTATTGAAGCTAAAGCCGACGTGTTTCATCACCATAAAGGCCATAAAACTGGCGCCAAACAGCAACAGGACGGCTTTGATAATTTGCACCCACGTTGTCGCCAGCATCCCGCCGAACAGCACGTACATCATCATCAGCACGCCGACCAGCACCACGGCGATGTGATAGTTGAGGCCGAACAGCAGTTCAATCAGTTTACCGGCGCCGACCATTTGGGCGATGAGATAAAGCGCCACCACTACCAGGGAGCCACAGGCCGAAAGAATACGGATTGGCCCCTGTTTCAGGCGATAAGAGGCAACGTCAGCAAAAGTATAACGTCCCAGATTACGCAGGCGCTCGGCAATCAAAAACAGGATGATTGGCCAGCCGACAAGAAAGCCCAGCGAATAGATCAGCCCGTCATAACCGGAGGTAAACACCAGCGCGGAAATGCCGAGAAATGACGCGGCGGACATATAGTCGCCGGCAATCGCCAGGCCGTTCTGGAATCCGGTGATATTGCCGCCAGCGGTGTAGTAGTCGCTACGGGAACGTACGCGTTTAGAGGCCCAGTAGGTAATACCGAGCGTAAACACGACGAAAATCAAAAACATGATAATCGCCTGCCAGTTGGTGGGCTGGCGTTCAACCGCGCCGCTAATGGCATCCGCCGCATGAGCGGCGAAGGGGAGTGCGGCGGCAAGCGCCGTCAGAACTCTCTTCATAATGCTTTCACCTCATGCAGTACGGCGTTATTAAGACGATCGAATTCGCCATTCGCCCGCCAGATATAAATTCCGGTCAACACAAAAGAAATCACAATCACCCCGACGCCAATGGGAATTCCTCGGGTGACGCTGGTTCCCGCATGTAGAGGCGTGCCCAGCCAGCCAGGCGCGAAGGCGATCAGTAAAATAAAGCTGATATAAACCGCCAGCATGATAACCGACAGAATCGTGGCAAACCGTTGCCGTTTTTCAACTAATTCCCTGAAACGCGCACTGTCTTCTATCCGCTGATAAATTTGGTCATTCATCACAGAGCTCTCCAGAGGTCCCCCTGCGTCTTTCGCGCTACAGGCGCGTTGGCCGCACTCGCCCACCCCAGTCACATAGTGAACTATGCTGCTGGGGATGTGCTCGCTTGCCGCCTTCCTGTAACACGAAATCCTTTGGGGGAGGGTTTTTTTATATTTCCCTCTCCCGGTTTGAGAGAGGGCAGGGGTAGGGTCGTAGGCCGGATAAAACGCTTTCGCGTTGCCATCCGGCATTTATGGTTATGACGGCATCGCGATGGCCTGCTTCTCTTCGAGCAGTTTCTCCACCACGCCAGGATCGGCGAGAGTCGAGGTATCGCCCAGATTGCTGGTATCGCCCGTCGCGATTTTGCGCAAAATACGGCGCATAATTTTGCCTGAACGGGTTTTTGGCAGTGAGTCGGTCCAGTGCAGCACGTCCGGCGTCGCCAGCGGGCCAATCTCTTTACGTACCCAGTTACGCACCTCCGCGTACAGTTCTGGCGACGGTTCCTCGCCGTGGTTGAGCGTCACATAAGCGTAAATCGCCTGGCCTTTGATAGCGTGTGGAATACCCACCACCGCCGCTTCGGCGATCTTCGGATGCGCCACCAGCGCTGATTCGATTTCCGCCGTACCCAGACGGTGACCGGAGACGTTTAACACGTCATCCACGCGACCGGTGATCCAGTAATAGCCGTCTTCATCGCGACGCGCGCCGTCGCCGCTGAAATACATATTCTTAAAGGTAGAGAAATAGGTCTGCTCAAAACGTTCATGATCGCCGAACAGAGTGCGCGCCTGGCCCGGCCAGGAATCGGTGATGACCAAGTTGCCTTCCGTCGCGCCTTCTTGCGGATGGCCTTCGTTATCCACCAGCGCAGGCTGTACGCCAAAGAAAGGACGGGTGGCGGAACCGGCTTTCAGTTCGATAGCGCCCGGTAGCGGCGTGATCATAAAACCGCCTGTTTCAGTCTGCCACCAGGTGTCGACGACCGGACATTTTTCCTTGCCGATCTTCTTCCAGTACCATTCCCACGCTTCGGGATTGATCGGCTCGCCGACGGAACCCAGAATGCGCAGTGAAGAACGGTCGGTGCCTTCAATGGCTTTATCGCCTTCCGCCATCAGCGCGCGGATAGCCGTCGGGGCGGTATAGAGAATGTTGACCTGGTGTTTGTCGACCACCTGGCACATGCGAGCGGGCGTTGGCCAATTCGGCACGCCTTCAAACATTAAGGTGGTCGCGCCGCAGGCCAGCGGGCCATACAACAGATAGCTGTGCCCCGTCACCCAACCCACATCGGCGGTACACCAGTAAATATCGCCAGGGTGATAATCAAAGACATACTTAAAGGTGGTCGCGGCGTAGACCAGATAGCCGCCGGTGGTGTGCAGCACGCCTTTCGGCTTGCCGGTGGAGCCGGAGGTATAAAGGATAAACAGCGGATCTTCGGCATTCATCGCTTCAGGCTGGTGCTCAGGGCTGGCTTTTTCAATCAAATCGCGCCACCACAGGTCGCGGTCTTCTTGCCAGTCAATGTCGCTGCCGGTGCGCTTCAGGACGATCACATGCTCAACGCTAGTGACATTCGGGTTTTTCAGCGCGTCATCGACATTCTTTTTCAGCGGGATACTGCGTCCGGCGCGTACACCTTCGTCAGCGGTGATCACCAGCCGCGAGCTGGAGTCGATAATGCGTCCGGCGACGGCTTCCGGCGAGAAGCCCCCGAAGATCACCGAATGCACCGCGCCGATGCGGGCGCAGGCCAACATTGCCACCGCCGCTTCCGGCACCATCGGCATATAAATCGCTACCACATCGCCTTTTTTAATGCCCAGATCCAGCAGCGTATTCGCGAAACGGCAGACATCGCGATGCAGTTCGCGATAAGAGATATGTTTACTCTGCGACGCGTCATCGCCTTCCCAGATAATGGCGGTGCGATCGCCATTTTCCTGCAAATGGCGGTCAAGACAGTTCGCCGCCAGA
Source organism: Salmonella sp. SG203 (assembly GCF_013350575.1). Classification (NCBI taxonomy): domain Bacteria; kingdom Pseudomonadati; phylum Pseudomonadota; class Gammaproteobacteria; order Enterobacterales; family Enterobacteriaceae; genus Salmonella; species Salmonella sp. SG203. Next base: position 58,616 of record NZ_SNMT01000003.1, read on the forward strand.
TTCAGCGTGCCGTCCTCGTACCATTTAATCGATACATTGCCTGGCGCAAAGGAGGTGTTTTTCACTTTTTGGTACGGCGTGATCCAATCGAGAATTTTTCCCTGTTCGCCCCAAAACGTATCGGGGTCGTTAATAGACTGTTTATATTTAGTCTCATACTGCTCTGGATTTATCAGGCAACGATCCGCAATGTTGGCGGGAATGGCGTGTTTATGTGTTTGGCTCATGCTGTTGTTCTCCTTGTAGGATGTTAATAATATGTCGCATAAACGTTAAATGTAGGGTCTTAATAAGTTTTGTTTAGTATTTGGGCGACAGATCACGCAAAAAGGGAACTGTGCAAATAAGCAGCAATCTATTTTTTGATTGTGTCCCGCAAAATTAGATAAATTTTCGGGATAACATGACGTTATATGAAATTTTTTAAAAAAGTGATCCGTGTCCGGAAATCAGAAAAGAGAGGGAGTTTTGTCCAGGTTACTAACTCTAAAGTGGTATTTTACATACACTTACAATTGATTAAAGACAACATTTTAAGTGTGGTTATTTGTTACACATAGAGGAGATCAATGTAATAACAGTATTTGTGCGGTTGCTGTTATGGAAAACGATAAAAAATCGCCATTAAAGATAATGGCGCAATCTGGATGAGACCTCTATGGCAAGGAAAACACTACGCGCACGCCGTTTCTTCAGCCTTATATTTCCTTTTTTCTTCATTACCTCTGTTTACGCTGAGCAAACGCCTGAATCCGCAAAAACCGTTACTGTTGAAGCGAAAAATGAAATGTTCGCGCCTCAACACCCCGACCAATATCAGTCATGGAAAGCGACGTCAGAACAGTCTGCCCGTGAAGATGCGCTGGCGGAAGACCCTCGTCTGGTGATCCTGTGGGCGGGCTATCCCTTCTCCCGTGATTACAACAAACCACGCGGCCACGCGTATGCGGTAACTGACGTGCGCGAAACACTGCGTACCGGCGCGCCAAAAACGGCGGAAGACGGCCCGCTGCCGATGGCCTGCTGGAGTTGTAAAAGCCCCGATGTCGCGCGCCTTATCCAACAAGAAGGCGAAGACGGCTACTTCCATGGCAAATGGGCGCGCGGCGGCCCGGAAATTGTCAACGATTTGGGCTGTGCCGACTGTCATAACACCGCGTCGGACGATTTCGCCCAGGGGAAGCCAGCATTAACGTTGTCGCGCCCCTATGCTGAACGGGCGATGGAGGCTATCGGCAAACCGTTTGAGAAAGCCGGTCGCTTTGATCAGCAATCGATGGTCTGCGGTCAGTGCCACGTGGAGTACTACTTTGACGGTAAAAACAAAGCCGTTAAGTTCCCGTGGGATGAGGGCATGAAGGTCGAAAATATGGAGCAATACTACGACGCCATCGCCTTCTCCGACTGGACTAACTCGCTGTCGAAAACCCCGATGCTCAAAGCGCAGCACCCGGAATATGAAACCTGGAGCGCGGGCATTCACGGTAAGAACAACGTGACCTGTATCGACTGTCACATGCCGAAAGTACAGAACGCCGAAGGCAAGCTCTACACCGACCATAAAATCGGCAACCCGTTCGACAATTTCGCGCAAACCTGCGCCAACTGCCACACCCAGGACAAAGCGTCCCTGCAAAAAGTGGTCGCCGAGCGTAAACAGGCGATTCATGACCTGAAAATCAAGGTTGAAGATCAGCTGGTACATGCGCACTTCGAAGCGAAAGCCGCATGGGATGCGGGGGCGACAGACGCGGAAATGAAACCGATTCTGAACGATATTCGCCACGCGCAGTGGCGTTGGGATCTGGCGATTGCGTCACACGGTATTCATATGCATGCCCCGGAAGAAGGTCTACGGATGTTAGGCAGTGCGATGGATAAAGCCGCGGATGCCCGTACTAAACTGGCGCGACTGCTGGCGACCAAAGGCATTACCCATGAAATTCCGCTGCCGGATATTTCGACGAAAGAGAAGGCGCAGAAAGCGATTGGTTTGAATATGCAACAAATCAACGCGGAGAAGCAGGACTTCCTGAAAACGGTCGTACCGCAGTGGGAAGATCAGGCGCGTAAAAACGGTCTGTTAAGCCAATAACCCCATTCCGCCCCGTAAGGGGCGGATAACTCAACGGAGTGAATATGAGCGTATTACGTTCGTTATTAACTGCTGGGGTGCTGGCGTCAGGCCTGTTCTGGAGCCTGAGTGGAATCACTGCCACGCCAACGCCGCAGGAGTCGGATCAACGCTGGACGGTCACCCAGCAGCGTAATCCGGATGCTGCCTGTCTGGACTGTCACAAGCCGGACACCGAAGGTATGCACGGTAAACATACGGGCGCTATCAACCCGAACAATAAATTGCCGATAACCTGTACCAACTGCCACGGTCAACCGTCGCTTCACCACCGTGAAGGGGTGAAAGATGTGATGCGTTTTAACGACCTGATGTATACGGTAGAGCAGCAGAACAGCGTCTGTATGTCCTGCCACTTGCCTGAACAACTGCAAAAAGCGTTCTGGCCGCACGATGTTCATGTTACTAAAGTGACCTGCGCCAGTTGCCATTCCCTGCATCCGCAGCAAGACACGATGCAGACGCTAAACGAGAAAGGGCGGATCAAAATATGCGTGGATTGCCACAGCGATCAGCGTACTAACCCGCACTTTAACCCGGCGTCCGTTCCGTTGCTTAAGGAGCAGCCATGAGTTGCAGCCGACGTCAATTTATTACCCGCGTCGGCGCGCTGGCGGCGGTCAGTGGGATGGCAGGACGCGTTGTAGCGAACACGTTGAATATTAACGGCGTGCGTTATGGCATGGTACACGATGAGTCATTATGCATCGGCTGCACGGCCTGCATGGATGCCTGTCGGGAAGTCAACAACGTGCCGGAAGGCGTATCGCGCCTGACGATTATTCGCAGCGAGCCGCAGGGGACGTTTCCTGATGTGAAATATCGCTTCTTCCGCCACTCGTGCCAGCATTGCGACCATGCCCCCTGCGTTGACGTCTGCCCGACCGGCGCATCATTCCGCGATGCCGCCAGCGGTATTGTCGACGTGAACCCGGACCTTTGCGTCGGCTGCCAGTACTGCATTGCCGCGTGTCCCTACCGCGTGCGCTTTATCCATCCGGTCAGTAAGACGGCGGATAAGTGCGATTTCTGCCGGAAAACCAACCTGAAAGCGGGCAAACAGCCCGCCTGCGTTGAGTCATGTCCGACGAAGGCGCTGACATTTGGTAATCTGGACGATCCCAACAGCGATATCTCCCGTTTGTTGCGGCAGAAAACCACCTACCGCTACAAGCTGGCGCTGGGCACAAAACCGAAGGTCTACCGCGTTCCCTTTAACTATGGGGAGGTGAGCCAATGACATCCGCTTCTGCATTTCATTTTGCATCACTGGTGTGGGACTGGCCCATCGCCATCTATCTGTTCCTGATTGGCATCTCCACCGGACTGGTTACGTTGGCGATTCTGCTGCGTCGCTTCCATCCGGAGGCGGGCGGTTCGGACAGCACGCTGCTGCGCACTACGCTGGTGTTAGGGCCGGGGGCGATTATCTTCGGTCTGCTGATTCTGGTCTTCCACCTGACGCGCCCGTGGACCTTCTGGAAGCTGATGTTCCACTACAGCTTTACCTCGGTGATGTCGATGGGGGTGATGCTGTTCCAGTTGTACATGGTGGTGTTAGTGTTGTGGCTGGCAAAAATCTTTGAAAAAGAGGTGATTGCCCTGCAACAGCGTTGGCTGCCGCGGTCAGGGATCGTGCAGAAAGTGCTGACGCTGATCGCGCCGTTTCATCGCGCGCTGGAGACGTTAATGCTGGTGCTGGCGGTCCTGCTCGGGGCGTACACCGGCTTTCTGCTGTCGGCGCTGAAATCCTATCCGTTCCTGAATAACCCGATCCTGCCGGCGCTGTTTCTGTTCTCCGGCATCTCCTCCGGCGCGGCGGTGGCGCTGATCGCTATGGCGTTACGCCATCGTAGCAACCCGCACAGCACCGAGGCGCGCTTTGTACATCGCATGGAAACCCCAGTGGTATGGCTGGAGATCTTCCTGCTGGCGGCCTTTTTTATCGGGCTGGCGCTGGGCGATGACGGCAAAATGCGCGCGCTGGCGGCGGCGCTGGGCGGCGGATTCTGGAGCTGGTGGTTCTGGCTTGGCGTCGTAGGGCTGGGATTGATTATCCCGATGCTGCTAAAACCCTGGGCCAACCGCAGCATCACGTTTCACGGCGCGCTGGCCGTTTGCGGCGCCAGTTTGACCGGCGTGCTGCTGCTGCGCTTTTTCATTCTTTATGCGGGACAGCTAACGGTTGCATAATCTGGACATCTTCCTTCCTGAAGCCGGATTTCTGGCGCTGTTGTTGAGTCTCGGGGTCAACGTGTTGACCCCGCTGGCGACGTGGTGCGGGATGGCGCAGCATTGGCGTGGCGTCATGCGCCTGACGACCTGCGGCGCGTGGACGGCGTTCACGCTGCTGCTACTGGCGTTTGCGATTCTGGTTAGCTGTTTTCTGACCAGCGATTTTTCGGTCGTTTATGTTGCGCAGCATAGCCATCGTCAGTTGTCATGGGGACTGAAACTGGCGGCGGTATGGGGCGGTCATGAAGGCTCGCTCCTGCTGTGGGCGCTGCTTCTTTCGGGGTGGACGGCGCTATTCGCCTGGCGCTCCCGGCATGAATCTGACGCGCTTTTTCCGCTGACCCTGAGCATCTTGTCCCTCATTATGGCTTCGCTGCTGCTATTTATTGTGCTGTGGTCCGATCCGTTCCTGCGTATTTTCCCTCCCGCCATGGAAGGGCGCGACCTTAATCCCATGCTGCAACATCTGGGGCTGATCTTACATCCGCCGCTGCTCTATCTGGGTTATGGCGGCCTGATGACCGCGGCGAGCGTAGCGCTGGCCTCGCTACTGTGCGGCGGCTTTAACGCGGCAACCGCCTGGGTGTGCTGGCGCTGGGCGTTACCCGGCTGGTGCGCTCTGACGCTGGGTATCATTCTCGGATCGTGGTGGGCGTATTGCGAACTGGGCTGGGGCGGCTGGTGGTTCTGGGACCCGGTGGAAAATGCCTCATTGTTGCCGTGGCTTGCCGCCAGCGCGTTGCTGCACAGTCTGTATGTCAGCCGCCAGCGCGGGAGCTTCCGCCACTGGTCGTTGCTGCTGGCGATACTGACGCTGATCCTCTCGCTGCTGGGAACGCTGATTGTGCGTTCCGGCATTCTTGTTTCGGTACATGCCTTTGCGCTGGATAACGTGCGCGCGGTGCCGCTGTTTACCCTTTTTGCCGCGTTAAGTCTGGCATCGCTTGCTCTGTACGGTTGGCGGGCGCGGGAGCCGTATCCGGCGACGCGTTTGGGCGGCGGAAAGTGCGAAACGCTCATTCTGGTCGCGCTATTACTTTTTTGCGCGGTACTACTGATTGTGCTGATTGGCACGCTCTATCCGATGATTTACGGGTTGTTCGGCTGGGGAAGGCTTTCGGTGGGCGCGCCCTATTTTAATCGCGTCACGCTGCCGTTTGGCCTGCTGATGCTGGTGGTTATCGTGCTTGCGACGGTAAGCCGCTGGACTCGTTCTCTGCATCGTCAGCTCCCGGCGTTGCTGGCGCATACGGGCGTATTTATCTTCGCCGCCGGGATCATGGTTTCCAGCGGCAGTCGGCATGAAATCAGCCTTAACCTCAGCCCCGGTCAGCAGGTGGTGCTGGCGGGCTATACCTTTCGTTTCGAGCGTCTGGATCTGGAGGCCAAAGGCAACTACACCAGTGAAAAAGCGCTGATCACGTTGTGGCGGAATGAAAAACGCATTGGCAGCCTGCAGCCTGAAAGGCGCTTCTATGCCGCGCGTCGTCAACAGATGATGGAGCCGGGGATTCACTGGAACCTGCTACATGACTGGTACGCGGTGATGGGCGAAAAAACCGGACCGGATCGTTACGCCATGCGCTTATACGTGCAGACCGGCGTGCGCTGGATCTGGGGTGGGGGATTGTTGATGGTGTGTGGAGCGCTGCTGAGCGGATGGCGGGGGAGGAAGCATCCTGAGTTATTGCCTGATGGCGCTGCGCTTATCAGGCCTACGAGTGAAAAGCATGGTAGGCCGGATAAGGCGTTTACGCCGCCATCCGGCAAGACGATGTTACTTGTGGCTTTTCTGATTTTTCTGCCTTTTAGCACCCACGCCCAAGTGGTGGATACCTGGCGCTTTGACAATCCGCAACAGCAGGAAAAAGCGCTATCTATTGCCAGTCAACTGCGCTGTCCGCAGTGTCAGAACCAGAATTTGCTGGAATCCAATGCGCCCGTGGCGGTCAGTATGCGCCATCAGGTTTACAGCATGGTGGCCGAAGGTAAAAGCGAAGCGGAAATCACCGCCTGGATGACCGACCGTTATGGTGATTTCGTACGCTACAACCCGCCGTTGAATGAGCAAACGCTGCTGTTGTGGGCGCTGCCGTACCTGCTGTTATTGCTGGTGGGCGTGGTGGCCTGGCGGGTGAGAAAGCGTCAGCACGCAGGAGAGGGGGAACAATGAGCCAGTCTGAACACTCCACTGTGCCGTTACGTCCCATGCCCGTAAAGCGTCTGGCGGCTGCGGCGGTGTTGATGGTGGCTGCCTGTGTCGGCGGCTATCTGTTGACGCCGAAATGGCAGGCTGTGCGTAGCGAGCAACAGCGTCTGGCCGATCCGCTACGTGACTTTACGAACCCGCAAACGCCAGAGGCGCAGCTTTCCAGGCTGCAAGAAAAAATCCGCGCCAATCCGCAGGATAGCGAGCAATGGGCGCGGCTGGGCGAGTATTATCTCTATCGCAATGCGTATGACAATGCGCTGCTGGCATATCGTCAGGCGTTGCGTCTGCGAGGCGATAACGCGCAGCTTTTCGCCGCGCTGGCAACGGTGCTGTATTACCAGGCCGGGCAACATATGACGCCTGCGACGCGTGAAATGATTAATAAAGCGTTAGCGCTGGATGCGACAGAAGTGACCGCGCAGATGCTGCTGGCGGCGGATGCGTTTATGCAGGCGGATTATGCGCAAGCCGTGTCGCTGTGGCAAACCTTACTGGATGCTAACTCGCCGCGAGTGAATCGCACGCAGCTGGTAGAGGCCATTAATTTGGCTAAATTGTTACAAAATCGGCAGAAATAATTTTTTCTTTTTTGTGACTTTTGTCATGTGTGCTGTTTAAAAAAACGGCGAATGAGACACAAGTAAAAATTAATTACCTCAGTGTATTATTCGTTTTTGACGAAGTAAAAAACTTTCCATAACAAATAGTTATTCATCATTAACGCCATAAACTCGCGTTATTATGCATAAAAACAGCCAAAAGCCCTGTTATGAAAGGGTTGCGCAAGACGCTATGCAAATGATACTGATTATGCGCGTTAAAAAACTCTACAAACCAACGCAACACAAATCATACCCTTTCAGTATGTATTGCTCTCATGCTTTCGGCGGAGAGCAACGCTTCATCGAGGAAGTCTGTTGTTATGAAAAATTTGAAAGTCAGCCTGGCCTGGCAAATTTTGCTGGCTATGGTGCTGGGCATTCTGTTGGGCAGCTATCTGCATTATCACAGTGACAGTCGTGAATGGCTGATTGCCAACCTGCTGTCGCCTGCTGGCGATATCTTTATCCACCTGATTAAAATGATCGTCGTGCCGATCGTGATCTCGACTCTGATTGTCGGCATCGCCGGCGTTGGCGATGCAAAACAGCTAGGCCGTATCGGCGCCAAAACCATTCTCTATTTTGAACTGATCACTACGGTGGCGATTATCCTCGGCATTACGCTGGCGAATGTCTTTCAGCCAGGCTCAGGCATTGATATGTCGCAACTGGCGACCGTCGATATTTCGAAATACCAGAACACCACGGCGGAAGTACAAAGTCATGCGCATGGGCTGATGGGGACGATACTGTCGCTGGTGCCGACCAATATCATCGCATCGATGGCCAAAGGGGATATGCTGCCAATTATCTTTTTCTCGGTCCTGTTTGGACTGGGGTTGTCATCCCTGCCGGCAACGCACCGCGAACCGCTGGTGACGGTATTTCGTTCCATCTCTGAAACCATGTTCAAAGTCACCCATATGGTGATGCGCTATGCGCCAGTGGGCGTTTTTGCGCTGATCGCCGTCACGGTGGCGAATTTTGGTTTCGCGTCGCTGTGGCCGCTGGCGAAACTGGTGCTGCTGGTACACTTTGCCATTATCTTCTTTGCGCTGGTGGTGCTGGGCATCGTGGCGCGCCTGTGCGGGTTAAGTATCTGGATTCTGATTCGCATTCTGAAAGATGAATTGATTCTGGCGTACTCGACCGCCAGCTCCGAGAGCGTACTGCCGCGCATTATCGAGAAGATGGAAGCTTACGGCGCGCCAGCCTCTATCACCAGTTTCGTGGTACCGACCGGTTACTCATTTAACCTCGACGGCTCCACGTTATACCAGAGCATCGCCGCCATTTTTATCGCGCAGCTATACGGTATCGACCTGTCGTTGTGGCAGGAAATTGTACTGGTGCTGACGCTGATGGTGACGTCGAAAGGGATTGCCGGCGTGCCTGGCGTTTCCTTCGTGGTGTTACTGGCGACGCTGGGCAGCGTGGGCATTCCGCTGGAAGGGCTGGCGTTTATCGCTGGTGTCGACCGTATCCTCGACATGGCGCGTACTGCGCTAAATGTGGTGGGGAATGCGCTGGCGGTGCTGGTGATCGCCAAGTGGGAACACAAGTTTGACCGCAAAAAAGCGCTGGCCTATGAGCGCGATGTGCTGGGCAAATTTGATAAAACCGCCCAATAACGGATTGCCGGATGGCGCTTTGCTTATCCGGCCTACAAAGAAAGAAAATGTAGGCCGGATAAGGCGTTCACGCTGCCATCCGCAACCTGCTCCGGGTTGCCTGATGGCGCTACGCTTATCAGGCCTACAACGACTACGTTCATCCGGCAATAAACATCAGCCATTTGTTAGCGTTTCGAACTCTTCGCAACCGGTATCAAACCCTTCCAGACAGCTTAGATTCAACCAGTGCAACGCCTTCTGCTTGTTCTTTTCAATAAAGCCCGGTTCACCGTTTAAAAACATCATTCCCGCCCAGTATTCTGAATAGCCGGTACGGGAAATAGCGGAACTGCGTTTGAAATACCAGGCGGCTTTTTCATCATCGGCGGCAATGCCCACGCCGTTGGCGTAAATCAGGCCAAGCAACATTTGCGCATCCACCGCGGAGTCGTTATCCAGATCTTCAGAGGCCTTTTGCAGCAGCGAGATGGCTTTTGGGTAGTCCGGGCGCCCGGCCTGGGTGTTGACCAGGATCCGCGCCAGCGTAATTTCTCCCGCTTTACTGCCCGCGTTAGCCGCCTTTTCAGCCAGCTTTTTCGCGTCGGGATAATCCAGGCTTACCGGATTAGTGATTTTGATTTGCGCCAGCAGCGCGCAGGCGTCGGCGTCGCCACTGTCGGCGGCTTTTTGCGCCCAGTATTCAGCTTTGTTCAAATCGCCATAGCTCAACCAACTGTCGGCCAGAAAATATTGCGCGCGTCTGTCACCTGCCTCTGCTGCCTGCAAATACTGGCTACCCGGCTCAGGATCTGCGGCATGGGCAAAGAATGTCATAAACAACATCAATGCAAGAAGTAGTTTCATTTTGAATTTTATTTAGGGTACGGAAAAGACAGTATAAAGAGATCGTATGGATAAAAAAACAGCCTCCGGGTGGAGGCTGTTATAGGGAAAATGCCTGATGGCGATGCTAATGCATCTTATCAGGCCTACAGTAGACGCAGGCCGAATAAAGCATTCTGATGCCGCCATCCGGCAGATCAACCCATTGCGCTTTCGCGCAGGCGGGTTTTCAGCTTGTTGTACTCATCAATCACATACTGCTCGGCGGCTCGCTGATCGGCGATCGGCTCAACGCGTACGGCGCAGTATTTGTACTCCGGCGTTTTGGTAATCGGGCTGAGGTTTTCAGTCACCAGCTCGTTACAGGCGCCAATCCACCACTGGTAGGTCATGTAAATCGCCCCTTTGTTCGGGCGATCGCTGACCTGCGCGCGGGTGATGATTTTACCTTTGCGCGAATGAACCCACACCAGCGCTTCATCTTCAATGCCCAGACGCGCGGCGTCGGCGGTATTGATTTGCGCATAGCCCGGTTCATCGGCCAGCGCGGCCAGCGCCGCACAGTTACCGGTCATTGAGCGGCAGGAGTAGTGGCCGACTTCGCGCACCGTCGACAGTACCATCGGGTACTCTTCGGTGAGTTTATCGATAGGCGCTACCCAGTCGCAGGTGAAGAACTGCGCCAGACCGTTGGGGGTATCGAACTTCTCTTTAAAGAGGTACGAGGTTCCCTGATCGGCATCCGACGTGTCGCGGCACGGCCACTGGATATAGCCCAGCTCGCCCATTTTCTCGTAAGTGGCGCCGTAGAAATCCGGGCACAGATGACGCAACTCATCCCAGATCTCCTGGGTGTTGTTGTAGTGCATCGGATAGCCCATCCGGGTGGCGATTTCACTGATAATCTGCCAGTCGGTTTTCAGGTCCCACTTCGGCTCAACGGCTTTAAAGAAGCGCTGGAAGCCACGGTCAGCCGCAGAGAAGACGCCTTCATGCTCGCCCCAGGAGGTAGAGGGTAAAATCACATCCGCCGCCGACGCGGTTTTGGTCATGAAGATATCCTGCACGATGACCAGTTCCAGATCCTCAAACGCTTTACGTACTGCAGAGAGTTCCGCATCGGTTTGCAGCGGATCTTCACCCATAATGTACGCCGCGCGCACTTCGCCATGCGCCGCACGGTGCGGCAGCTCGCTGATGCGATAGCCGGTATGCGCAGGCAGACTTTCTACGCCCCAGGCTTTAGCGAACTTCTCGCGGTTTTCCGGGAACTTAACGTACTGGTAGCCCGGATAAGTATCCGGCAGCGCGCCCATATCGCACGCGCCCTGAACGTTGTTCTGGCCGCGAACCGGGTTAACGCCCGCGCTTGGCTTGCCGAGGTTGCCGGTCAGCATCGCGAGGCTGGTCAGTGAACGCACGGTTTCCACACCCTGATAGAACTGGGTGACGCCCATACCCCACAAGATCGCTGCGCTTTTCGCGCTGGCATACATCCGCGCCGCCTGACGAATTTCCTGTGCGCTCACGCCAGTGATCTCTTCGACGGACTCCGGCGTATAGCCTTCGACAATCTTACTGTATTCTTCAAAACCTTCGGTACGGCTGGCGACAAACGCTTTGTCGTACAGGTTTTCTTCAATAATGACATGCCCCATGGCGTTGAGCAGCGCGATATTCGAGCCGTTTTTCAACGCGATATGCATGTCAGCAATGCGCGCGGTTTCAATTTTGCGCGGATCGCAGACGATAATTTTCGCCCCGTTGCGTTTAGCGTTAATTACATGATTCGCCACGATAGGGTGGGAATCCGCCGGGTTATACCCGAAGACGAACACTAAATCAGTGTTATCAATTTCGTTAATCGCATTACTCATTGCGCCGTTACCGACCGATTGGTGCAGACCTGCAACCGATGGGCCGTGTCAGACGCGAGCGCAGCAGTCAACGTTATTGGTACCAATAACGGCGCGTGCGAATTTTTGCATTACATAGTTGGTTTCGTTACCTGTGCCGCGCGAAGAGCCGGTGGTCTGGATAGCGTCCGGACCGTACTTCGCTTTGATCGCGCTCAGGCGATCGGCCACGTAATTCAGCGCTTCATCCCAGGAAACAGATTCCAGTTTGCCGCCACGCTGGCGACGGATCATTGGGGTTTTCAGACGCGGGGTCAGGATCTGGGTATCATTAATAAAATCCCAGCCATAGTAGCCCTTCAGACACAGGGTACCCTGGTTGGTTTTCCCCTGCGCCGCCTCAGCCCGGACGATTTTGCCGTTATCGACCACCAGATTGATTTTGCAACCTGATGCGCAATACGGGCAAACCGTGACGACTTTTTTCATCGGTTTCGCTCCAGTTAATCAAATCGCGCATACGCGCTGTCGCCCTCAGTATGCATGTTTTATGCCACTTTTTTAGTATGGGCTTTCCCTGATATTACGGGCGAATTTTGCTCAAAACCCTGACGAAAAACAGGCTATCGTCAGTTTTGACGTGTCGAAAGAAAATGCCGCATGACATTTATTATGGGGAGAAACGCTGAGCGCAGGCCAGATAAGGCGGAGCCGCCATCCGGCAATCTGCTCTGCCTGAAGTGGAAATTACCCGGATGGATAGACTCAAGGCCAGGGAACGCGTTGAGACTAACGCCAGGATAGAACAGGCCGCGGCAGGCAGTTCCATACCGCGGCCCGGCTTCAGAGGAGGCTGAAAAGGATTATCGCGGCAAAAATAGCGGCAATAACGAGATATTTCAGTGCGTAATAGAGAGTGCGGTTTTTCTTTTTCAGCCGTTGCCCGGCATCGCGTGCTGCGTGAACGTATTTAAAGATGCGATTAATCGCACCGGTGCGATCGTTCTCGTCGTTTGGCGAACTGGCGGCGGACATCAACGATGCGCCGACCCAGTGGTTTACGCTCTGCGCCCAGCGCCATTTCATTGGGCGCTCAATATCGCAAAAGAGGATAATACGCGTCTGCTCAGTTTTATTTTCCGCCCAATGAACGTAGGTTTCGTCGAAGATGACGGCTTCGCCGTCGCGCCAGCTATGGCGCTGTCGATCAACTTCAATAAAACAGCGGTCGTCATTCGGTGTGCTTAATCCAAGATGGTAACGTACTGAACCGGCATAGGGGTCGCGATGTTTTCCCAGATAGGCTCCGGGAGGCAACTCGGCGAACATCGCCGCTTTAATAGAGGGGATGCTGTTGACCAGCTTTGTCGTTATCGGGCATAACGTTTCCGCCGACGGGTGGGCATCGGAATACCATTTAAGGTAAAACCGTTTCCAGCCGCGCTTGAAAAAGGTGTTGAATCCGGCGTCGTTATTGGACTGCGCGGCTTTTATGTGATGCTGAAGCCGTAGCGCCTCTTCACGAATCACCTGCCAGTTTTCCGTCAGCTTCTGCAGCTCTGGAAATGCCGTGGTATCAAAGTACGGCTGCTTTGCCGGTAACGTTGAGAAGCGAGTCATGAACATATTGATCGGCGCCATAAACGTCGAGTGGTCAAAGAGTTGACGGGAAAGTTTTTGTTTTTCCACACCGCGTGAATGCGCATAAATGACGCTGATAATAAAAATACCGATAATGATTGCTGCGAACATAACGTCACTGTCCTTCTAAGAAAACCTCATCCCGGGATTTTCAGGCAACCCTCCCGGTGATGCCAAAGAGAAAAGTGTAGTTCGTTGACAATAAATTTACATTTCTACAACTTAAAAGGGCCATTTTTGCTAAAGAAGCGAGTCAGCCCGTTTAACCTTTATCCAGGCTTGCCGACAGTAGAATTGAGATGGCTCCGCTACTTCACCCGGTGACGGCTGATTACGTTATGCCTTATCTCCTGATGACGGCTGCCCGATCACAATGCTTTGGTAAACCGAAAATGACTTTGCTTGTAACCTTCGCGAAGATAAAAACGGTGTGCATCGCGGCGTTTAATATTTGTGGAAAGCTCCGTTAGCTCGGCACCAGCCTGACGTGCTTCTTCTTCTGCCCAGGCCAGAAGCTGACTGCCAATTTTTTGTCCCCGCATCGGCGGTAATACCACCAGCTCCTGAATTTCGCCAATCCAGTTGGCATGATGGAGATGAAACTGCATATGCAGGCTGATCATGCCGACCACCTCTCCGTTGCGCAGCGCTAAACGATAATGAATGTTGGGGTCCAGTAAATTAGCGGCGAATCCATCCCTGAAAGCCTGATAATCAAGCTCATTTTTAAGTAACTCACAGATAAGCGCGTAAACAGAATCGGTATCCTCTGTTGTCGCGTGGCGTAATTCACAGACTGGCATAACGTCCTCCCGACGCCTCATCAGGATCAACCATCTTTCGCCAGACTGTAGCAAACTACCGTCATGATTTATTCTATGGCAGCTAAACGGCGGATAACGTGCAGCCAAAGATCACTCTGATGTCAAGGGGGAGGGCGAGCCTCCCGGGGAGTTAGGTGGCAGGCTGATGTTTAACCACGTTAATCATCCACGGCACACCGAAACGATCGCTGACCTTGCCGAAACCCTGTGCCCAGAAGGTCTCCTGCCAGTCCATTTCGATTTTCCCTTGTGCGGCAAGGTTATCAAACCAGCGCTTCCCTTCTGCTACATCCTGGGTATCAAGCACCAGCGTAAAGCCGGAATAATGCGCCGTTCCCGACGGGCTGGCATCACTCATCATGATATCGCTGCCGGCAATGCGCATGTTGGCGTGGGCGATAGCTGTATCGGGAAAGCGCATTCCTGACGGGCAACCCTCTTCGTTATCCGCCGCCGAGGGGGGCATTTCACCGAAGCTGAGTTTATAAAGCAGTTCTGCGCCTAACGTTTGTTGATAATACGCGATGGCGTCGGCACAGTTGCCGGCAAAAGAGAGATAGGGACTTAACGGCATGATGGTTACCTCAGGTAAGAGATGCTCGTTAAGTGTAGTTCGAAATTGGCACAATATTGTCGGTGGCAGGGCCGCTCAGGCCCGGTAAGCAAGGCGCTACCGGGCAATGACACGGTAAATCAGTTCTTTTTCACGAACTCGGATTTCAGTTTCATCGGGCCAAAACCATCGATTTTGCAGTCGATGTTATGGTCGCCTTCAACCAGACGAATGTTCTTCACTTTGGTGCCGATTTTCAGCATGGAAGAGCTACCTTTTACTTTCAGATCTTTCACGATGGTGACGCTATCGCCGTCTGCCAGCAGGTTGCCGTTGGCGTCTTTGACAATCAGCTCATCGCTCTCCTGAGCGGGTTCCGCATCGTTCCATTCGTGAGCGCATTCCGGGCAGATGAACATGCCGTTATCTTCGTAGGTATATTCGGAGTTACATTGCGGGCAGTGGGGTAATGACATGTTGATATCCTCAAAAAGTCAGCGGGGGCAAACGCGCCCAAAAATGGCAGATCGCCGAAAAAGGCCGCAATTATACACAAAATCCTTAGCGTTGTCGGGACTATTGCCGCTTTTATAAAAGGGTCTGCGCCACGCCAGTCAGCAATGGTTTACACTCGAATAACCGCTTTTTTACTGTCACCACAGCGCATTAGGGCGTCCTTATTTACACCTTTTGACCGAATTGACATATATGTGTGAAGTTGATCACATATTTAAACCCTGTTAGGGTAAAAAGGTCATTAACTGCCCATTCAGGCGTCAACAGGTTCGGTTGTACAGTCCGTAACCGGACAGTGTAAGTAAACCTGCTACGCTTGTATGAGGGATAGCGTTCGCGCCCCTCCCTCCGCTCGACGGCGACGCTGGCGCGGTATGCCAGTGCCCGCCGTATATAGCGCTACAGGGCTTAGCCTATGAGGACAGCTATGCTGAAAAGGAAAAAAATAAAACCGATTACACTGGGCGATGTGACCATCATTGATGACGGTAAACTTCGCAAAGCGATTACCGCCGCCTCGCTGGGCAACGCGATGGAGTGGTTTGATTTTGGTGTTTATGGATTTGTTGCCTACGCGTTGGGTAAAGTCTTTTTCCCCGGCGCCGATCCCAGCGTTCAAATGATTGCCGCGCTGGCCACGTTTTCCGTTCCCTTCCTGATTCGTCCGCTCGGCGGGTTATTCTTTGGTATGCTCGGCGATAAATACGGGCGCCAGAAGATCCTGGCGATCACGATTGTGATTATGTCGATCAGTACCTTCTGTATCGGGTTAATCCCCTCTTACGCGACGATCGGTATCTGGGCGCCAATACTGTTGTTGCTGTGTAAAATGGCGCAGGGCTTCTCGGTTGGCGGGGAATATACCGGCGCGTCGATCTTTGTCGCGGAATATTCGCCGGATCGTAAACGCGGATTTATGGGAAGCTGGCTGGATTTTGGTTCCATCGCCGGGTTCGTGCTGGGCGCGGGCGTGGTGGTCTTAATCTCGACGATTGTCGGCGAGGAGAATTTCCTGGAGTGGGGCTGGCGTATTCCGTTCTTTATCGCCCTGCCATTGGGAATTATTGGTCTCTACTTACGCCATGCGCTGGAAGAGACGCCAGCGTTTCAGCAGCACGTGGATAAACTGGAGCAAGGCGACCGCGAAGGGTTGCAGGATGGGCCGAAAGTCTCCTTTAAAGAGATTGCCACCAAACACTGGCGTAGCCTGTTGTCATGTATCGGTCTGGTGATTGCCACCAACGTGACCTACTACATGCTGCTCACCTACATGCCGAGCTACCTGTCGCATAACCTGCACTATTCTGAAGATCACGGCGTGTTGATTATCATCGCCATTATGATCGGGATGCTGTTTGTGCAGCCGGTGATGGGGCTGCTGAGCGACCGTTTCGGTCGTCGTCCGTTTGTGATTATGGGCAGCATTGCGCTGTTCGCGCTAGCGATCCCGGCCTTCATCCTGATTAACAGTAACGTTATTGGCCTGATTTTTGCCGGTTTGTTGATGCTGGCGGTGATTCTGAACTGCTTTACCGGGGTGATGGCCTCGACATTGCCGGCGATGTTTCCGACGCATATTCGTTACAGCGCGTTGGCGGCGGCTTTTAATATCTCTGTATTGATTGCCGGTCTGACGCCAACGCTGGCGGCCTGGCTGGTGGAAAGCTCGCAGGATCTGATGATGCCGGCGTATTATTTGATGGTCATCGCGGTGATAGGCTTGATTACCGGTATTTCCATGAAAGAAACGGCCAATCGTCCGTTAAAAGGCGCAACGCCAGCGGCGTCGGACATCCAGGAAGCGAAGGAAATTCTGGGCGAGCATTACGATAATATTGAGCAGAAAATCGACGACATCGATCAGGAAATTGCGGAGCTGCAGGTCAAACGTTCGCGTCTGGTACAGCAACATCCGCGTATCGATGAATAAATTTCGCGCTTAAGGTTCGCTTAATCTCTCGCGGGCATACTCTCCTCCATACCTTTGGAGGAGAGCGTCATGAAAAGCTATATTTATAAAAGTTTGACGACCCTGTGTAGTGTGCTGATTGTCAGCAGTTTTATCTATGTGTGGGTCACGACGTATTAAACGCCTGTTATGCCTTTTTCAACAGCACCCAGGCACGGGTGCCTGTTCTTTCCGTACGGTTTTGCAGGAAAAACTGTCCCTGATGTAGCTGGGTGATGCGGCTGACGATACTCAGCCCCAGGCCAATTCCGCCATAACGGCTGTCCATCCGCACGAACGCTTCGCTTAGCTTCCCGCATTTGCTTTCATCAATACCCGGCCCCTCGTCTTCGACCGCCATAATAGCGTCGGGGTCGGCGCTAATGTGGATAGTGATATGGGTTCCTTCAGGGCTATAGCGATGCGCGTTTTCCACCAGATTTCGCAGCAGCATACGCAGTAACGTCGCGTCACCGCGCACTACCACGTCCGCCGCGCTTTCCGGCAGCAACAGAGTTTGCTGGCGCGTTTCCAGCATGGTGTTCAGCTCATCGTAGGAGGGGAGGATCACATCTTCCAGCAGTTTTACTTCCTGATAATTCCCGGAAGAGAATGACTGGCCCACGCGCGCCAGTTGCAGAAGCTGGGAGACGCTATCCATCATCTGGTCAAGACGGGCGATAAGCGGCGCGACATCAACATTGTGGGTTTTTGACAATAATTCCAGATGCAAACGCACCCCCGACAGTGGCGTGCGTAGCTCATGGGCCACATCGGCGGTAAAAAGGCGTTCATTGTCGAGCGTGGTGGTCAAACGCGTAACCAGTTGATTGATCGCCGAGACGACGGACTCAATCTCAAGCGTGGAGCTGTGAATGGCGATTGGCGCCAGATTATCCGCCGTCCGCGCTTCCAGCTCTTTTTGCAGTTCGGCGAGCGGACGGGTAATACGCCGTACCGCCTGGTAACAAATTAGCAGCGTCAGGCTAACCATAAATACGCCGGGGACGATCAGGCTGGCGACCGCCTCGCGAATTTCGTGCATGATATGGCGATCGTTATTGCGATTATCCCGCAGCGCCTGCTCGAACAATTGGATTTGCTCAGTGCTTTCATGCCATAACCAGAAGGTACTGATTAACTGGAACACCAGCAGAATAAGACCAATTGTCAGCATTAAACGCTGGCGAAGGGTCATCGCTCTTCGCTGAAAACGCATCAGGCTCACTTAGCTTTCCTCAGTGGCAACCAGCATGTAGCCAAACCCGCGAACCGTGCGAATGCGCGACTTGCCGACTTTGTCGCGCAAATTATGTATATGCACTTCCAGAGTGTTGGTCGAGGGTTCGTTATCCCAGTTGTAGATATCGTTATAAAGAATTTCCCGGTGCACCGGACTGCCTGCCTTGAGCATCAACCGTGAGAGCAACGCGTACTCCTTAGGCGTCAGGGTCAGTTCCTGTCCATCCCTCCATGCCTGATGGCGGCCTATATTGAGCGTCAGATTGCCAACCGTCAGTTCACTTTCACCCTGGTTATTATGGCGGCGCAGCAGCGCGCGGATGCGGGCGTGCAACTCCTCCAGGGCGAAGGGTTTAACCAGATAATCATCTGCGCCGACATCCAGCCCGGTAATGCGGTCATTGAGCGTATCGCGGGCGGTCAGAATGAGTACCGGCAGGGTATATTTTTTCTGTCGGATTCGCGTCAGGAAATGCAGGCCATCCTCATCGGGCAGCCCTAAATCCAGCACCATCAGACTGTAATGACCAGACTCCAGACTATGCTCGGCGGCACGCGCTGTCGAAACGCCATCACACGCATAGCCTTCGGTTTGCGCGGCGAGTATTAACCCCTGTAATAATAGCGTGTCGTCTTCAACAATCAGTATCTTCATTCGCTTAGTCTCCTGCACGGTTGCAGAATATCATCTGCGGCCTGGTAATACGTCGTTTGTACGCCGGTTAATCCCAGCATGGTTGAGAAAAGATTGTCCTGTGAATAATCCAGCGTGCTCGCCCGTTTTTGCAGGCAGGCCTGATCCACCTGATAACGCTGTTGATAATCTTTAGAAAGCCAAATGAGCATCGGGACATGTTTTTGCGTATCCGGCGCAATGGAATACGGCAGACCGTGTAAATAAACGCCATTTTCACCCAATGATTCGCCGTGATCGGAAAGATAGACCAGGCTGGTGGTGAATTTATCCTGATGAGATTTCAGCAGGTTAATGGCTTTATCTACAATATAGTCCACGTACAGCACGGTATTATCATAGGTGTTGATCAACTGCTGTTGGGAACAGTTCTGAATTTCGTTAGTGTCACAGGTTGGGGTAAATTTTTTAAACTGCGGTGGATAACGGTTGTAATAGGTTGGGCCGTGGCTGCCGATGGTATGTAATACAATAACGCCATCGCCTTTCAAATGGTCGATATAGTCTTCCAGACCGTGAAATAACACTTCATCGTAGCACTCGCCGTCGATACATTGTCCGGGCAGGTTTAGCTCGGTGACATTTTGATGCGGAACGCGATCGCATGCGCCTTTACAGCCGCCGTCATTATCATTCCACAGTACGTTAATCCCCGCGCGCTGGATAATATCCAGTAGCCCTTCCTGGTGATGCGCCAGCTCTTCGTCATAATGTTTGCGCGGCATATCAGAAAACATGCAGGGAACGGAGATCGCGGTCGCCGTACCGCAAGAGGTGGTATGCGGGAAGTAGATCACATCGTCTTTCGCCAGCCGCGGATTGGTGTCGCGCGGATAGCCGCCAAGAGAGAAATCATCGCCGCGCGAGGTTTCGCCAACGATGAGAATCGTCAGGTTTTTGCGATCGCCTTTCAGCATTAATGGATTGCGATGGGCATCCTCGCCAATGCGTACCAGCGGCAAATTCGCCAGCCGTTGATGCGAATACCATGACCAACTGGCGACAATACTGTTCGATGGGCTTAACGCTTTGATCAACTGTTTATTATTTCGAAATAGCGAGGCGTAATCTTTATAGAAAAAGGCGGCGACCAGAATAACTAATAAAATAGAGATCAGGACGCTGGCCAGGCGGTAAAGCCCGCTCCGTAAGCGCGGCGTCGCCGGACGGATTTTGACCCAGAAGGCAATCACGGCTGCCAGAACGCCGCTTAATCCCAGAGTCAGCACCATTTGCGGCGTCATCAGCGCAAAGGTTTCCGCGGGCGTGGTATCCATCATATTGGCGATCATGGAGCGATCGATGATGATGCCGTAAGTCAAAATAAAATACTGCGCGGCAGCGCCGACCAGAATAAAAACGCAGGCCAGCAGTCGGTTTAGCCAAATAAATGAGGCCAGCGTCAGCACACTATTGACCACGCTAAACGCGACGACCGGCATGGAAATAAACACCAGCACATTGCGCAGCGAGTTTAACGGTAGGTCTTGTAGTACCTGCTTGTAGAACGCAATGTTCAGGCAGACGGCAATATAAAAGGAAAAAAGCAGAAGCCAGGCGATTTGCCCAAGAACAGGTCTTTTAAGAAAGCGCTTTAACATGTTGATGCGTCCATCGATTCGGTGACGCTAATCGTGACAAAGTAAAATTAAGTGAACCTTAAGAACTTAATGTTGGTGGCGGCCGGATAACCTGCGCTATCCGGCCTGTTGCGATAACATTAACTACACGTGGTCAATCCTGTTTAACCGGCGCATCCAGCGGATACGGGTTTTTGTGAATGCGGTTGTAGTTCAACGCATACAGCGCGGTGATCACCATCAACGTGACGAACGACCACATCACTTCTTTGGCGCCGGAACCGATGACCGCCCAGATGCAATACACAAACGCGACGAAGGTGATCAGCAGATACAGCGGGCGCGCTTTACCAAAGTGACCGTGGCCCAATAGCAACAGCGCGGCACAGGTGTAAAGATAAGGCACCAGGGTGAAGATAACCGACACGGAGGAGACCAGACCAAACTCTTTCGCGGCGTTCGGCGACATACTGCTGAACTGGAAGATAGTCATCAGCACGCCGACGATAAGCAACCCAGCCACTGGCGTACCGGCTTTATTAACCCGCGCGAAGATCGGCGGGAAGAGACCATCGTCCGCCGCCGCTTTTGCGGTTTGACCGGCAAGCAGCGTCCAGCCGCCGAGAGAGCCCAGGCAACCTGCTGCCGCACAGAAGGAAACAATAGCCCCTGCGGTATCGCCCAGCGCCATACGCGCCGCGTCACCGAAAGGCGATGCCGATACACGCAGCGCCGCGTTGGGGATCATCCCCATAATCGCCGTTGTGGAGAGCACATAGCAGACGGCGGCGATCAGTACCCCGCCGATGGTGGCGATAGGCACGTTGCGTTTCGGGTTTTTGACCACACCGGCCGCAACGGAGGCGCTTTCTACCCCGATGAATGACCATAGCGTGACGTTCAACGTGCTTTGAATCGCGCCGAAGGTATTCATGCCGCTCACGTTCCAGGCCGCCATATAGGTTTCGCCTTTAAACCAGAACCAGCCGAAGACCGCAATCCCTACGATAGGCACCAGCGCCAGTACGGTGGCGACGGCCTGTACGCGGGTAATCATTTTCGGCCCGACGATGTTCAGCAGCACAAAAATCCACAGCACCGCGACGCAGGTAAGCGTTAATACCAGCGGATCTTTCAGAATTGGGAAGAAATAGCTCAGATAGCCGACGCCGATAACGACCATCGCGATATTACCGATCCAGCATGCCAGCCAGTACAGCACGTTCGTTTGATAGCCCAAAAACGGCCCGAAGCAGCGGCGTGCGTAGGCATAGGAACCGCCGGGACTGGGATCTAAGGACGACATTTTGGCATAAACCATCGACAGCGCCAGGGCGCCGATGATAGTGACCAGCCATCCGTAGATTGCAATCCCGCCAGTGGCCGCCAGGTTGGCAGGGAGTAAGAATACCCCTGAACCCATAATATTCCCCGATACCATTAAGGTGACGGGGATTAGGCCCACTTTGTGAGCATCAGCATCCGAAGACATAATTTGGACTCCTGAAAAGGTGACTTCGTTACGATAAATTACGTCGTATCATACCCCCTCAGAATGCCGCTGAATTATGTCGGAGACGGGTTATCGCCAATGCTGCTATTATCGTGTCTTATCGTTGAGTGTATAAAAATTAGGCAGCCGATCGTTCCCGATGTTGGCTAACATAATGCAGGGGGGTCATACCATAAAACTCTTTAAACACGGAAATAAAATACGATGTGCTGTTATACCCACACAGCTGTGAGACTTGAGAGATATTCTTTCCGTCCATTAATAATTGGTTTACGGCATAACGCATTCGGCAGGTCGTGATTATTTGGCTATAACTGGTATTCTCGTTTTTGAGCTTTTTCTTTAACAAGCTTGGACTCAGGCACAGGCAGCTGGCAACGGCGCTCAGATTCCAGTCTTTATGAATATCGCTCTGAATGATGTGGTAAACGCTGTCACTGATGCGGCTGCGTAGCATGTGCATTAACAAAGAAATAAATTTTTTGTGGTCAAGAAAGCGGGATAAAACGGTGAAAAGGAGCGCACGGGTACGTTCACTAACAATTTCATCCGGTGCTTCCATCGCGCTGTAGCGGGCGGCGACCCTGAAGATATCCGGCGTCAGACAGTTGGCGGTCAATAAGGGATCGGCGTTGCGTTGCCAGACGGGAAGGTGTGAGAGATCTTTATTCAGGAATTGTAAATAGTCTTTAATATTATTGCGACTCACTTGTATTACTAGCACGCTATTTAATGATGAAATGTCAATAACGTTATTTTCACAAGCCAGAATGGCCATATGATTCGCTTTTAAGCTGATTGGCTCCTTACCATTTACTCGTAACCATGTATCTTTTTCGGTTAATAACACTATGCAAGGTTCGTTGCTGCAAATCCTCATACCCGAACTCCTGGAATATGAACATAAAATACCGGATCTCGCCAAACGGGAGAGATAACGGGGACTGAGTCAATTGTGTGATGAATTGAAACTGCACTAAAATAACTTTCCTGAATAATATTACAATATTTGTACGATGAATTAGGGTGTACAAAAAGTTGTACGCGAGTGGAAACTTGTCATTTTTGTATAAAAAAAGCGCGGGATGGGGCCCGCGCAAAAAGGTATGACAGTATTATTGTTTTGCAGCAATACTCAGGGAATACATGCCATCCTCAAAAAAAAGACTCTTTGTGATTAGGCTTTCACGCACATAACGTGATATACGCCATCAATAATTTCCGTGCCTTCGGTTTCATGCTCAAAGCCAGGGAAGTGATGATCCCAGGATTGCAGTGAGCGTAAGTAACCCACCTGCGGACTGTTTTCATCGCCAAAGTTTTCGCCGGAGAGCAGCATCGGGATGCCTGGCGGGTAAGGAATAACGGAGTTCGCCGCAATGCGACCCGGTAGATTTTCAATCGCCACCATTTCAATATTGTTGTTCACAATCGCGTTGTAGGCGTCGCGCGGGGTAATCTCCGCAACCGGCAGGGTGGAATAGGCGGCGTTGAGACGGGCGCCCGGGTTATTTTCACGTAGCCAGGCAAACATTTTATCGCCCAGGTCATGAATACCCATGTTCGCGTAAGTGTCAGGATAATCCTGCACCAGTTCCGGCATCACCTGCGCCAGCGGCGTATTCGCGTCGTAATGATGTTTGAAGGAGCACAGCGTGTTG
Organism: Salmonella sp. SG203; assembly: GCF_013350575.1. Lineage (NCBI taxonomy): Bacteria > Pseudomonadati > Pseudomonadota > Gammaproteobacteria > Enterobacterales > Enterobacteriaceae > Salmonella > Salmonella sp. SG203. Next base: position 82,283 of record NZ_SNMT01000003.1, read on the forward strand.
ATCAGCGTTCCCCATTTCCCGCGAGTTACCCCCATAGAGAACAGGAACATAATCTGAAAGTCGGTGGTGCGGGTCGGCACGATACCGTGGCGGCCAAGCCATGCTGTGACCAGCGCAGCAGGTACGCCGGATGCTTCCAGTTCGCCATCGTCGCCCATACCCGGCGCCAGGATACTGACTTTAATCGGGTCCAGCATACTCCAGTTATCCGGCAGGTCTTTAAAGCCGTGCCAGGTTTCCCCGGGGCGCATGACCCAGCAGTTCTGGTCAGTGGCTAGCAGTTTTGCCGGCGCGTCGGCGAAGTCATACGTTTTACCGGTTTGTGGATCGGTGACGACGTCCTTATTCCACGGTTTAAAGAACCAGTCGCCTTCATCGGTAAACTCTTTATAAAGACGCGCCATCGCCTGACGGAAATCAACCGCTTCGTCAATCACCTCTTGAGTCAGGGACAGGCCGCTGTTACCGTCCATCATCGATACCGCCACATCGTTGGATGCGCAGATGGCATATAACGGAGAGGTGGTGGCATGCATCATATAGGCCTGGTTGAAGCGGGAGAAATTCACCGCGCCACGGCCTTCACGGACGTGAATGTAGGAAGCTTGTGAAAGCGCATTCAGTAGTTTGTGCGTGGAGTGGGTGGCAAACACGGTCGGACCGTTATGGTCGCCTGGCTCGCCGCGCATCGCGTAGTGATCGCAATAAATCGGGTTGAAGCGCGCATAGCCGTACCATGCTTCGTCGAAGTGAATGCGATCGCTGGTTTTTGCCAGCAGATCCTGCGCCTCTTTGGCGTTATAGCATACGCCGTCATAGGTACAGTTGGTCACCACGCTGTAAGACGGTTTCTGTCCGGCTTTGGTTTTGGTCAGCGGGCTGGCGCTGATTTTTTTCTGCAAGGTTTCAGGCTGCATTTCCTGCGGGTAGATTGGCCCGATAATGCCGTAACGGTTACGGCTTGGCACCATATATACCGGTTTGGCCCCAGTGAGGATCAGCCCCTGCTCGATGGATTTATGGCAGTTACGATCCAGTACAACGACATCATTATCCGTCATACAGGCCTGCATAATAGTACGGTTAGAACCGGAGGTTCCGACAACCACGGACCAGGAGCGGTCAGCACCGAATACGCGGGCGGCGTTTTTCTCGCTTTCGCCAAACGCGCCGGTATGGTCGAGGAGTGAACCGAGCGTGGTACGCTCAATCCCCATATCGCTGCGGAACAGGTTTTCGCCATAATAATCGTGATAAAAGCGACCGGCAGGCGTTTTAGTGAAACCGACGCCGCCCTGGTGTCCCGGCGCCGCCCATGAATATTCATGAATGTCGCTGTATTTCATCAACGCGTTAAACAGCGGCGGTAACAGTTGCTGGCGATACCGGGTCATGGCGGCAACGGCGCGTCCGGCGATAAAGTCAGCGGTGTCTTCCAGAATCCAGGCGAATTCATCGACAAGCTCCAGCAGGTCGCGGTCCAGCGATGCCGTCGCTTTTTCCCTGTCGCCTAACAGGAAAACGGGCACGTTTTGCTGACGCTCGTGAAGCTTACCGATCAATTGCCTGACGCTCAGGTGCTCATCCGGTTGTTCCATTTGGTAGCTAAACATCAGACAGTCAATGGCTTCGTTCGCGGACAAGATGGCATAGCCGTCATCGAAGGATGTCGATTTAATGACGGTAACATTTTGTTGGCTCAAGGCATCTGCCAGACGCTCAACCGCGTTGCCAACCCAGGTGTCCTGATGCAGAAACTCACTTTCAACAATTAATACTTTCATCATCTTTTACCCGGTTGTGGAGGCCGTGCAATTTACGCCTTGCCGACCCGCCGTATGAATGTGACGTGGGCAAGTATTACCCCGTCAAATAGGGGGTGTAAAGTGATGGAATAATGGTCAGTTATTAGTATTATTGTTTAATAAACAAAGGGTTAATTATTGATGGCGAGCGATTTCACCCGCCGTTTATCGACAGGTGAATTATTTTTTTGGCTGATAGTGGTATCCGGCTTTAGCCGGGCATCGTCTGGCGTCGTTGCTGGCTTAGCTGGCGGTATTGTTGCGGCGACATACCGACAAATTTGCTAAAAGTACTGTAAAAACGGCTGCTGGATCGGAACCCGGCAGTCAGAGCGACATCGAGGATCGTTTTGTCAGTATCACTCAATAAGGCACGTACGTGATTGATGCGCATCGCCGTGATGTACTGCTTCATCGTCAATTGCATAACCCGCTGGAATATCCCCATCGCGTAGTTAGCATTGAGTTTGACATGCTCCGCGACGTCGTTAATGGTTAGCGCCTGATCGTAGTTATCGGCAATAAATCCCAGCATCTGGCTTACGTAAAACTGCGCATGGCGTGAGACGCTATTCTTGTGGGTGCGTGATGTTTTATTGAGCAAAATGGGCTGCCAGCCGGAAAGGCTAAAGCGTTTAAGCATCAGGCCGATTTCATCGATCGCCAACTGGCGAATTTGCTCATTCGGGCTGCTTGTTTCCTGCTGCCAGCGCAACACTTCAAAGGTGCTAAGCTGCTGGGTCGCCAGTGATTTAACCACCATCCCGTGCGTGACGTGGTTGATAAGATCGCGATCCAGCGGCCAGGAGAGAAACAGGTGCATCGGCAAACTGAAAATCGCCATCTGGCGGCAGTTGCCGGGGCGGGTAAGCTGGTGTGGCGTACAGGCCCAAAACAGGGTGATATGCCCCTGCTTTATCTGCACGACTTCATTGTTGATTAAATACTCCACATCGCCGTCAAACGGAACATTCACTTCTACTTGTCCATGCCAGTGACTGCTGGCCATTCTGTGCGGCGGCCTCAGTTCAACGTCCAGTCGTTGATATTCGGAATAGAGCGACAGCGGGCTACGGGTTTGCTTTTCATCGCCGTTGCACATGTGCGGGTCGGGCGGGAGGAGGGATATTGCTTGCGTACTCATCGTCACTCCATTTCCTGAATTATCAGAATTATGCCCCTTTAGCCGGGAGGAAACCGGGAATCCGGACACAGAATCCGTCGATATTGTAGAGCGTAGCCTGACTATCAGGCCGAATACTCTGCTTTTTACGCCATTTTGTCCCAAAAACTCAGATCTCCCGCGCGCCAGCATACGATCTGAGTTTTCGGGAATGCTCATCGGGGAAGACGGAGGTTTTCACCGGGAACGCGTGCCACCATGAAGGTGTTCACTACTGTTCTGGAGAGTCATGATGACGGCACCCAAAATTACCTTTATCGGCGCAGGTTCTACGATTTTCGTCAAAAATATCCTCGGCGATGTGTTTCACCGCGAGGCGCTAAAGTCAGCGCATGTCGCCCTGATGGATATTGACGAAACCCGGCTGGAAGAGTCGCACATTGTGGTACGGAAACTGATGGACTCAGCGGGCGCTTCTGGCCGGATTACCTGCCATACCCACCAGAAAGCGGCGCTACAGGATGCGGATTTCGTGGTGGTCGCCTTTCAGATTGGCGGCTATGAACCCTGCACCGTGACCGATTTTGAGGTTTGTAAGCGTCATGGCCTGGAACAGACGATCGCCGATACGCTGGGGCCGGGCGGCATCATGCGCGCGCTGCGGACCATCCCGCATCTGTGGCGGATTTGCGAAGACATGACGGAAGTCTGTCCGAAGGCCACCATGCTCAATTACGTCAACCCGATGGCGATGAATACCTGGGCGATGTATGCCCGTTATCCGCATATCAAACAGGTCGGCCTGTGCCATTCGGTACAGGGAACGGCGGAAGAACTGGCGCGCGACCTGAATATCGATCCCACCTCGCTGCGCTACCGCTGCGCCGGCATTAACCACATGGCGTTTTACCTCGAACTGGAGCGCAAAACGGCTGACGGGACTTATGTCAATCTCTATCCTGAATTGCTGGCGGCCTATGACGCCGGACAGGCGCCGAAGCCCAATATTCACGGCAATGAACGCTGCCAGAACATTGTGCGCTATGAGATGTTCAAAAAGTTGGGCTACTTCGTCACCGAATCATCAGAGCATTTTGCCGAGTACACGCCGTGGTTTATTAAACCGGGACGCGAAGATCTGATTGCGCGCTACAAGGTGCCGCTGGATGAATATCCGAAACGCTGCGTAGAACAACTGGCGAACTGGCATAAAGAGCTGGAGGAGTATAAAACCGCCGAGCGTATCGACATCAAACCGTCCCGCGAGTACGCCAGCACCATTATGAACGCTCTGTGGACCGGCGAGCCGAGCGTGATTTACGGCAATGTGCGTAACGAGGGGCTGATTGATAACCTGCCGCAGGGAAGCTGCGTGGAAGTGGCTTGTCTGGTGGATGCCAACGGCATTCAACCGACGAAGGTGGGGACGATCCCTTCCCATCTGGCGGCGATGATGCAGACCAACATCAACGTGCAAACGCTGTTGACCGAAGCCATCCTCACGGAAAACCGCGATCGCGTGTATCACGCGGCGATGATGGACCCTCATACCGCAGCGGTGCTGGGTATCGAAGAAATCTATGCGTTGGTTGACGATCTGATCGCCGCGCATGGCGACTGGCTTCCGGCCTGGTTACGCCGTTAATCTCCAGCCGCGCTGGACGGCAGATCCGGCGTTTAACCTCTACTAACAGAAGGCGGGCGCTGGTAACAGCGACCCGGTACCCTATGAGCATCTCTCTGACAACAAAGCTGAGTTACGGGTTCGGTGCGTTTGGTAAGGATTTCGCCATCGGCATTGTGTATATGTACCTGATGTATTACTACACCGATGTGGTGGGACTCTCGGTCGGCCTCGTCGGCACCCTCTTTCTGGTCGCGCGAATCTGGGATGCGATAAACGATCCCATCATGGGCTGGATTGTCAACGCCACGCGTTCGCGGTGGGGGAAATTTAAGCCGTGGATATTGATCGGCACCTTAACCAATTCGCTGGTGCTTTTCCTGCTGTTCAGCGCTCATCTTTTTGAGGGAACCGCGCAGGTTGTGTTTGTCTGCGTAACCTACATCCTGTGGGGCATGACGTATACCATTATGGATATCCCATTTTGGTCGCTGGTGCCGACCATTACGCTTGATAAGCGAGAACGCGAACAACTGGTGCCGTTCCCGCGTTTCTTCGCCAGTCTGGCTGGCTTCGTCACTGCCGGTATAACGCTGCCGTTTGTGAACTACGTTGGCGGAGCGGATCGTGGGTTCGGCTTTCAGATGTTTACGCTGGTGCTAATTGCGTTCTTTATCGCCTCGACTATCGTGACATTACGCAACGTCCATGAGGTGTACTCCTCCGACAACGGTGTAACGGCGGGCCGCCCACATCTGACGTTAAAAACGATCGTTGGATTGATATACAAAAACGATCAGCTCTCTTGCCTGTTGGGAATGGCGCTGGCGTATAACATTGCCTCCAATATTATCAATGGCTTTGCGATCTACTACTTCACCTATGTGATTGGCGATGCCGATCTTTTTCCCTATTACCTTTCTTACGCCGGCGCGGCGAATCTGCTGACGCTGATTGTCTTCCCCCGGCTGGTGAAAATGTTATCGCGGCGGATATTGTGGGCGGGCGCTTCCGTGATGCCCGTTCTGAGTTGCGCAGGGCTCTTCGCGATGGCGTTGGCGGATGTCCATAATGCCGCTTTAATCGTGGCGGCGGGTATTTTCCTGAATATCGGGACCGCGCTCTTTTGGGTGCTTCAGGTGATCATGGTGGCGGATACGGTCGATTATGGGGAATTTAAGCTCAATATTCGCTGCGAGAGTATCGCTTATTCCGTACAGACGATGGTCGTGAAGGGCGGCTCGGCGTTTGCGGCGTTCTTTATCGCTCTGGTGCTGGGGCTGATTGGCTACACGCCGAACGTGGCGCAGTCTGCGCAAACCCTGCAGGGGATGCAGTTTATTATGATTGTCCTGCCGGTACTGTTTTTCATGATGACGTTGGTTCTCTACTTCCGCTACTACCGTTTGAATGGCGACATGCTGCGCAAGATTCAGATCCACCTGCTGGATAAATACCGGAAAACGCCGCCATTCGTCGAACAGCCGGATAGCCCGGCGATTTCTGTGGTAGCGACCAGCGATGTAAAAGCGTGAGCATGTTCTCTCGTGCAGGCCGGATAAGCCGGATAAGCGTAGCGCCATCCGGCAATTAACCGATAACGCGGCCCGGGAGAACGCCGGGCCTGCCAGGTTATTTCGCGCAGTTAGCGCACTGTTTGCTGACAATCTGCTGGAAGAAATCGTTGCCTTTGTCATCCACCAGGATAAAGGCCGGGAAATCTTCTACTTCAATTTTCCAGATAGCTTCCATGCCGAGTTCCGGATACTCGACGCACTCCAGATGCTTAATGCTCTGCTGTGCCAGTACCGCCGCCGGGCCGCCGATACTGCCCAAATAAAAGCCGCCATGTTTTTTACAGGCATCCGTGACCTGCTGACTACGGTTGCCTTTCGCCAGCATGATCATACTGCCGCCGTGGGATTGCAGTAGATCGACATAAGAGTCCATTCGGCCTGCGGTGGTGGGGCCTAATGAGCCAGATGGATAACCTGCCGGGGTTTTTGCCGGACCTGCGTAATAGATGGGATGGTCTTTAATATACTGCGGCAGGTCTTCGCCGGATTCAATACGCTCTTTTAGCTTCGCGTGGGCGATATCGCGACCTACGATAATGGTGCCCGTCAGCGACAGGCGAGTCGAGACCGGGTACTGCGATAGCTGGGCGAGGATCTCTTTCATCGGACGGTTGAGATCGACTTTTACCGCGTCGCCTTCGCCCGCCTGACGCAGTGCTGGCGGAATATACTGGCCCGGATTGTGTTCCAGTTTTTCGATCCAGATGCCTTCGCGGTTGATTTTCGCTTTGATGTTACGGTCTGCCGAGCAGGAGACGCCCATCCCCACCGGACAGGAAGCGCCGTGACGCGGCAGGCGAATTACGCGAATATCGTGGGCGAAATATTTCCCGCCGAACTGGGCGCCGAGGCCAAGTTTTTGCGCTTCTTCCAGCAGTTCCTGTTCCAGGTGGAGATCGCGGAATGCCTGGCCGTGCTCGTTACCTTCCGTCGGCAGCGCGTCGTAATAGTGGGTGCTGGCGAGTTTAACGGTTTTCAGCGTGCTTTCCGCCGAGGTGCCGCCAATGACAAAGGCGATATGGTATGGCGGACAGGCCGCGGTGCCCAGCGTGCGCATTTTCTCAACGAGGAAGTTTTTCAGCTTGCCTGGGGTGAGCAGCGCTTTGGTCTCCTGATAGAGATACGTTTTGTTTGCTGAACCGCCGCCTTTCGCCACGCAAAGGAACTTGTACTCGTCGCCGTCGACGGCATAGAGATCGATTTGCGCTGGCAGGTTGCTGCCGGTATTGACCTCTTTGTACATATCCAGCGGCGCGTTCTGCGAGTAGCGCAGGTTATCTTCGATATAGGTATTAAACACGCCTTTGGAGAGCGCGGCTTCATCGCCGCCGCCCGTCCAGACGCGTTGGCCTTTTTTACCCATGATAATCGCCGTGCCGGTATCCTGGCAGGTCGGCAGAACGCCTTTGGCGGCGATTTCGGAGTTTCTCAGGAATTGCAACGCCACATATTTGTCGTTTTCGCTGGCTTCGGGGTCATGGAGAATGGCGGCGACTTGCTGCTGGTGTTCAGGACGGAGCATAAAAGACGCATCATGGAAGGCTTGCTGAGCCAGCAATGTTAACGCCTGCGGCTCAACGTTGAGGATAGATTCTCCATTGAATTCACTGACGCTGACATAATCGGAGGTGAGCAGATAATACTCTGTTTTGTCCTCTCCCATCGGGAAAGGCGCCTGATAGATAAACTCTTTTTTCGACATGTGCTTCCAGCCTAATAGTAAGAAAATGTATTAAGAGCCTCACGGGCCAGGCTCTAAGTCGCGCGCCGCGCATAACCGGGCGGCGCGCGCGGCCATTACAGGAATCCGTACATTGCGGCAAAGATCCAGCCAAAGACGCAGGAGACGCTCACGCCAATCAAACCCGGCAGAATGAAGCTGTGGTTAATGACGAAGCGGCCAATACGGGTTGTGCCGGAACGGTCAAACTGAATCGCCGCCAGATCGCTTGGGTAGGTCGGCAGGATATAGTAGCCATAACATGCCGGCGCAGAGGCCACGATATACGCCGGATCGACACCGATAGCCAGCGCGACGGGAACAATCGCCGCCAGCGCCGCCGCCTGGGAGTTAACAAACTTGGAGACCAGAAGCAGAACGATGGCATAGGCCCACGGATACTCTTTGACCATTTCGCCCAGCACGCCCTGAATTTCCGACATATGCGCGCCGAACATGGTTTCCGCCATCCAGGCGATCCCGTATACCGCGACAATCGCAATCATACCGGAACGAAAAACTTCGTTTTTTGAGATAGACGCAGGATTGGTTTTGGTCAGGATGATAATGAGCGCCCCGGTCAGCAGCATGAACATCTGAATGACCAGCACCATCGACAACGGTTTGCCGCCGAAGGTTGGACGTAAGTCGGAGTCCGCGCCCAGGAGAGCGACCACGGCAATCGCCGCCAGGAAGATCCACATCGCCAGCCAGTTGCTTTTCGGCAGTTTTTTATCCAGCAGCGTCGCGGTATCGCCGTACACGTACTGACGGTTTTCCGGTACGGAAATAAATTTCTGAAACGCTTCGTCTTTATCCAGATCTTTACCGCGGAACCAACTAAAAATACCGATTGCCAGGATACCGAGCAGGGTAGACGGGATGGTGATCGACAGCAGATCGAGGAACTCCAGATGTTTTCCGTCAAATGTCACGTTGCCCAGCATCGCTACCAGAGAAACCACGGCGACGGAAACCGGACTGGCGATGATGCCCATTTGCGCGCCGATAGAACTGGCCGCCATTGGACGTTCCGGACGGATATTATTCTTGATCGCCACGTCATAGATAATCGGCAAAATGGTGTAGACCACGTGGCCTGTCCCACACAGAATCGTCAGGGTACAGGTGACGAACGGCGCCACAATAGAGACGTATTTGGGGTTGCGGCGCAGCAGCTTTTCGGCAATCTGCAACATCACATCCAGTCCGCCTGACGCCTGCAACGTTGCCGACGCGGCGACTACCGCGATAATGACCAGCATTACGTCAACGGGCGGTTTACCTGGCTGGAGATGGAAAACAAACACCAGAATGACCAGACCGATACCGCCCAACAACCCGAGCGCGATCCCGCCCTTTCGGGCACCATAAAACAGACATATTAATATTATGAGAAGCTGTATACTAAATAACATTTTTATTTATCCTCGCGATAAACCCAGTCAATTTTGATAAATGGATCACAGCCATCTTCTGATTTGTGTGAATGAGCATCAGGAAATGGCGAATATTCAATGCGCCAGTGGCGACGATTAACGATTAAGCTTTTTACAGAGTTGCTTTAAGTAATTATTTTCTTGCGATAGTGATGTTCAGAGGGGCGTACCCTCTGGCGATGGGCAGGTGGAGTCAGCGAGAGCAGTAAATTATGATTTGTCTGTTTTAAAAACAGGCGTTTATTATTTAATTTTTGTGTCTCGCCATCAGGTAAATCACGAGATAAATCGAACAGAATGTGACTTATGTGATCATTGTCACGCCATTTTTTTAAATTATTAGTATGGCGTGTGGAGACGCGTATCTGCTCACCAATATACGTATTGTCCATAGGCGTAGCACAAGCTCCATTGCTACAAACATAATTTTATTTAAGTGTCAGGAAAATTCCGGACAAATCCCTTTTTTAATAAAAATACACACTCTCGGCATGGGATAATACTTAATTAACTTTTGTTAGCGTTTTGAAATTAAAAACAGCGCAGAGCGCTGTAATAATAGAAAATAACGTTAACAGGCCTGGGGTGAGTATATTTGATCTGACACAATTTCCCAGGTTTGTTATTAATGTGATAGCGTTTTTATTGGCATTGTTATAATAAATGTTACCAGGATATAACGCTTCGCGTCGGCTTTATGCGGTATCCTTACTGACAATATTGTTTCAGTAAAGAGTAATGTTCCGGCTGAACGCGGTAGCGGTAAACCGGCCTGCCGGTCACGCCGTAATGAATACTGGTAAACAAGATATGGCAATTCACCAGCCAGATGAGATATTTACGGCAGGAGACGCGCGAGATATTCACTTCGTTGGCCAACTCGTCGGTAGAAAATTCCTGCTCCTGATGCGCATCAATCCACTGACATAAGGTGCGTAGCGTTTGCTGCGTCAGCCCTTTTGGTAGCCGACGAGGCTCCTGCTCGCTGGATGAATTACCGTGAATGAGCAGGTCAAGCTCAGACTGTTCGTAATACTGGCGTTTTTCCATCGCCGTTTTCTTACGTAGCCAGCCGGTCAACGCTTCTTCAAAGCGCGTGGCCTGAAAAGGCTTGATCAGATAATCCACCACGCCGTAGTGAAGCGAATCTTTAATGGTGGCGGCGTCAGCGGCAGAAGAAATGACAATAACGTCGCTTTTGCAGCCTGCGCTGTGCAGGACAGGCAGCAGATCCAATCCGTTTTCCTGCTGCATGTAGATATCCAGCAGGATTAGGTCAATGTGATTTTCACTGTTGAAGATAAACTCTTTCGCTTTTTCCAGCGTCGAAGCGGTTCCACAACAATGAAAACCGGAGATTTGCGCGACATAGCGGCGATTTAACTCCGCGACCATCGCATCGTCATCGACAATTAATACATTGATCATAGGCTGGTCCTTTTTCCATCCCAGGGTAACTGTACAAAAAATTGTGTGAAGATCCCAGGCTCGGACTCCACGGAAATTACGCCGCCAAGCGCTTCAACCTGCTGTTTAACCAGCGCTAAACCGACGCCGCGTTCGGCGCCTTTCGACGAGACGCCTTTTTCAAAAATCGCCTCGATGCGCTCAGGTTCGATACCCGGACCGTCATCGCTCACTTCGCAATGCAGCCAGCCATGACGGTAGTGTAACGAGACGCTGATTTCGCCGCCGGATTCCTGGCTCAACGCTTCCAGCGCGTTTTCAATCAAATTACCCAGCGCCGTAATCAGCACCGTAACCTGATCTTCATTGTTATTATCCGGTAACTGGCTGTCGCTGCTTATCACCAGGCTGTGCCCGAAATCAGAGGCGCGAGTAATTTTACTGAGCAAAAAGCCAGCGATAATCGGCGACTTTATTTTACCCAGCAGCAAACCGATCTCTTCCTGATAGTTATTGGCCGTCTTGATAATATACGCTTCAAGCTGCTTATAACTCTTCAGGTGCAATAATCCCAGAATCACATGTAATTTGTTCATGAATTCGTGGGATCGTTCACGGAGCGCATCCGCGTAGTTCACCATCCCGTCCAACCGCTGCATCAGTTGGCGAACTTCTGTTTTATCCCTGAAGGTGGATATCGCGCCGATAATTTCGCCGTTGCTGCGCACCGGAACGGTATTCACCAGCAGCAGGCGGCCTTTGACGATGATCTCTTCATCGCGGCGCGGCGTACCGTCACGCAACACTTCGCTAATGTCCACCACCTGCGACCAGGCATGACTCAGGGTGGATAATCTGGCGTCATCCTGCGTTTTTCGATAATCGAGCAGCGCCTGCGCCGCATGGTTAATTAACGTGACTTCGCCGCTATCATCCACGGCGATAACGCCCTCTTTGATTGACTGCAGCATTGCCTGGCGTTGTTCAAACAGGGTTGAGATCTCATAGGGTTCGAGGCCAAACAGGATACGTTTTAGCACCTTGACCAGCGCATACGTGCCTAATAACCCCACCAGAGCGCCGAACAGAATGGACCAGATAATACTGCCGCGGCTATTGTTGATCTGCTGCGTAACGTGACTGAGTTCCAGGCCAATCGCTACCACGCCGATCTGCCGGTGATGTTCATCATAAACCGGTGTGAAAACGCGCAGCGCTTTGGCAAGAAAGCCGCGATTAATGGCAACGTTTTCCTTTCCCTGCAGCGCGAGCAGAATATCATCGCCTTTGAACGGTTGACCGATTCGCTGCGTTTCTGGGTGCGAATAACGGATGCCCTGCATGTTGGTCACCACAATAAACAAAAAGCCATTATGCTGGCTCACCGCTTCGGCGAGCGTCTGAATGCCGCTTTCCGCTGGCGGTTTTTTCAGCCCCTCGCGAATTGCCGGAGAGTCCGCCAGCGAGCGAGCCACCGCCAGCGCTTTATCTGCCAGCGCGTCGCGCGTCATGCTGCTGATTTGCGAAAAATAGATCAGATGGACCACAACGAGCACCGAAAACAAAACGGCGCTGACCATCAGAATGACGGTAGTGCCGAGTTTCATGGGGCGTTTGCGTAACGCCCGGCATGGCAGGGAGTGTTTCATAGTGGACCTGAGCGGACGAATCGTAAGGTTATTATCCCTGATGAGGCGTCTAATTCAAAGGCATAGGCGATGTTGCTCCAGTGTTGAAAAGCCAGTCTTACCTTGCCGGGCGCGCTACCTGCTCATGTCGACTGGCAAACGTCATGTCGTTAATTAATATCGCCGTATACCGTGATGGATAATTTATTTTCATCAGAATTGCATAAAATAATTTTCTATTAATTTTTATAATAACGTATGCGGTGTCACATTTTATTTTTACTGACGTTCAGAATGCGTTTGATCACAATCAATCAGCGCTAATGTTTAATCTATTATGATTAGTTTTCATTACATATTATTAATAATTATGGAAGCAATGTGAGAAATAAAAAATGGAAATAAAAAAATGGCTGAACACAACCATAACCCGACGTGATGCTATTGTCGCTACTGCAAAAGTAGGGGCGGCGGTGACGCTAAGTCAGGCGATTACGCTGCCTTTTGCTACCACTGCCCAGGCGCAGGATACCCCAATACCGAAGGATGCCAACGGCGAAACCGTCAGGCACAGCGCCTGTCTGGTCAACTGTGGCAGCCGATGCCCGCTTAAGGTTATCGTGAAAAATGATCGCATTGTGCGTATTGAACCGGAAGACGCGAAAGATGACGCGGTATTCGGCGAGCATCAGATTCGTCCCTGCCTGCGCGGGCGTTCCAGTCGCTGGCGCGTCTATAGCCCGGATCGCATTAAGTATCCGATGAAAAGAGTGGGAAAACGCGGCGAAGGAAAATTTAAACGTATTTCATGGGATGAGGCCACAGCCTTTATTGCGGCGGAATTAACGCGCGTTAGCGAAAAATATGGCCGGGAAGCTATTTATTATAATTATCAATCCGGCGCGTATTATCACACGCAGGGTAGACCCGCCTGGATAAGATTACTAAATCTCACCGGCGGTTATTTAAATTATCACAACACCTATTCCACGGCGCAAATCGCCACCGCCACGCCTTATACCCACGGTGATTATGTCGGTAGCCATTTTACGCAGATCGCGCATTCCGATCTGGTGGTGCTATTTGGCCTGAATCTCTCAGAAACGCGGATGTCCGGCGGCGGTCAGGTTGAAGAGCTGCGCCGGGCGCTGGAGACCTCGAAAGCCCGAGTCATTATTATCGATCCGCGCTATACCGATTCGGTGATTACCGAACACGCCGAATGGCTACCGATTCGCCCAACCACGGACGCCGCGCTAGTCGCCGGCATAGCGCATACGCTGATTACCGAACAGCTTCTCGACGAGGCGCTGGTAAACCGCTATTGCGTCGGTTATGACCGTAGCACCTTGCCGGACACGGCTGCGCCTAACGCCAGCTATAAAGACTATGTTCTTGGCACGGGCGATGACGGTATCGCGAAAACCCCGGAATGGGCGGCGGATATCACCGGTATTCCGGCAACGCGTATTCGCCAACTGGCGCGCGAAATCGCCTCGGCGCGCGCCTGCTATATTTGCCAGGGCTGGGGGCCGCAGCGTCATGCCAACGGCGAACAAACCGTGCGTGCTATTCAGACGCTGCCAGCGTTAACCGGCCACTTCGGGCGGCCCGGCACCAATAATGGCAACTGGCCTTACGGTACGCCGTATGGCGTGCCATTGTTGCCTGTCGGTAAGAATCCGATCACAACCTCTATTCCTTGCTATCTGTGGACGGACGCCATTCAGCATCCGGAGAAAATGACCGCGACGACAATGGGCGTAAAAGGCGCGGACAGGCTAAAAACCGGGATTAAGCTGTTTTTCAACCAGGCCGGTAATACTTTGCTTAATCAGCACGGCGAAACAAACCGCACCCGTCAAATTCTCGCGGATGAATCGCTGTGTGAAACCATTATCGTGATTGAAAACCATATGACGCCCAGCGCGATGTATGCGGATCTGCTGTTGCCGGAGACCAGCTATCTTGAGGCGGAAGACCTGGTGGACAGCTCCTATGCGGCAGGATCGCATAACTATATGATTGCGATTCAGAAAACCGTTAAACCGATGTGGGAAGTGCGCAGCACGTATGACATCTGCGCGGATATCGCCGGGCATCTTGGACTGCGCGAGCAATATACCGAGGGCCGAACTCAGGCGCAGTGGGCGGAGATGCACTATCAGCAGATCCGTGAAAAACGTCCATACCTGCCGGAGTGGAGCGTGGCGAAAGAGATGGGCGTGATTGACCAGCGTATCGCTACCGAGCAGCAGAGCCTTGCGTTTGCCGATTTCCGCGCCGACGCCGAGGCTAATCCACTCTCCACGCCGTCGGGCAAAATTGAAATTTACTCCCAGGCGCTGGCGGATCTGGCGCAAACGTGGACGTTGCCAGAAGGCGAGCGAATTCCCGCATTGCCGGAATTTTGTCCGGCGAAAGAGTCGCACCTTAACAAAGCGCTGACGGCGAAGTATCCGTTGCAGTTAAGCGGCTTCCATACCAAAGGGCATACCCACTCGACCTACAGCAATGTGCTGATGCTGCATGAGGCGGTGCCGGATGAAGTCTGGATTAACCCGATTGACGCCAGCGCCCGCCAACTGAAGTCCGGCGATCGGGTGCATGTATTCAATGACCGCGGCGTGGTGGAGCTTCCCTGTAAAGTGACCCAGCGCATTTTACCCGGCGTGGCGGCGATGCCGCAGGGCGCGTGGACGCGGCTTGACGGCAACGGCGTTGATGTCGGCGGCTGTATCAATACGCTGACCAGCCACCACCCTTCGCCGCTGGCGAAAGGCAATCCGCAGCATACCAATCTGGTTGAAATTAAACGCGCTTAAGGAGTGATGTACGATGAAACAGTATGGCTTTTATGTTGACTCCTCGCGCTGTTCAGGCTGTAAAACCTGCCAGGTAAGCTGCAAGGATAATAAAGATCTGGATGTCGGTCCGAAACTCCGCCGCGTCTATGAATATGGCGGCGGAAGCTGGGTGAAAGAGGGGGAAAGCTGGCATCACGACACCTTTACCTACTACCTCTCTATTGCTTGTAACCATTGCGATGAGCCGGTATGTGTCTCCGGCTGTCCGACCGGGGCGATGCATAAACGCAAAGAAGATGGTCTGGTCGTGGTGGATGACAGCGTATGCGTCGGCTGTCGCTATTGTGAAATGCGCTGCCCCTACGGCGCGCCGCAGTTTGATACGCAAGCAAACGTGATGCGTAAATGCGACGGTTGTCTTGACCGACTGGAGAACAATCTGCGCCCTATCTGTGTGGATTCTTGCCCGCAGCGAGCGCTGGATTTCGGCCCTGTCGATGAATTACGGGCAAAATATGGCACGGAGAATCAAATCGCGCCGCTGCCTTCGGCGTCGTTCACCCATCCTAACCTCATTATTAAACCGCATCCGAAAGCGAGACCCACGGGCGATACGGAAGGCGCAATCATGAACATTCGGGAGGTGCGCCATGCATGAGTTACCGCTGGTCTTTTTTACGGTCTTTACCCAGAGCGCGGTCGGCGCGTTTATTCTGCTGCTGATTGGCGGCGCAATGGGGCTGGTCGCGCCGCGGCGCAAGGCTATTGGTCTGTTCTCGGTGATGTGCCTGTTTGGGCTTGGCGTCATTGTCGGCACCTTCCACGTCGGGCAACCGCTGCGTGCGCTGAATATGCTGCTGCGCGTCGGACATTCGCCGATGAGTAACGAGATTGTCCTGTCGGCGGCTTTTGCGGCGCTCGGCGGGCTGGGGGCGCTCGGTTTGTTGCTGAACCGGGCGACGCCGCTGTGTAACGCGTTGGTCTGGTTGGCGGCGATAGTCGGAGTAGTCTTCTTATACGCCGTTCCGCAGATTTACCAACTGCCGACGGTGGCGACCTGGCGTTCATCTTACACCACGGCAATGATGATATTGACGCCGTTGATTGGCGGCGGCGCGTTGGCGGCATTGTTTGGCGTGCGCCGTCTGGGGCTACTGGTCAGCGTGTTGGCGATTTTGGTGAGCTTTTGTCTGCGCCCGGGCTATATGGCGACGCTGATGAGCGCCGATAGCGCTCTGACCGCCGCGCAGCATAGCTGGTTTACCGCCCAGGCGATATTGCTGGCGGCGGGCGTGGTCGGGGTGGTGGTCTGCGCGCGCCTGAAATCGAGCGCTGCGGTGCTGGCCATGACGGCTGTGGTGGTTATCGCGGCGGAGTTGGCGGGTAGGATTGCGTTTTACAATCTGTGGACGCTGCCAATGTAGTTTTTTGCCCGGTTTATGCCATGTAAGCCTGATCAGCGTAGCGTCATCAGGCGAAATATTTCAGGAGCTATTGCTATGCTTTCCCGTGCTGTTTTGCCGCGTATCCTCGGCGCACTGTTTTACTACTCCCCTGAGAGGCCGGAGGTGAAAGCGTTGTTCGATTGTTTGCCAAC
Organism: Salmonella sp. SG203; assembly: GCF_013350575.1. Taxonomy (NCBI): domain Bacteria; kingdom Pseudomonadati; phylum Pseudomonadota; class Gammaproteobacteria; order Enterobacterales; family Enterobacteriaceae; genus Salmonella; species Salmonella sp. SG203. The sequence continues at coordinate 99,010 of NZ_SNMT01000003.1, forward strand.
GTTGCCTGAGCTTTACCCCTGGCGCGATCGCGGACATATTGAATCACTGTGTGCGTCATGGTCGCAACCGGATGATGATGCGCTTACATGGCAATTTTCTGTGTTGTTTGAAGGCCAGGGAAAGATGCCCGTCCCGCCCTGGGGATCGGTCTATCTGGAAAAAGATAATTTGCTGATGGGGGAAACCACCGCCGATTATCGAACTTTTTTACAGTCGCAGGGCATGGTATTCACTGACCGTGAACGCGAGCCGGAAGATCAGTTTGGCCTGATGCTATTGGCCTGTAGCGATCTGCTGGCACGAGGCGACAACGTGGCGGCCAACCGGTTACTGGAGGCGCATCTGCTGCCCTGGGGATTCCGCTATCTGGAATTGCTGCAACGCAATACCGTTAGCGCCTTCTATGCCCGGCTTGCCGTCGTAGCGACCTGTTATCTGCAGGATGTTCAGCAGCAACAGGGACTACAGCCTGAGAATAAGCGGTTGTTTTTCTGAGGTATTGGTCGGGTTTTGATGGCGTGCCGTAATACTTGTGCCGCCATCGTGCCCGCTGTTGCGTCAGCGGGCACAGTTTACTATTACAGCTCCGGCGTCTTTTTGAAACCGGTCAGCATCAGCACCAGGCTCTGTTTTGAGTCCGCTGGCGTGAAGTCGTAGTGATTTCCCTGACGGTCGCCGCCGATATACCAGGATATTTCCGTTTTCCCTTCCGCCAGCGCTTTGCGCACCGCTTTATCGACATCAACCATGCGATACTCATGTGAATGGTCCAGATATAACACGGCATCGGAACGGTAGTTGATCGCCGGTTTATTGTTCCAGGACACGGTACTGACGTGCCAGTCACTGCTGGTCGGGTAAAAGAAAATTTGATCGGCGCCGTTCGCTTCCGTTTTGCCGCCAAAAAGGCGAATACGGTATTTGAATAGCGAAGCGTCCATATTGGCAGGCAGGGGCGGGATCTTAAATTTCACCAGCGTGAGCGTTTCCGGGTGCTGCGTGCGTCCGCCATTTGTCCAGTCATCCTGTACGTACAAGGTATCGACGCTGGCATGAGGCTTGTCGTCTTCGCTGCTTACCCAGGTATTTTCTTCCGCTTTACTGTAGGCGTAAGGAACCGTAGTGCCGCAATCCAGTCCCTGATTCATACACAGATCCGTCATAAACTGCGCGCCATCTTCCGTCCAGCCATTCATAAAATCGGCATGGGCGGTATAAAGACTTCCCCAGCGCTCTTCCCGGGTTTCGCCATGCATTACCGGGTCCATCGACAATTCCACTTTGGACGTATCCAGCGAGGAGATCTGCGGGAGTACCCAGGCGATGTTCATATTCACCGTTGGGATTTTTACCGGATAGTCTGCGGAACATTTCCCGTGGTCGGCATAGATAGCGTTATTGTGGCTATGGGTTGGTTTCAGGTTGACGCCATCCCAACAGTTGGGGAAAGCGATCCCGATATTAAACTGGACGGCATCGCCCGCTTTACGCAGGCCGCATATTTCGCCTACCTTGTTGGTGTAACCTTTGCCGTTGGCACATAAAAAGGTGATTGCGGTACTGGGGCCAGTACCGTGATGGTCGCCGGCCAGTAACTCCAGCCCGGCCGGGAATGGATGGAGCGGATATTGCGCTACATTTGTGGATTGATAATAGGTCTTTTGGTAGGCCGGATTTACGATTTCACCATCAGGTAATTTCATGGACGGCGCCCAGTAAGCGGAGCTGTCGGCTTTATTATCACAGGTGGTATCGGGTTGCGCGCGCAACGTCTGGTAGGTAGAGACCGCATCGGTGTGGGTGTTGCCAAAAAAGTCATGCCACATCGCCTGATTCGCTTTACCAAACATCATAATCGCGTCATCGCCCAGCGTGTGGTGATAGCCGCACACGACATGCGCCTGAGGACCGGCATGGGCCGGGAATGCGCCAGCGGCAACGAGCGTAGCCAGGCTGACGGTAATAAGGTTGAGTTTCATTTTTTTGCTGCCCGGTTGAATAGAAGTGGGAGCAGCAATAGCAGATCAAATTGCGGTGTTACATCTCATTAATTATCACTTTTTGTCATTTGCCCTGCATACAGGGGCGAATTTGCAGACGTACTATTTAAATAATTAGCCGAAACTACCCTCCTCTTGATTATGTCAATTTACAAAAAGGGTACGTTAGTGATTAAAATCGGGCTTTTTGTGATAACCCTCACTATTTCATTTTGCCTATGCTAATGGCGCTCGCCATAACCGAATAACGATTCTATCGGACATCGGCTTTATTTTTAAGAAATGCGTTACGACATCAGTCGTGACGCGATCTGCTATGGATTTTTTATGAGATTACTAAAACGCGTTATTGTGGTTGTACTCTTGGGCGTGATTTTATTTATGGTCAGGGACGATATACGCTATGTTTATCAACTGATCCTCAAATATGGTGATAAACCCTCGGCGCTGGCACTGAGTAGCTATAAAGCGGTTATTCAGCAAAAACCAGTCGCAGGAGTTAAGAGTAACCTTTCAGGTTTGACCTACTCCGCCGAAGACAGGATGCTTTTCGCCGTTATTAATAATCCCCCTGAACTGGTCTGGTTAACGACAGAAGGGCAGCTGGTAGGGCGGATGCCGCTGCAGGGTATCCACGACCCGGAGTCTATTGCATGGAGTGGGGGCAACCAGTTCCAGATAGGCAGTGAGAAAGATGGCGCGGTCTATAAAACACAGGTGGATATTCAGCGCGGCGCCATGCAGATAATCTCCATGGTGAAGCTTGAGGGCTATGACAAAGCAAAAAATAAAGGGCTGGAAGGTACGGCATGGGATGCGAAAAATGAGAGATTATATGCCGCAAAAGAAAGAAAACCCATTATGATCAAAGAAGTAGAGATGAGCAAAAATGGTATCACCAGAGCGTTGCCTTCTGCCATCACTGCGAGTGTGAGCGATGTCTCTGGACTTGAATACCATGCCCCAACGGATTCGCTGCTGGTGTTGTCGGACGAGTCAAAAATGATTCTGGAGGTCAGTTCCGAGTGGCGGGTGCGCGATCGATTGTTCCTGACGGCGGAGTGGTCAGGGCTCAGAGACGATATCCCCCAACCAGAAGGGATTGCCATGGATAATGAAAATAATTTGTATATTGTGAGTGAACCAAATCTGTTTTATAAATTTTCGTGTGATATACAGAATGACTAAAATCTATTTTTACTGTCATAGTATGCTAAAACAGAACAAGGTTATTAATACCATGATTTGACGATTGCTTGATTCGTTGATTCATTGTTGGGGATATTTATGTTTTACTTACCTCAGTAACGGATTACTTTGTGGTGTAGCGTAACGGTAATTGTCCTCCTCATATTTGCGGCAGCGTAGTCTGCCGCTTTTTTTTATAAATTAACTCTCTCTGTAATAATTAACAGACAATGAATATTATTCTGTTTTTTCAGCAGGCCTCCGAAGAGGCCTCGCAGGGTGATGTTTAGTTATCAGGCATGATTTTCTTCATCAACACTTACCGAATGCCATGTCGCCTCGCTAAGTGAAATCATTTCATCTACGCCGGAACTCTTGTTAACCGGGGTTTCCGTCGGCGATGTACCTGTAAATGTTCCACTGGCGGTATAGTCCGTATCGTTGACCGTGACCTTCACCTGAATATCCTGATGCGCCTCCACGACTCCCTTAAGGGTGACGGTGTTATCCAGACTGTTAACAGTCGATCCCAACGTTGGTTCGGCGGGCGGTTGTGTATCCATAGTCAGCTTAATTGTTGCGTGAGCTTCTAAGCGACCCGATAAAGGTCGGTGTATTGATGTTAGTGATATTATCGCCTCCGGCGCCGATATCACTATTATCCTCCATGGAACGTACTGGCGGTGTAGAGTCTATCGTCAGCCAGCCGATAGACAGCGAAGAATTATCCATAGCGTTTGCGGAACGATCTCTGAAGATGATATCCAGAGTTGCCTTGCCTACCACTCTACCAACATTTTAGGAAAAATTACGTAATATCGACTGATATGTAAAACTCATTCAGCATCAAATGGATTAATTCAACATCAGTAGTAATATCCATTTTTTTATAGGCTGATCTCTTTTGTGTTGAAATCGTTTTTATATTTCGATCTAATAAATTTGAGCAACTTTTAACAGATAATCCTGCTGCCACGTAATAAATAACTTTTTTTTCGCTCAATGTTAGGTCGAATTTTTTAGCGAGCAACAGAATCCCATCTCTTATATTAATATGTTTTGCTTTGTTCTTATACTGCATTGTCAGATATCTCAATTAACATATTGATGACGAGAGGAAGATAAAAACGCTAAAAATTCCGATGGTGTAGTTTTGAAATGTTTTTTAAAAACGCATGTAAAATAAGAAGCACTATCATAACCACACATATAAGCCACTCGAGTAATATTATATTCACTATTGCGTAGAAGTTTTGTCGCTTTATTCATTCGCGCATTAAGGTAAACTTCGCTGAATGAGGTGTGCTCTTGTTTCAATTTCCTTTTTAATGTGGAACAACTCATATAGAGTGAGTCAGAAATATCCTTGAGCGCCCATTTTCGACTTATGTCGCTTATAATAATATTATAGATGTTTTCGGCTAATGTATTTTGCGATAGTTCTCTGAAGAGAGCAAATGCTTCAGGTTCATAGATGAACTCTGAAAGTAGAAATCTTATTAAATATTCCTTTTTATCTTGGGATAATTTCTGGCTTTTATTTGAAGAGTGTAAAAGGTTGAATACTCTTGCTACGCCTGTTTCTATTGGCGCTAACAGATGTTTTGTCGTCGGTTTTGTTAATGGGGCCGAAAAGTCTGCATGTTCATACAGAAAAAAATTATAAGCATTTTTTATTGACGCTGAATCTAATTCAATTAAATTATAATTTAACTGTTCATGAGTCTCTTCCATAGTGATATGAATAGTTTGATCTTTAGCTAAAAATATTAACATTGGCCCTGATGCCGTAATATACTCCCCGGACGATGTCGTAATTGAAATTTTACCCGTGGTGAGCTTGATGAGTACGGACTGCAGTAAATTTAATCCCTGAAGTGATAAGGATTTCCTCTGCCAGTTTTGTGCTGATTGTAAACATTCAATGCTCCCCACCTGGACAGGTGAGGGATTAAATACTTTTAGCATGATAATTTCCTTTTATTAAATGTGCGTGTAAATCAAAAATTATTCTGAAAAATATTTCAAAAGAAAACTAATATATAGCTATATAATTATTTGCGAACTTAAGGTATCAGGTGGCGATCTTTTCATTTTCTATGGGAAATGCTATTTTATATTGCATTTCTACATATTATAGTATCGTTAAAAAACTATGTCGCGTATAAAAAAAAGATGGAAATTTACAAGAATTGGCTCATGTTATTATCAATTTATCTCTTTAAAATTTGAATTAAGTAATAATTGCCTTTAATCTTTTAGAGAATAGCTCTTTAATTTCATGGAGGTAGTTAGCATGAGGTATAAGATCTGATGTTAATTTGTGATAAGGTTTATCCTGGATGTAAATATTAACGCTCTTGGCCAGGAAAGGCATACAACGCGGTAAATATATACTGCGGCGGGTAGACGGTGTAGCGATATCCGGAAGTTTGAGGGGAGGGGAAGCATTCAATCGTATGGTTGGCTTTATGAAAAACGGTGTAACACGTTAGTGAGGTTCTTTGATCTTACCCAGCAATAGTGGTCACGTGACTAAGTGAGTAAACTCTCAAGCAAGAGGTGACTCATATGAAAAAACCAGCATCAACCACCAAAAAGCCACGCAAGCAGCACACGCCTGAATTTCGCAGGAAGCCCTGAAACTGGCTGAACGCATTGGGGGGCCGCTGCCGCCCGCGAGCTTAACCTGTATGAATCACAGCTCTACAACTGGCGAAGCAAACAGCAAAATCAGCTCTCTTCTTCTGACCGCGAACAGGCGATGCCCGCAGAGATCGCCCATCTGAAGCGTCCGCTGGCAGAAGGGGATGAGGAACTGGCCATTCTCCAGAAGGCCGCGGCATACTTCGCGAGGCGCCTGAAATGAAGTATGTCTTCATCGAAAAACATCAGGCTGAATTCAGTACCAAAGCCATGTGCCGTGTACTTCAGGTTGCCCGTAGTGGCTGGTACGTCTGGCATCAGCGTCGTCATCAGATAAACCAGCGTCAGCAGTTCCGCCTTATCTGTGATAACGTCGTCCGGGAGGCATTCAGTGACGCAAACAGCGCTATGGTGCGCCACGCCTGACGGATGTATAACATAAAAACCGTGGCGGCCAGCTTGCGATGCGTTACAGATGGTGCAATGGCGGCGTAAACGACTGGGAAAGTCAGCGTGCATACAGACAGAGGTGGTCAGTACTATTCAACGGATTAGCAGAGCTTACTGAAACGACATAATCTGCGGGGGAGTATGAGCACCAGAGGCTGTTGTTATGACAATGCCTGTGCAGAAAGCTTCTTTCACACGCTGAAGGTGGAATGTATCCACGGAGAGGGCTTTGCCAGCTGGGAAATAATGCAGACAGCAGTGTTTAATGATATCGAGTGTGATTACAATCAACGGCGTCGTCACAGTGCCTGTGGCAGTCTCAGTCCGGAACAATTTGAAAACCAGAACCTTGCTTAGGGTTGTGTCCATATTACGCGGGTAGGATCAGTCCATTTCTGTAGTCTGCCTGTTGTTCTTCATCGTCAGTTGAAGTAACAGCTTTACCTCCGGCTACAGTAAGGATGATTGAAAAAATCATTTTAATGGCTTCAGCCAGCCCATTAAAAAATTACTTTCCAACTATCTGATTTATTAGAGGTATTGTCTTTCATTAAGATAGCGAGTCCTGGTGGTTTAAAAATAAAGACACAGTATTATAATGAAAATAACACATCATTAAATATTGAATTTGCTAACTCGTTGTGTGATGCTGAAATGATTTTATTGCATATTATTAATTTCTGGGATGAATGTTATGAAAGGAAAATTTTTGTGTGGTTTATTGGTTTCGCTATTAATTAGCGGATGCGGTGACGATAACACCCCTACAGAGAAAGTCTTGAAAGAACAATTTAGTAATCAATTTCATGGGCGTCTTATCCTTGATTCAATTGATATCAAGGAAACATCGGTTGATGGAAATAAGAGAACATATGCTGCTGATGGCTTACTTTCTACTGGCTACGATCTGTATACGCCAGTTGCCTCGTTAACTGATTATATTGTTGTTCAAAAATCGTGGGATAAAGGCAAAGATATTAAATTCTCAGCAACTTTGAACAGTCTTGGTAATAAAGATACTGGATGGAAAACAATATTTTCTTCATTACAAATGTCAGAAACACCAAAAGGCAATCCAATTCCTAATGTTGAAACTGACGGTAAATATATCATCATGGATGGAGCAGGTTTTGATGATAAAATAAATGCAATTAAAGATGAATATGCCAGGAAGAAATTAAAACTAAACGAATTAAATAATGATATCGCAAAAGTTAAAACTAATATATTAGTTATTAATAAAGAAATCGATGAGTATTGGGGGAAAGGGGAAGATGGAAAAACACAAAGCCGTTATTTTGTTCAGCGTGATTTGAATAAAGAGCTGGAACTCTTTAATAAAGAAAATGCTCCTTATTATTTTGAGAAGAAGTACAATGCTGAAGTTTTCGACCCAGCAATGAAGGCTCTCCGGGAAAAATTAAAGAATTACAGGTTGAGTGATTTTGATGACATAAGGGCGGAGAAACGTGCTGTATTAGAAAAACATAAAGAAGAATACTCCGTAAAATATAATGAAATTAATGAGAAGATAAAAGCGAAAATGAAGGTGCTCGATGATGGTTTACAAGAGTTGATAGCAAAGAAACGTGGTCTCATACAGCAGCAATCAACCATCTCAGACGAGATTCGCAATCTTGATTATCAATATAAAAATTGGGTAAATTTTATGGAAGAGCTAAATAAAAGAAAATAACTGACTATTATTATGAGTGATAAAAAAGAGACTGAAATCTGGTCTCTTTTTTTGAGCCTGTCAGTAATTCTATGTAACTGCTAATATATTAAAGGTGATTGCTCAGGCGGTCACCGAACTCGATAATAAAGCGACTCATCGCCAGCCGCCAGTTCTGGATCGGCATACTCCATTTTTTTGATGCATCCTTGATTGCCAGATAAATAACCTTTCGTACCGAGTCATCCGTCGGGAACACTTTGCGTTTCTTAATCGCGGCACGGATCACGCTGTTCAGGGATTCGACTGCGTTTGTAGTGTAGATGGTAGATGGTCTTGCGGATATCCGGCGGATAACTGAAGAGCGTATTGAGGTTTTCCCAGTGCGCACGCCAGCTTTTGCTGATTTGCGGATATTTCGGGAAGACGCTGTTTATCGCATCCGGGAAGCTCTTCAGACCGTCCACACAGGCAATCAGGATGTCCTGAAGGCCCCGCTTTTTCAGCTCCGTCAGCACGCTTAGCCAGAACTTTGTGCCTTCATTTTCGGCCAGCCACCTACCCAGTAACTCTTTCTGGCCTTCGGTGTTGATACCCAGTGCCAGGAAGACGGCTTTGTTGATTACGCTGCCATTCTGACGGACTTTGACAACAATGCAGTCCATATAAACAATGGGGTACAGCGTATCCATTTGTCGGTTTTGCCACTCAATGACCTGCTCTTTTACGGCGTCGGTGACTTTATATATCAGCGTGGGCGACACATCGGAGTCGTACATTTCTTTGAAGGTGGCAACGATTTCGCGGATAGTCATGCCTTTGGCGCAGAGGGATAAAATTTGGCTGTCCATCTGCGTAATGCGCGTCTGGTGCTTCTTAATCAGCTGTGGTTCGAAGGTATTTTCACGGTCACGCGGCGTGTTCAGTTCGATCTCGCTGTTATTGCATAACACCGTTTTTGACGAGTAGCCATTGCGGGTGTTTGAGCCTGTTTTGGGCGCATTTTTCTCATACCCGGGGTGGTCAGCCAGCTCCGCATTGAGCGCTGTTTCGACGGTAAGCTTCGTCAACATGCGGGAAAAAGCATGGAGATCGGCTTCGGTTTTAAGGCCTTCAGCCACTTCAGCCGCAAGGGCTTTAAGTTTCTTTTCGTCCATAATTGCCTGTCTCTGTTACTGGAGTGAACATATCAAAAACAGGCACTTACACAATTTTAATTACAGTCTAACGCCCGGTCACCCCTACGCAGTTGCACTTCCTTTCATTTGCTGTGGCCAGTTTGCGGGAAGACTTTCACCTTCAGTAATTAAGTTTGGGGTGATCTTCTTTACTCAATAAATTATTTTTGTCGTTCAGCTCCTCACGGACTTTTGCCAGTGACTTCTGAAAAGCCGGGATTGTTTGCAGTCTTGCAAACTCTACTGCTCCCACATAACGGCCAGCATCAACATCGCTTTGCCAGTGAGCACCGCATATCACTCTGCTTTGCCCGAACTCCCATCCTCGTCTGGCGAGCTCCTGCGCGCGTTCCGGTCTGGCCTCGGATAATACTAATGCCAGAAGTGTACCATAAGCAGTATGCCCGGAAGGGTAAGAGCCATCTTTTCGCAAAGTATTCTCATCTTCAGGACGGCAGGTGGAATGATTAAATAAGACAAAGGGGCGGGTACGCATATAATATTTTTTTGCCGAAGCAGTAGCGTAGTAGCCGCCCATTTTCAGAAGATTCTGTAACATATTCCAGGTTTCAGGCGTATCTTTGGGATTAATTTTAGCACCCACTACTGGCGAGAATATTCTGGCTATATTTTCCACGCTTACATCTGCATCCTCAGCAGCTTGTTTCCATCGTGGGGAACCCTTTATCGCATAGCCCTTGAAATAAGCCTCCTTATCATAGCGGAAAGCCGGATCATCATTACCTGGCGGTGGTGGTAAGTAGAACTGACTGTTCACTGATTCTTCAGGAGAATGAAAGGGTTGCACTGTTTCTGCTGATGTATATTTAGCTACGATCAGTGGTAGAAAAAATACTAAATAACGACTTTTCATAAAGACTCACTCCGGATCAGGCAATAATAAACAGATGTGATTCTATAATGATTTATTGCAATGGTTATTCAACATACAGGTAAAAAAGCAGGACGCTGCACTGGCATTATCGTCTGTCCATACCGGACTGACTGTAGCGGACAACAGAACAATACTGATACTTCCGGCTAACAGCATTTTGTTTAAATTTTCTCCCCGGTTGTTTTTTATCTGCGTGCCTGACTGACACGCATTAGGTTAAAATCTTTCCGTAATAACAAACTATGAATAAGTATTTTAAAGTATGTGCTCTGTTACCCCGGTAACTACCATCAGTCATGATGTGCTGAGTATTAATTTATGATTATGAACAAGAGTCGGAAACAGTATTTAAGAATAAAGAAGCCGACAAAGAAAAAATGCCAAAACTGGCGAAGGGATTATTGTTTTCAGTGATGAAAAAGTTCATGGCGGAGATATTGGACTCACTTGTCGGGGTTAGCGAACCGTCAGATGAAGTGATAGGCGTTATTACTGGTAATAATCTCCCTGTAGCTAAGTAAGCTTTTGACCCTGGCCCAAAGGTGAGCGGCTGATCGACGAAGCGCTGGGCGTTGCGCCAGAGAAAATCTGGCCTTCTCGTTATAGCTAGTCAGGCCAGAGATGGGGGCTACGGATTTCCATTCCCAGAAAAGCAAAAACCCAGCCATAGGCTGGGTTTTCTGAATAAGTGGTGCCCGGACTCGGAATCGAACCAAGGACACGGGGATTTTCAATCCCCTGCTCTACCGACTGAGCTATCCGGGCAACGGGGCGCATTAAACCGTAAAGGGGCGCGGTCGTCAACGGCTTTACACGAAAAAAGTGATAAAAGCGCGCTGACTGCCTGCTTTTCAGGCAAAATGCATAAAATCAGTACCCCGTCAGGTGAGCGCGCCACCCTGACGGCACTGTGCAAAACGCAGAATATCTTCCGCCAACCGCTGAGCGGTATCTACATCAGCCTGACTGCGGTTGACCAGCATTCGGCTGAGACAACCTTCCAGCACCAGCTCCATCTGCCTTGCGACCATCGCCGGATCGTCAATTTCCAGCGTGGTCAGTAGCTCATGGGTAAAATCATGTGCCGCGCGTTTTTGTTGATTAGCCAGTTGGTGAATAGGATGGGTTGGGTCGGGATAAAACGTACAGGCGGCAATGAACAAGCAACCAGGATAACGGTTATTACTGACACATTCCGAAAGCGCGCTGTAGCGTGCCAGTAGCTTTTGTTCAGCAGAAAGCGTCTCATCAAGAAGAAGCTGGCGTCGCCAGATATCTACCTGCTGACTCAGATAACGTAGCGCGTCATATAAAATGGCTTCTTTATCTGGCCAGAAACGCTGTAATGTGTCGAGTGGGCGATTTACGCGCTCCGCCACCATTTCCAGCGTAGTATCGGCTATCCCTTGCGTCTCCAGTAATTTCAGGGCTTCTCCCAGAATATCTTCACGTTGCACGGTATTCTCCTCCGTCTTTGCTTTTGCAAGTGTCGCTCACGGTTGGCGATCGTGCAAATGCGCGCTAAAGGTGGCGGCGTCCATAAAGCCGGTGACTCGCGATTGCGGCTGTTCCTGGCCTTGGGCATTAAAGAACAGAATGGTGGGCAGCCCGAGGACTTGCAGATGCTTTAACAGCGCGGCGTCCTGCGCATTGTTAGCGGTGACGTTAGCCTGCAAGAGCACCGTGTCGCCGAGCGCCTGCTGGACCCTCGGATCGCTGAAGGTATACTTTTCAAACTCTTTACAGGCCACGCACCAGTCGGCGTAGAAATCCAGCATAACGGGTTTGCCTTTGGCCTGCGCCAGCGCCTGATTGAGTTCGTCCACGGTAGAAATAGCTGTGAAATTGAGGTGCGCTGGAGCTTGCGCGGATGGCGATCCGAACGCCCAATCCTGTAGAGGCCGCACGCTAATGAGCGCTGCCGCCAGCAGGATAATCTGTACGATACGCATCCACGCTCGTCTGGCCTGAAGGCTGGTGATAAAGGCCCAACCAAAGAAAGCGACGCCCAGCAGCGACCACAGACGTAAACCCCAAGCCTCGCCAATAATCCGCTCCAGTAAAAAGACCGGTAACGCGAGGATCACGAAACCAAAAGCGGTTTTAACATGCGCCATCCACGGGCCGCTTTTCGGTAACAGGCGGTTGCCAAACACGGTGACCAGCATTAGCGGCAGACCCATACCTAATGCATACAAATACAGCGTGCCGCCGCCCAGCCACATGTTGCCGCTCTGAGCGATATAAAGCAGAATCGCGCTTAACGGCGCTGTAGTGCAGGGCGAGCAAATTAATCCGGCAATCGCCCCCATAACAAAAACACCGCCGGGCGAGCCGCCTTGCTGACGATTACTCATTAATGTCAGCCGGGTTTGCAGTGAGGAGGGGAGCTGTAGTGTGAACAGGCCAAACATCGACAACGCAAGCAGGGTGAACACGATGGCAAGGCCGATTAACACATAAGGGTGCTGCAGCGCCGCCTGAAACTGTAATCCCGCTGCGGCGACGACCAGACCCAGTGCGGTATAGGTCAGCGCCATCCCTTGTACATAGATAAAGGCCAGCAGCAGTGCGCGCCCCGTCGACAAACGTTGCCTTCCCCCCAGGACAATACCGGAAATCAGCGGATACATGGGTAAAACGCAGGGCGTAAAGGCAATGCCGATGCCGATCAGCAGCGCCCAGAGCGCGGAAAAAGGTAGCTGGGCGGCGGGTTTTGATGTCTCACCCGTCTGGGTGACAGCAGGCGTCGGCGTGGCGTCTATTGCCGCGGTGACTTCACTTAGCGGCACCGTTTTCGTTTCCGGCGGATAACAGAATCCCGCATCGGCGCACCCCTGGTACGTTATCGTTAATGTCGCGCCAGCCGCCGCCTGGTTAACCGTTACTGGAACGTTTAGCCGCTTACGGTAGATTTCGCTTTTTCCGTAGAACTCATCTTCATGCCAGACGCCTGCCGGAAGTTGGACTGCGGCGATATCCGCTTTCGTCGGCGTGATACTGATTTGTTTACGGTAAAGGTAGTAACCCTCTTTTACCTGCCAGGAGAGGGTAAGATCGTGTTGATTTTGCTGAAAATCAAAAACAAACGCCCGGTCGGCAGGGACGAACTGCGAGCGACCCGGCGCGTCGAATAATCCGGCGAAGGCGGATGTGCTGCACAGCAGCAGGATCAGCGTAAAGATGCGTTGAGCCATGAGAGGTAATCAGTATCTCCGTGAGTAACAGGTAAAACCAGAAGTTCAGGCGTTTGATACGGGTGATGAGACTTCAGGCAGTCGATAAGCGCTTGCTGATGTGAAACGGTGGTTTTTAAGATCATTTGAACTTCATACTCCTGCTCCAGTTTGCCTTCCCAGTAGTACAGCGATGTCGCGCCGGGGAGGAGGGTGGCGCAGGCGGCCAGTTTTTCCGCCAGCACTTTGGCGGCCAGATCCTGGGCGGTAGCTTCATCCGGGGCGGTACAAAGCACCACAACGGCCTCGGGGATGGAAATATCCTGACTCTTAACATCAAGCATAAACACCTCGAAAGAACAAAAAGACCCGCAAGTGAACGGTCACTATACAACGGACGAGGGCAGGATGTTAGTCAAAGGGCGGGAGAATGCGGGGCGTGATACGCCCCGCGGGTGAAACACTTACAGCATAAAGCTGCCCAGCAGGAAGCCGAAGCAGACAGCCAGAACGACGCCCAGGGTGCCTGGGATGAAGAACGGGTGGTTAAAGACGAATTTACCGATACGGGTTGTACCGGTGTCATCCATCTGTACCGCTGCAACCAGAGTCGGGTAGGTCGGCAAAATGAACAGGCCGGAAACGGCGGCGAAGGAAGCGACTGCCGTCAGCGGAGAGACGTTCAGCGCCAGCGCCATCGGCATCAGCGCTTTCGCCGTTGCCGCCTGAGAGTAGAGCAGCGCGGAAGCAAAGAAGAAGATGACGGCCAGCAGCCACGGATGACCCTGGATGACGCTACCCGCAGTGTCTTTGATCCAGTCGATGTTAGCGGATACGAAAGTATCGCCCAGCCACGCCACGCCCAGAATACAGATACAGGCGCTCATCCCTGCTTTAAAGGTACTGGAGTTGAGGATGGCGTCAGTTTCCACTTTACACAGGATGGTGGTCAGCGTTGCGACGCTCAACATGATGATCAAAATAGCGTTGGTGGTGTTCATCAGCGGTTTCTCAACCAGGCCGAGGCTCGGACTGTTAACAATCGCATAAACAACCACGCAGATAACGCCCAGCAGGAACAGCCAGACGGAATTTTTTGCCATTGGTTTGATTTCAATCTGCTTTTCACCACGCAGTTCAATCAGCCCTTCTTCCAGACGCTTGCGGTAAATCGGGTCGTCCGACAGTTTGGAGTTGAACAGCATCGTGACCAGGAAGGACATCACCAGCACCGCCAGCAGCGTAGAGGGGATAACCACGGACAGCAGGTGAATATAGCTAATGCCATGACCTTCCATAACAGAAGACATATACACCACGGCCGCAGAAATCGGCGAGGCGGTAATCGCAATCTGCGCGGATACCACGGCGGTCGAGAGCGGACGGCAAGGTTTGATTCCCTGCTCCTTCGCGACTTCAGCAATAACCGGCAGCGTTGCCAGGGAAATGTTCCCGGTACCAGCAAAAATAGTCAGGAAATAGGTCACAATCGGTGCGAGGATAGTGATGTATTTCGGGTTCTTACGCAGCAGTTTTTCCGTCTGGTTTACCAAATAATCCAGACCGCCCGCGACCTGCATAGCAGAGATCGCGGCGATAACCGCCATGATGATGGAAATGACATCGAATGGAATTGTCCCTGGCTTCACGCCGATGGCGGCAAGTACCAGAACACCCAGCCCACCTGCGAATCCAATACCGATGCCCCCAAGTCTGGCGCCCAAAAAGATTGCCAGCAAAACAATGATAAGTTCGACAACTATCATATTAGCCTTCCTTGTTGTTTAACAAGTTGATATTAAATTGTTGTTATTTGGTAACTTCTTGTAAGAAAAAAGGCACGTCATCGTGACGTGCCTCTTTGGTACTACCCTGTACGATTACTGTTCGCTTTCATCAGTATAACGTTTAGCTTTATAAGCCGGGTGCATCAAGTTCTGTACGGAGAAAATATCGTCCAGCTCGGCTTCCGTTAACAGGCCGCGCTCCAGCACAACTTCACGTACGCTCTTACCGGTTTCAGCACAGATTTTACCGACGATGTCGCCGTTGTGGTGGCCGATGAACGGGTTGAGGTAAGTGACGATACCGATGGAGTTGTAAACGTACCCTTCGCACACTTCTTTATTCGCGGTAATGCCGTTAACGCATTTTTCCAGCAGGTTGTAGCACGCGTTGCTCAGAATGTGGATGGATTCGAACATCGCCTGACCGATAACCGGCTCCATAACGTTCAACTGCAACTGACCGGCTTCCGCCGCCATCGTAACGGTGGTGTCGTTACCGATGACTTTAAAGCATACCTGGTTTACGACTTCCGGTACAACCGGGTTCACTTTGGCTGGCATGATGGAAGAGCCCGCCTGCAGTTCCGGCAGGTTGATCTCGTTCAGGCCGGCACGAGGACCAGAAGAGAGCAAGCGCAGGTCGTTACAGATTTTGGACATCTTCACTGCCAGACGTTTCAGCGCGCTGTGAACCATAACATATGCGCCACAGTCAGATGTCGCCTCAATCAGATCTTCAGCCGGAACACAGGCGAAACCAGTGACTTCAGCCAGTTTTTTCACCGCCAGCGGAGAGTATTCTTTCGGCGTGTTCAGACCGGTACCGATTGCCGTTGCGCCAAGGTTGACTTCCAGCAGCAGCTCAGCAGTACGCTCGATGCTTTTCACTTCTTCTTTCAGCAGGATGCTAAACGCACGGAATTCTTGACCAAGCGTCATCGGTACGGCGTCCTGCAACTGGGTACGACCCATTTTCAGGATGTCCTGGAATTCAACCGCTTTACGTTCGAAACCTTCACGCAACTGGTTGATGGCATCGATCAGTTTGACGATAGAGGCGTAAACCGCTACACGGAAGCCTGTCGGATAGGCGTCGTTAGTGGATTGACATTTATTCACGTGGTCGTTCGGGTTCAGGTACTGATATTCACCTTTCTGATGACCCATCAGTTCCAGCCCGATGTTGGCCAGCACTTCGTTGGTATTCATGTTGACGGAAGTGCCCGCGCCGCCCTGGTAGACATCTACCGGGAACTGGTCCATGCACTTACCGTTGTTAAGGACTTCATCACATGCGGCAATGATGGCGTTCGCCACACTCTTAGGAATGGTTTGCAGCTCTTTGTTGGCCAGCGCCGCCGCTTTTTTTACCATAACCATGCCACGCACAAATTCAGGGATGTCGCTGATTTTGTTATTGCTAATGTAGAAGTTTTCAATCGCTCTCAGAGTGTGAACACCATAGTAGGCTTCAGCTGGAACTTCCCTGGTACCCAACAGATCTTCTTCGATACGAATGTTGTTTGACATGTGAACCTTCTTTTTCAAGCTGCCAATGATTTTTACTTTAAAACACACAGGATATATGTGATTTCGAATGTTTTCTGACCGACGATTATCCCCTCCATCGGCCTGATAAACGAGATCATATGCTGCTTCAGAATTCCTACCGTAATCTGGATCACTTAAAGTGTGGGAATTTACCCCTTATTTATTATTTTGTGAAATAGGTCACCGCTTTAGTATTACTACCTAAAATAGGTGTACAAACCACTTGAAATTTTGCTACGCACCACCATATCGAATCGATGCGAATCGCAACCCCATTCAAATGGTCGTCGCAGACGGCCATGACTTACAGGAGAGTCCTTTGCGCTGGATACCCTTTTTAGCTGTCTTTCTCTATGTTTACATTGAGATTTCTATCTTTATCCAGGTCGCCCATGTGCTTGGCGTCCTGATGACGCTAATCCTGGTGATTTTTACGTCTGTTATCGGTATGTCGCTGGTACGTAACCAGGGTTTTAAAAACTTTTTGCTGATGCAACAAAAAATGGCGGCCGGTGAGAGCCCGGCGGCAGAAATGATTAAGAGTGTATCGCTGATCATCGCTGGCTTACTGCTCCTGTTGCCGGGATTTTTCACCGATTTTCTCGGCCTTCTCCTTTTGTTACCGCCAGTGCAAAAACATTTGACGCTGAAGTTGCTGCCGCATTTACGTTTTTCCCGGATGCCGGGCGGCGGGTTTAGCGCGGGTACTGGCGGTGGCGAAACATTTGACGGCGAGTATCAGCGTAAAGATGACGATCGCGATCGTATTGAACATAAAGACGATCGTCGGGATTAAAGGTAGAGATGCTGGTCGGATAAGTCGCGTGAGGCGTTATCCGGCCAACAGATACGTCTTACGCCATGCGTTTTCGCTTCGGTAAAAACAGCCATAATGCTGCCAGCATAATAATGGCATATAAGCTTTTCCACCCCAGCATTACCAGCAATAACAGGCACAGTAGACAACCCGTCACCGCCAGTGCATAGCAGCGCCCTTTCAACAGTCGACAGCCCGCCAGCATACAAAGCAGATAGAGCATAATAAAAATACCGTTAGCATAGACGATCAGCGCATTGAGGTTAATCTTCAGGGCGTAGACGACCAGGGAACTCACGCAACAACAGGCCAGAATAACGTTTAACGCGTGCAAGGGAAGGCGTCCGGGAGAGAGTTGAGCCAGATAGTGATCGGGCTGATATTGCATTTGCGTCCATATCAGACGCGCAAAACTCTGAGCATACACATTCAGGCTGGCAAAGCAGGTGAGATAACCAATAATGCAGGCTATCCACAACGCCTGGATACCGAAGAGATGAACAATAATAAGCGGTAGCGATGCTGTTGCCGCTATCTTGTCGCTATAGACGCCAAAATGCAGCACCACGGCGGTACAGGTCCAATAAATGGAGCCGGCCAGCATCAGGCCAATGATCAATGCGCGCGGAAAATCACGTTCAGGATTTTTAAATTCAGACGACAAATGCGTAAAAGCCTCAATTCCCACAAATCCCCAGAACATGATCGCCAGGGCGGTACACAGCCGGGAAAAGGTGATTTCGTTTGCGGCTGGGAAGGTGATATCTGCAGGTTTAATCGCGCCTTTCCACAGAATGGCGGCAATAAGCGCGATAATTAATCCAGCGATAATGGCTTGCAGGTTGGCGCTGGAGCTGGCGCCGCGCGATCCCATAAACCATAGTAAACCTAGAGTACCCAGCTCCCCAAATAAGAGCTGTTCGCTTTGCCAGCCAAACAGCGCCTGGCCGAAACCCACCGCAATATGCAAGGCTGCGGGAAAACTAACAGGAATGACTGATAAAAACAGCCAACTGATCACTCGTTGCAGACGCGGGCCAAATGCCATCCCGACAAAATGCGCTACGCCGCCAGCGTGTGGAAAGTGACGCCCCAGCACAGCAAAGACAATCGCAATAGGGAAAATCAAAATAATGAGCAGCGGCCATGCCCAAAGGCTGATGTCGCCTGCCGCCAGCGCAGCCAGCTCCGGAAGCGCAAAAACGCCAGTCCCTAATAATGATGTGGTTAACAAGATAACGCCCTGAACCAACCCAAGCTCTTTTTTTAGTTCATTCATCAGCTCATTATCCGGCGGCATTGTAACGTCAGGTGACGACAGACATTTTTAAGCGTATCACACACGCCTTTTCTTATAGCAGGATGTTCTAAACCTTGGGTAAACGTGAGATAAGTAGCGTTTTTACCGCTTTTTTCGCTCAGAAGAATTTTTTTTCATCTCCCCCCTTGAAGGGGCAAAACCCCATCCCCATCTCTCTGGTCACCAGCCGGGAAACCGTTTACGGGCCGGCGTCACCCATAACTGATAATGACTTTCTCAAAGGAGAGCTATCAATGAGTATTCGTCCGTTACATGATCGTGTGATCGTCAAACGTAAAGAAGTTGAGTCTAAATCTGCTGGCGGCATCGTACTGACCGGTTCCGCAGCGGGTAAATCAACTCGTGGCGAAATCATCGCTGTCGGTAAGGGTCGCATCCTGGACAACGGTACTGTACAGCCGCTGGACGTGAAAGTTGGCGACATCGTTATTTTTAACGATGGCTACGGTGTGAAATCTGAAAAGATCGACAATGAAGAAGTGTTGATCATGTCTGAAAGCGACATTCTGGCAATTGTTGAAGCGTAATCCGCGAACGACACTGAACATACGAATTTAAGGGAAAGAGAAAATGGCAGCTAAAGACGTAAAATTCGGTAACGACGCTCGTGTGAAAATGCTGCGCGGCGTAAACGTACTGGCAGATGCAGTGAAAGTAACCCTCGGTCCGAAAGGCCGTAACGTGGTTCTGGATAAATCTTTCGGTGCGCCGACTATCACTAAAGATGGTGTTTCCGTAGCGCGTGAAATCGAACTGGAAGACAAGTTTGAAAACATGGGCGCGCAGATGGTGAAAGAAGTTGCCTCTAAAGCGAACGATGCTGCAGGCGACGGCACCACCACCGCGACCGTACTGGCGCAGTCCATCATTACCGAAGGCTTGAAAGCCGTTGCTGCGGGCATGAACCCGATGGACCTGAAACGTGGTATCGACAAAGCGGTTGCTGCGGCGGTTGAAGAGCTGAAAGCCCTGTCCGTACCGTGCTCCGACTCTAAAGCGATTGCTCAGGTAGGTACTATCTCCGCTAACTCCGACGAAACCGTAGGTAAACTGATCGCGGAAGCGATGGATAAAGTCGGTAAAGAAGGCGTCATCACCGTTGAAGACGGTACCGGTCTGCAGGACGAACTGGACGTGGTTGAAGGTATGCAGTTTGACCGCGGCTACCTGTCTCCTTACTTCATCAACAAGCCGGAAACTGGCGCAGTAGAGCTGGAAAGCCCGTTCATCCTGCTGGCTGATAAGAAAATCTCCAACATCCGCGAAATGCTGCCGGTTCTGGAAGCCGTTGCAAAAGCAGGCAAACCGCTGCTGATCATCGCTGAAGATGTTGAAGGCGAAGCGCTGGCTACCCTGGTAGTGAACACCATGCGTGGCATCGTGAAAGTGGCTGCGGTTAAAGCACCGGGCTTCGGCGATCGTCGTAAGGCGATGCTGCAGGATATCGCTACCCTGACCGGCGGTACCGTAATCTCTGAAGAGATCGGTATGGAGCTGGAAAAAGCAACCCTGGAAGACCTGGGTCAGGCGAAACGTGTTGTGATCAACAAAGACACCACCACCATCATCGATGGCGTGGGTGAAGAAGCTGCCATCCAGGGCCGTGTTGCTCAGATCCGTCAGCAGATTGAAGAAGCGACCTCCGACTACGATCGTGAAAAACTGCAGGAGCGCGTAGCGAAACTGGCAGGCGGCGTTGCGGTAATCAAAGTTGGCGCTGCGACCGAAGTTGAAATGAAAGAGAAGAAAGCCCGCGTTGAAGATGCCCTGCACGCGACCCGTGCTGCGGTAGAAGAAGGCGTGGTTGCTGGTGGTGGCGTTGCGCTGATCCGCGTTGCTTCTAAAATTGCTGACCTGAAAGGCCAGAACGAAGACCAGAACGTGGGTATCAAAGTTGCGCTGCGCGCAATGGAAGCTCCGCTGCGTCAGATCGTGCTGAACTGCGGCGAAGAGCCGTCTGTTGTCGCTAACACCGTTAAAGGTGGCGACGGTAACTACGGTTACAACGCAGCAACTGAAGAATACGGCAACATGATCGATATGGGTATCCTGGACCCAACCAAAGTTACCCGTTCTGCGCTGCAGTACGCTGCTTCTGTGGCTGGTCTGATGATCACTACCGAGTGCATGGTGACCGACCTGCCGAAAAGCGATGCTCCTGATTTAGGCGCTGCTGGCGGCATGGGTGGTATGGGTGGTATGGGCGGAATGATGTAATTGCCCACACCCTGCATCCTTCAGGCTGCAGATGCGTTGGCTAACCCCAGTCACTTACTTGAGTAAGTGACTGGGGATTAACAAACTGGCCGCCTTCCTGCAACCAGAATGATTTGGATGTTTATCTCCCAGAATTGAGAAACCCCCGGGCAGAAATGACCGGGGGTTTTTCTTTTAGTCATCTTTTTAGTATAAGATTCAGATACGGACAAAACGTCCAGCTCATTGATTATGGGGAATAACATGCACGTGAAATATTTAGCAGGGATCGTTGGCGCCGCGCTGCTGATGGCGGGTTGTAGCTCCAGCAACGAACTCACCGCTGCCGGCCAAAATGTACGCTTTGTCGAAGATAAGCCAGGCGCGGAATGCCAGCTAATTGGTACGGCAACCGGTAAACAGAGTAACTGGTTTTCAGGCCAGCACGGCGAAGAGGGTGGCTCAATGCGTGGCGCAGCGAACGATCTGCGTAATCAGGCAGCCGCGATGGGTGGAAACGTGCTGTATGGCGTAAGTAGTCCGTCGCAGGGCATGTTGTCCAGTTTTGTCCCGACGGCCAGCGAGATGAACGGCCAGGTTTATAAATGTCCGAATTGATATGTCTGAATCGTAACGCCCTCTGAAAGATTCAGAGGGCGATATGGTTAGCGTTTTTCCTGCGATGATGCCATGCGTAGATTATGCAACGCGCGCATGCATTGATCTTGCGTCAGACGCGCTGCTTTACCGGTTCCAAGCGTTCTGACAAAAACCTTACACGGTTTTCCTTCCAGCTTTTTAAGACGCGGGCTGAAATTCAGCAAGCGGCGTGATATCGCTTCAGCTTCTTTAGAGCCTGACTGACTACGGGTCTTAATGATGGTGCCGCAATCATGCGATTGTCCTGCCTCATCCGTATAACGATAAACGAGCGCTAAATAATGGTTATACAGATTATGTTTCCAGTCAGGCTGGTTATAGGTATCGAATTCGATATTACCGTTTTCCAGGCAGTCAGCATCGTATAATGGTAAAAAGTCCAGCATTGAAGAAATACGCAATGCGAGCTCACGCATTTCGGCATTATTAATGGCGTGAATAATAGCCATCACCAGAACTTCAACCTGCCACTCACCGACCTGTAAATCAAGATGGCTACCATTGTGCAGCTTTAACGTAAAGGTTAATACTTTTTCTGTATTATCGCTCAACGCTAAAGATTCAACACGCTGATTAACATCGGCGTTTTCCAGCTCTTCACGGAGTATTGCCGGAATATTCTCATGCATTTTAAGCACATGACTGCTTTTGGCTTTCTGGCGTTTTTCCTGCTCTTGTTCCGGCAGCGAGTGTTGTAAATAAAGCCGGTGTTCAAGGCCGATCAACAAGTCTCGCAGCGCGAGCACAGGAAAGAAAAGCAGTGTTTCTTTATTTCTCAGTGACTTCACCTTAAGCGCCAGCGCGATAAACTTATCATTGTGACGAATAACGCCGGTATTTAGTCCCTTAATCGTTAAGGCCATGTCAATTCTCCACAAATATAAAATAATTAAATGTTTTACTGCAATGTATTTGATATATAAATTGTTTATGCCGTCCTATAAAAAGGAGAACCAGTATAATTCGAAAATGCAGTACACGCTAAGCGAGTCCTAAAACGGACTTTATTGAAAAGAGAGGACCGGAAAGGTGTATTTAACGAAGGTTAGTTTATCCTCGCCAAAGGGTGAGGAGAATCGCGGGGGAGTCTCCTCGTAATATTGCGCGGTAATATTTTTCGTCGTCCCTGACGCGCCCGCGAGAATTAGCACTGCCGAAGCTGTAAATCCAGCGGTGTTTTGCTCGGTTCGCCGCCGATTTCACGCGCCAGTCTTGGCACCATATAGCCGGATACCAGCGTGAGCAGTTCGCGCATGATTTGCCGGGCTTCGTCATCGGTGACCATAAAATGCGCGGCGCCCTGCACTTTATCCAGCACATGCAGGTAATAGGGCATCACGCCGGCGTCAAATAGCGCGTTGCTCAGATTCGCCAGCGTTCGCGCGTTATCATTCACGCCACGCAGCAGGACGCTCTGGTTGAGAAGCGTGACGCCCACGTGGCGCAGTTTCTTCATCGCCAGGCCGAACGCCTCGTCCACTTCATTAGCGTGGTTGATATGGTTCACCAACAAAATTTGCAGACGTGACTGGTCAAAGCGGGCGACCAGTTCGTCAGTAATGCGTGCCGGGATGACGATAGGCAACCGACTGTGGATGCGTAGCCGCTTGACGTGCTTAATGGCTTCCAGTTGCGTGAGCAGCCAGTCCAGCTCATGATCTTTCGCCATCAGCGGATCGCCGCCGGAAAAGATGATCTCATCCAGTTCCGGGTGTGCGGCGATATACTCCAGCGCGACTGTCCAGTTGCGCTTATTGCCTTGATTCTCTGCATACGGGAAGTGACGACGGAAACAGTAGCGGCAATTTACCGCACATCCGCCTTTTACCAGCAATAGCGCCCGGTTTTGGTATTTATGCAATAATCCTGGCACCACGCTGTGTTGCTCTTCCAGCGGGTCGGTGGAGAAACCGGGGGCGACAATAAATTCATCCCGGGACGTCAGCACTTGACGTAAAAGAGGATCGTCAGGGTTGCCCTTCTCCATGCGCGCAATAAAAGCGCGCGGCACGCGGAGGGCAAACAAGCGCCTGGCGTCCTGTCCTGCCCGGAGGTTTTCATCAGCTTCAATCTGTAAAAGATGCAGCAGTTCGTCGGGATTGGTCACAACATCGGCAAGTTGCGCTAACCAATCTTCTCGCAATGGGGTATTTAGGGTTACAATATGCGCCATTTTGTGGCTTAGCTACCAGTTAACAATTTCAGAGGGCCTTATGGCGACTTACTATAGCAACGATTTTCGTTCCGGTCTTAAAATCATGTTGGATGGCGAACCTTATGCGGTTGAATCCAGTGAATTCGTGAAACCGGGTAAAGGCCAGGCGTTTGCCCGCGTTAAGCTGCGCCGTCTGCTGACCGGCACGCGCGTTGAGAAAACCTTCAAATCGACCGATTCCGCTGAAGGCGCGGATGTAGTCGATATGAACCTGACTTACCTGTACAACGACGGTGAGTTCTGGCATTTCATGAACAACGAAACCTTCGAGCAGCTGTCTGCAGATGCCAAGGCTATCGGCGACAACGCAAAATGGCTGTTGGATCAGGCGGAATGCATCGTAACCCTGTGGAACGGTCAGCCTATCTCTGTCACTCCGCCGAACTTTGTTGAACTGGAAATTGTTGATACCGACCCAGGTCTGAAGGGCGATACCGCAGGTACTGGCGGCAAACCAGCCACGCTGTCTACTGGCGCAGTGGTTAAAGTTCCGCTGTTCGTGCAGATTGGCGAAGTGATCAAAGTCGATACCCGTTCCGGCGAATACGTATCCCGCGTAAAATAATTTACGTTATCGGGAAAAATGGTGCAGCGTATGCTGCGCCATCCTTTTTTTCGCGCCTCAATGATGAAACGCTTTATCAGCCTTGTCGCGCTGGTTCTTCTTACCAGCACATTATTAACGGCATGTAATACCGCCCGCGGCTTCGGCGAAGATATTCAGCATCTTGGCCACGCCATCTCCCGCGCAGCCAGCTAATCGCTTCTCGTCTTCCTAAAATTAGTCGATCGCCCGTCATTTTCTGGGATGTTGTCTATTATTAAGTTGCTATACACAAACAACATTGGCTAGAAAAGGAAGACATTATGGTTAAAAAGACAATTGCAGCGATCTTTTCTGTTTTGGTACTTTCCACTGTATTAACTGCTTGTAATACCACGCGCGGCGTGGGCGAGGACATCTCGGACGGTGGTAGTGCGATCTCTGGCGCTGCAACCAGAGCTCAGCAGTAATCATCAACGGTACGGCATGGCGTCGTACCGTTAATCGATTTTCTCCGGAAGCATAAGAAAGGGAGAATACCGATTATCCATATGAAGTTTCATACGGATATTACGCTTATAGGTGTAAACCGTTTTCCCGTGAATGCCAAGCGCATACGCAATCTCTTTATTGCTGGTGCCTTCCGTCCACATCGCGAGCACTTTTTCCTCCTGCGGAGAGAGCAATGGCGTGGCGCTTTCCGGCGCTTCCTGCAGTGGATGAGTATATAGCGCTCCTTTAATTCGTTGTGCAAGCTCATGTAAAGGCGTGTGTTTAGATAACACCGCATGACTGGCATATTGCGGTCTGTACGGCATATTCCCTGACTGTAATAATACCAACGGCGTCATCCTGCAGGCGGCAAAAAATGCATTGATAGGCTGTTCGGGTAAGGCATCGTTGAGAAAACCATATAAATCAGCGATAACCAGATGGGGCTTCCATTGCAGAATATGTTCTTTCGCCAGTATAAGGTTATTCATCCCGGATACCAGCAGTGAAGAACTGAGCACATCAGTGTGATTAAGCCAGGCCTCCATGCCCGTACGGGTAAAGTGGCATCGGTCTATCACTAAAATTTTCAACATAGTTTTTTGCACCCGGAAGTAGATAAAGCACTTTCTTTCCCAGAAGGCGTTCCATCATAGAGAACTCCTGTGGGCGCTAAATGCGAAAACTACGCGGCTTAAAAGGGCCAATTCCCGCCTTTAGACGGAAAAAAATAAAAAGGTTGAAATTCATTTTCTCTCAGGCAAGAATGGCTTTTCATCCGTATACGTTACAGGACGACCTGTAAACGCTATTCTCACCGGGGACGGCCCCATTAATTATCTGGAGCCTGCTATGTCCTGGATCATTCTATTAATCGCTGGTTTACTTGAAGTGGTATGGGCTGTCGGCCTGAAGTATACCCACGGTTTTTCTCGTCTGACCCCCAGTATCATCACCATTACGGCCATGGTTATCAGTATGGCGTTACTTTCCTGGGCAATGAAAACGCTGCCCGTTGGAACGGCGTACGCCATCTGGACCGGCATCGGTGCCGTCGGGGCGGCAATCACCGGTATCCTTCTGCTGGGCGAGTCTGCCTCACCGGCGCGTTTGCTCAGTCTTGGCTTGATCGTCGCGGGTATCATTGGGCTAAAACTCAGTGCGCATTAATTTGTCGCTGACATTGCTACGAACCTGATTGTTTTACCCAAATTAATTTATTGACGTCAAACCCCTCCCGGGTCGCGACGGCCAGCATTTGCTGTTTTATTTCCTCAGAAAGCGTTGGCGTGCGAGAGAGTATCCACAGATAGTCGCGATCCGGGCCGCACACCAGCGCATGACGGTATTCCCGGTCAAGCGCAATCACGTTATAGCCGCCGTAGAACGGGCCGAAAAAAGAGACCTTGAGCGCGGCGCGGTTTGGACTACCGGTAAAATACGCTTTGCCTTCTGTTTTTTGCCACATTCCTCGATCCGGGTTATAGCCTTTATTGATGACATTAATCCCGCCATCGTCACGCAGACTATAGGTGGCCGTGACTTGTTCCAGTCCACGTTCAAATCGATGATCGAGGCGTGCGATCTCATACCAGGTGCCGAGGTAACGTTTGGCATCAAAGTTATTTACCACGGTAACGCCTTTAGGCGGAGTAGGCGAACTACAGGCGACAACCAGAAATGCAGCCGTAACCGCAGCAACGACGGGCAGAATGCGCATAAAATTTTCCTTCCAGTGTTTTTTCTAAGTGTAGAACCTGGCGGGAAAATGAGAGGCAGGAAAAGAAAAAACGCCCTCTTATCGGGTAGATAAGAGGGCGTCGTGGCAACTTAGAGAGTGATAACGCCAATCGCTGTCACAACGGTCAGGATTGCCGCCAGACCGTAGAAGACCCATTTGCCCGCGGGCACGTGGATTTTCAGGTCATGCATCGCGTGGTGCATACGGTGTAGGCCACACCATAGCGGCAGCACGATCATCAGGAACAGAAAAACGCGACCAATAAAGCTTTGGGCGAACGTCAGTACGCGCTCAAAACTCAGGGCATCGCCCGGAAATAGCCCCAGCGGCAGCATGATGCCAACCAGTAGCACGATCACCGGCGCGATGATCGCGCCCCACATACCGCCTGCGCCAAACAGTCCCCAGAATACGGGTTCATCAGAACGTTTTGGGTTTGGATTAATCATCCGGGACTCCTTACCAGAACAGGGCAACATACAGAATGACTACGGTGACTACCGCAGTGACCACCCAAAGCCCTTTGATGATTGGCTCTGGCCCCATTTTTTCGTCTTTTACAATGATATTGGCCGCCTTCGGCGCCAGTTCAAACCAGGTTTTGGTGTGCAGCAGCGCGGCCGCCAGGGTGATCAGGTTTAAGATCACTACCACCGGGTTTTGTAAAAAGCCGACGAATCCCATCCAGGATTCCGCGCCGTGTTTGAGCGCAAACAGACCGAAAATCAGTTCAATACTGAACCAGACTGCCGGCACCGCTGTGCCTTCGCGCAGCATATAAAAGCGATAAAACGGCAGTTTTTTCCACCAGGTGGACGTCATCGGCCGCACATAGGGTTTGCGTTTAGTCGTCATGTTGCACTCCTTAGCGTGGTTTCAGGGTGGCGATAAGAAAGTCTTTCGAGCTTTCCACTTTACCCTGCTGAATGGCCGCAGCCGGATCGACATGTTTTGGACAGACTTCGGAGCAGTAGCCCACGAAAGTACAGGTCCATACGCCGTTCGGACTGTTCAACTGCGCCATACGCTCCTTCTTACCGTGATCGCGGCTATCTTCGTTATAGCGATGCGCCAACGTAATCGCAGCCGGTCCGATAAATTCAGGATTCAGACCGAACTGCGGGCACGCGGCGTAGCACAGACCACAGTTGATGCAACCGGAGAACTGGTGATACTTCGCCATTTGCGCCGGGGTCTGGACATTCGGCCCCTGATCTGGCGTGCGAGAGTTGCCAATAATGTACGGTTTGATCGCTTCCAGGCTTTCGATAAAGTGCGTCATATCGACAACCAGATCGCGCTCAATCGGGAAGTTCGCCAGCGCTTCCACCTTCATACCGTTGGTGTAATCGCGCAGGAAGGTTTTACACGCCAGTTTAGGGACGTTGTTGACCATCATGCCGCAGGAGCCGCAGATCGCCATACGGCAGGACCAGCGGTAGCTCAGGTCTGGCGACAGGTTATCTTTGATGTAGCCCAACGCGTCCAGTAGCGATGTTGTTTCATCATAAGGAACTTCATAGAAAGCACTGTGCGGCGCGGTATCGGTTTCCGGGTTATAGCGCACCACCTCAACTTTCAGGTTTTTCATCTCAGCCATTCGCCTTCTCCTTCTTATCGGCTGCTTCCGCTTCACCGCCGTAAACACGTTTGGCTGGCGGCAGGGTGGTGATTTTCACGTCGCTGTATTCCAGACGGGTCGTGCCATCAGCATCGCGGAAGGCGAGGGTGTGCTTGAGGAAGTTCACATCGTCGCGCTCGGTACAGCCTTCATCCAGACGCTGATGCGCGCCGCGGGACTCTTTACGCGCCAGCGCAGAGTGCGCCATACATTCCGCCACGTTCAGACCATGACCCAGTTCGATGGTATACAGCAGGTCAGTGTTGAACACGCTGGAGGTATCGGAGATACGTACGCGTTTGAAACGTTCCTGAAGCTCGGCCAGTTTATCAACGGTTTTCTGCATCAGTTCCGGGGTACGGTAAATACCGCAACCTTCTTCCATAGACAGACCCATCTCATCGCGGATCTTCGACCAGTTTTCGTTGCCTTCCTGGTTCACCAGATTTTTCAGACGTTGTTCAATATCGGCAACCTGGGCGTCGAGCGCGGCGCTATTTGCGGCGCCTGCCGTAGCAGCGCGTTCCATTGCTTGTTCGCCAGCCAGACGACCAAACACCACCAGTTCCGCCAGTGAGTTGGAACCGAGGCGGTTCGCGCCATGCAGGCCAACAGAGGAGCATTCGCCAACGGCAAACAGCCCTTTGACACGGCTTTCACAGTTCTGGTCGGTTTCAATGCCGCCCATGGTGTAGTGCGCGGTCGGACGTACTGGAATCGGTTCTTTAACCGGATCGACGCCGACATAGGCTTTCGCCAGTTCGCAAATGAACGGCAGACGTTCATGCAGTTTCTTCTCGCCGAGATGACGCAGGTCGAGGTGAACCACATCGCCGCGCGGCGTGGAGATGGTGTTGCCTTTACGCCATTCGTGCCAGAAAGCCTGGGATACTTTGTCGCGCGGCCCCAGTTCCATATATTTGTTTTTCGGCTCGCCCAGCGGCGTTTCGGGGCCCATGCCGTAGTCTTGCAGGTAACGGTAGCCATTTTTATTGACCAGAATACCGCCTTCGCCGCGGCAACCTTCAGTCATCAGGATACCGGAACCTGGCAGGCCGGTCGGGTGATACTGAACGAATTCCATATCACGCAGCGGAACGCCGTGGCTCAGCGCCATGCCCATCCCGTCGCCGGTGACGATGCCGCCGTTGGTGTTATAGCGGTATACGCGGCCTGCGCCGCCTGTCGCCATGACCACGGCATTGGCGCGGATTTGCACCAGCGTGCCTTCCATCATGTTCATTGCCACCAGGCCGCGCGCATGGTTGTCATCAACCAGAATATCCAGCACGAAATGTTCGTCAAAGCGCTGGATTTGTGGGAACTGCAGGGAAGTCTGGAACAGGGTATGCAGCATATGGAAGCCGGTTTTATCCGCGGCGAACCAGGTACGCTCGATTTTCATACCACCGAAGCGACGCACGTTAACGCTACCGTCCGGACGGCGGCTCCACGGGCAGCCCCATTGCTCCAGCTGCGTCATCTCAGTGGGACAATGGTGGACAAAGTAATCCACGACATCCTGCTCACACAGCCAGTCTCCGCCTGCTACCGTATCGTGAAAATGGTAGTCAAAGCTGTCATGATCCTGGGCGACAGCGGCTGAACCCCCTTCGGCAGCGACGGTGTGGCTGCGCATCGGGTACACTTTTGAGATCAGTGCGATTTTAGCATTGGGATTCGCCTGTGCGGCAGCAATTGCAGCACGTAATCCCGCGCCACCGGCGCCTATAATGGCAAGATCGGCTTGAAAGGTTTGCACGACATTCCTCCAGATTATTGTAATTTCACCCTCGCGCAGCCAGATAAAGCCTCTGGGTTCTGCGAAGTATGAATGCGTTTCCACTGCTCCTTTATGGGTACAACAGTATAGTCTCAGGGATGTCAGGGAAATTTGACGTGTTCGATTTTTTTAGCGTATCAGAGGGATGAATTATCATTGATTTTGATTAATTTAATTACTAAACCATCTGAAATCACTTTTTTTACCCTCCAGAAGGCGCCCGATACGCCTGCGCAAAATTTGTTTCGCCCGCGCGTTGCGAGTAGACTTCGTGACCTTGTCTTAAACTGGAGAAAGAATCATGAGCGAAACGGCAACCTGGCAGCCGAGCGCGTCCATCCCCAATTTATTAAAACGTGCGGCGATTATGGCGGAAATCCGTCGTTTCTTTGCCGATCGTGGAGTGCTTGAGGTTGAGACGCCCTGCATGAGTCAGGCGACGGTCACAGACATTCATCTGTTCCCGTTCGAAACGCGTTTCGTCGGACCTGGCCATTCCCAGGGGATCAACCTCTATTTAATGACCAGTCCGGAATACCATATGAAACGCCTGCTGGCGGCAGGGTGCGGCCCGGTTTTCCAGCTATGCCGCAGTTTCCGTAATGAAGAGATGGGACGACATCATAATCCGGAATTCACCATGCTGGAGTGGTATCGCCCGCATTACGATATGTACCGCCTGATGAATGAAGTGGATGATTTGCTTCAGCAAGTGCTGGATTGTCAACCTGCGGAAAGTCTCTCCTATCAACAGGCGTTTCAGCGCCATCTGGAGATTGACCCGTTATCAGCAGATAAAACGCAACTGCGTGAGGCGGCGGCAAAGCTTGATTTAAGCAATATCGCCGATACGGAAGAAGACCGTGATATGTTGCTGCAACTGTTGTTCACGATGGGGGTTGAGCCGCATATAGGTAAAGAAAAGCCGACCTTTATTTATCACTTTCCGGCAAGTCAGGCATCGCTGGCACAAATCAGTACCGAGGATCATCGCGTCGCCGAGCGCTTTGAGGTGTACTACAAAGGTATTGAGCTGGCGAATGGTTTCCACGAACTGACGGACGCACGTGAGCAACAACAGCGCTTTGAACAGGACAATCGTAAGCGCGCCGCGCGCGGTCTGCCGCAGCAGCCGATTGACCAAAATCTACTGGATGCGCTGGCCGCCGGTCTACCGGATTGTTCCGGCGTGGCGCTGGGTGTTGATCGTCTGGTGATGCTGGCGCTGGGAGCAGAAAGCCTGGCGGACGTGATTGCTTTTACGGTCGATCGGGCGTAAATCTGAAATTCACTCTTTCGCGAGATAAAATGGCGCAATAAGCGCCATTTTGTAGCATATTTTTTCAATTATCCTCTGTTTGCCACAACATAAGGCTGGAACTTTGATGCCATTTAGGTATCAATCCTGTGTTGATTTTTTTATCGCTGACCTTCGTAAAAAAGAAGGCGGCGTCAATCGGTGAGCGGCGTCTGGCAAACGCGCTCGAGCGTAAGGGATGGTTGAATGACCCACACGATAAAAAAGATGAGCCTTATTGGGCTTATCCTGATGATTTTTACTTCTGTTTTTGGTTTTGCGAATAGCCCGTCGGCGTTTTATTTAATGGGGTATAGCGCAATCCCGTGGTATATATTTTCTGCCTTGCTGTTTTTTATTCCATTCGCCTTAATGATGGCTGAAATGGGTTCCGCTTATCGCAAAGAAGAGGGCGGGATCTATTCGTGGATGAATAATAGCGTGGGGCCACGTTACGCGTTTATCGGCACGTTTATGTGGTTTTCATCGTATGTCATATGGATGGTAAGTACGGCGGCAAAAATTTGGGTACCGTTTTCTACTTTTGTTTTTGGTGCCGATATGACGCAGCACTGGCGTATTGCGGGGCTTGAGCCTACGCAGGTTGTCGGGCTGCTCGCCGTTGGCTGGATGATTCTGGTGACGTGTGTCGCCGCCAGAGGGATCAATAAAATTGCGCGAATTACGGCGGTCGGAGGTATTGCCGTAATGTGTCTTAATTTAGTTTTATTGTTAGTGAGTGTCGCTATTTTGTTATTAAATGGTGGGCATTTTGCACAAGAGATTAATTTTACCTCGTCACCGAATCCGGGTTATCACTCCGGCCTGGCAATGTTGTCATTTGTGGTATTTGCTATTTTTGCTTACGGCGGTATTGAGGCTGTCGGCGGACTGGTGGATAAAACCGAGAAACCGGAAAAGAATTTTGCGAAAGGTATTGTTTTCGCGGCCATTGTGATTTCAATTGGTTATTCTTTGGCGATCTTTTTATGGGGCGTCAGCACTAACTGGCAACAGATATTAAGTAATAGCGCCGTTAACTTAGGGAATATTACCTACATTTTGATGTCGAGTTTAGGCACGACATTAGGTAACGCGTTAAACCTTTCTCCGGACGCAGCGATGACGGTGGGCGTCTGGTTTGCGCGTATCACCGGCCTTTCTATGTTTCTGGCTTATACCGGCGCGTTTTTTACGTTGAGCTATTCACCGCTGAAAGCCATTATTCAGGGGACGCCAAAAGCGTTGTGGCCCGCGCCGATGACAACACTGAACGCTAATGGTATGCCGGCGACCGCTATGTGGCTACAGTGCGTGCTGGTGAGTCTGTTTATTTTGCTGGTCTCTTTTGGCGGTGACACCGCATCGGCGTTTTATAACAAACTCACGCTGATGGCGAACGTCTCAATGACCTTGCCATACCTGTTCCTTGCGCTGGCATTTCCCTTCTTTAAAGCGCGTCAGGATCTGGAGCGGCCATTTGTTCTCTTTAAAACCAAAGCCTCTACCCTGGTCGCGACGGGTGTTGTGGTGCTGGTGGTGACGTTTGCCAACGTCTTTACCATCATCCAGCCGGTGATTGAAGCTGGGGACTGGGACAGCGCCTTGTGGATGATCGGCGGCCCGATCTTCTTCTCGCTGCTGGCGATGGCAATTTATCAGAATTACAGCAGCCGCATGAGCGCCGATCCGGAGTGGGCGGCGGAGTAAAGGCCGTATGCCGGATAAGACCCCACGGGTCGCATCCGGCGTTTATTGCCCGATGGAGAACGTTATGAATGATAGTTCGAGAGACCCGATTATCACGGAAGATGAGGTTAGGGCACTCAATTTTACTCCGGAAGATATCCTTGAAATAGAAAAGGTTATTCTTTCTTCCGTTCATGTTGCACGTCGAAAGGTTGCGATGGTAGTAGGAATGACTATTGGCACGTTAAGGGATCGCGATGAGGATAAGTGGAAACATGTGTCGGATATTTATTGCGCGTATGTTATAAGATGCCTCGTATTTCGCGGAGAACTGGTGGGTTACGGCGATTTATTCCGAATGCGCTATAGCGAAATTAACCTGCCTGTTGCCGATCTGGACGCATAATAAGTCCGAAAATATCTGTGAGCTGCGATGAAATGCCCGATGGCGCAAGCTTATCGGGCCTACAGGTTAATTGCCGGCCCGTAGGCCGGATAAGACCCGACGGGTCGCATCCGGCATTTCTTGCCTGGATCATGCGCTACAAACTCCCCGCCGGGCGGCTGGTTTTACCCGCTGACGTTAACGTTCTCCCCGTTTGTTTACCGCCGAGGCTCTCCAGACGCATCTGGAACGGCGGGAACGGCATATCAATACCGTGTTCGCGGAAGCCAGCCAGAATCAATTGGTGGATCTCATGGCGTAATGGCATACGGTGTCCCATTTCCGCGGCATAGATACGCAGTTCGAAAATCTGAATACCCTGCTGGAGATCCACCAGAAAGATTTCAGGCGGCGGGTTATCAAGCACCAAAGAACAGCGCTGCGCCGCCGTCAGCAGAATTTGCGTCACCTCTTCGCTATTGGCATCCGCTGGCGCCGGGATGGTTAACACCACGCGCGTAACGGAGTCAGACAGCGACCAGTTGATAAACTGTTCGGTGATAAAGGCTTTATTCGGCACGATAATCTCTTTACGATCCCAGTCGCTGATGGTGGTGGCGCGGGTATTGATTTTGGTCACGCTGCCGGTGAGATCGCGAATGGTCACCGTATCGCCGATACGAATCGGCTTTTCAAACAAAATAATCAGGCCGGAGATAAAGTTAGCGAAAATTTCTTGCAGGCCAAAACCAAGCCCAACGCCGAGCGCGGCAACCAGCCATTGTAGCTTCGACCACTCAATGCCGATCATCGAGAAACCGACCAGCCCGCCAATCAGCATTAACAGATATTTGGTG
Source organism: Salmonella sp. SG203 (assembly GCF_013350575.1). NCBI lineage: Bacteria > Pseudomonadati > Pseudomonadota > Gammaproteobacteria > Enterobacterales > Enterobacteriaceae > Salmonella > Salmonella sp. SG203. The sequence goes on from NZ_SNMT01000003.1 coordinate 133,175, forward strand.
ATGGTCGTGATGGCGTAACCGGTACCTGGCGTTAAATCGAGATGCTGTAATAACGCCAGCTCCAGCAGCGCAGGCAGATTACGCACCAACTGCGTGGTGATGATAAAGACCAGAATCGCAATGAGCACCGCCCCCAGGGTAATCGGCTCCAGGCTTTCCACGCCTTGCACCGTAGAGGTGACATCCCACAGCGAAATATTCTCCAGGAAGCCGAATGCCGAGTGGATTTCCGACCACAGTACAATTACCGATAGCAGGGCGATAAGCATCAGAATTGAGCGGACCAGACGCAGCGACTGAGCGCTAATAGCGTCAAGATCGATTTCACTTTCATCGATGTCGACCGCGCCTTCCAGGCTGGAGGAGTGCGCCGGTTCTTCTTCGCCGCGCGCGCGCTGCGCCAGCATTTCCGCCCGACGATGTTTGGCGCGGTCAAAAGCCAGTCGGCGTCGTTGGATCAGCATCCAGCGGCGAATGACGTGATAAATGACCAGCAACAGGAACCAGATGGCGACCGAGGTTTCCAGTCTCGCCAGTAGCGCCTGCGCCGTGGCCAGATAACCCACCGCCGCCGCCAGAATCGCGATAAGCGGCGCGCCCATCAGCATATTCCACAGCAGGCTGTTGACCATGTTGTCGCCGTTGCCTTCTTTATCAAGATAGAGCGGGATGCCCGCTTTTTTCAGACTCAGCGTGACCAGCGCCAGCGCGCCGCATATCAGGATGAAGCAAAGGCGGCCCAACGAGCCGGAAAACTCCCGATCGTTAAGATTATCAAACATGATCACTGCCATAATGAGCGGCACGATCAGCCCAATGCTCATCAGGTAGTAGCGCATCGCTTTCGCTACCCGGTTTCGCGGCCAGCCGAAATGCGCCACAAACAGACCATTAGGGCGGGCAAACGCGGCGCAAATCATGACTACCCACAACAGCGGTACTGTCGCCGTCACGCCATCGCCGATGGCGACGGCCAGCGGATACGGCCAGGCTTCCTGTAGACCATAGCCGAGCGTCGCCCACAAGACGGGCAGCGGCGAGGCGACCAGAATCGACCAGAACACCGTTCGCAGCGTCAGCGAGAAGTGATCCTGGGTGACTTTCCCGACGCGCGAGGCCGAGCGCTCAAGGAACCGGTTGAAGTGTTGGCGCGAATAGAGGCTAAACCCGACCAGCGCCAGCGCGCCGAATAACGGCAGTAGCGTCTCTTTGCTGGTCAGCATCATGATGCTGGCTTTACCTAACTGATTAAACGTATCTAATGAGATAAGCCGACGTAAATCCTGAACCAAATCAACAGGCCAGGAGAGCGATAGCGGGCTAACGTCAGCGGTCCAGAACAGATAACGGTGGGTCGCTTCATTAACCTCTTTAAGCGCATCCTCCAGTTGGCTGTTGGAGACTTTCAGTTTGGTCAGCTCCAGGATCAGCGTGTCGCCGCCCTGTAACAAAGAGTTGAGCAGCTCGCGCTGAGTGCGAAGCTGGGCGTCAAGAATCTGGTTTTGCTCGGCGGTCAGCGGCTGTCCATTGGCCTGACGTATTTGCCGTAGCTGCGGCTGCTTATTGAGTAACTCTTCATAGCGCATACGGTGGACGCGTAGCTGCGCCATTTCCGTATCAAGCTGCTGCGGCTTAGGCATCTCTGGCAGACGGGCGACCTGCGCGCGCAGCGCTTCGCCAAGCATGTTGGACACGCCAAGCCATTGCGACTGCTCCCGCAGCGTATTGAGCGCCTGGCGCACCTGTAACGTTTGGCTGGTGGCTTGTCGCTGCTGCGAGGCGACCAGATCCATCCGCTGCGCTTGTTGATTAAGCGCCTGTGACAGCTCGCGGTTGACTTTAAATTGTTCGACGATGCCTTCCGGCAAACCGGCGCTGTTTTCCGCCAGCAGCTCAGTGCTTTCCAGCGCGCGTTCCGCTTCACGTTGGCGCAGGCTATTGAGCTGATTGCGCAGCGCCTGAAGATACGCATCCAATTGCTGACTCTGTTTTTCCGCCAGCTCGGAACGCAGACGAGCCAGTTCCTGCCGGTTGTTGGCGGACAGTTGCGCCAACTCCAGTTCGTCGACTAACGCTTTTAGTTTGGCGGACTCCGCCTGCATACTGAGACTTTGCGCCTGGCTAAGCGCGGCATTTCCGCCTGCGGCGCCGAGCCGTCGCTCAATCTCATTAAGCTGGCGGCGGGCGTCGTTTTGCTGTTGGGGAAGCTGGCTGAGCGAGTCGGCGATCTCCCTGACGCGCTCCTGCTCCTGTTGCGCCTCGCGGGTTTTATCCAGTAGCTGGCTGCTAACCTGCAAGATCTCCTGATTTAACGCTTCGGTGGACATCTCTGGCGGTACGCTGCGAGGTTCATCGCGCAGATTATTCAACTGGGCGCGCAAGGTGGCGGATAGCTTAGGGAAATTATCAATAACGTGTTGATATTGTTTCGCGCGCTCAAGCGAGCCTTTTCGCTCTTCAAGCGCGTTTAACGCAGTCTGGAGCGCCTCAACGGCTTCCGGCTGAGCGGGCTTCGCCGCTTTTGCCTGCTCCAGTTCCTGCGTGATTTGTTTGGCGTCGGGGGCCGTTGCGGCGAACGCCCCCGTGCTGAGGCACCAGGCCATCAGAAAAGCGATAATCAGGCGCACGTCAGCATTCTCTCTTGATTAGGTGTCGTCTTTTTTATTGTCAACCAGCGGGCTGGCGTCGTGTTCGGCTTTAATTTCTTCTGCCGGCAGCGGAGCAGGTTCTACCTCCGGCGCGACGAATGTTTCGGTCGACGTCGCCAGCGGTTGGCCAATTTTGGTAACGGACAGGCTTGCCAGCGACGCGATCAGATTCACTTTCCCCGGCGCAAATAAGTTGATGACCGTGGAACCCAGTTTAAAGCGTCCCATCTCTTGGCCTTTCAACAAGGCGACAGACCCTTCATGTTCGCCTTCTGGCCAGGTCCAGCGCTTGATGATGCCTTCGCGAGGCGGGGTAATGGTCCCCGCCCAGACGGTTTCGATACTGCCGACAATAGTTGCGCCGACCAGAATCTGCGCCATAGGCCCGAACTCGGTATCAAACAGACAGATAACGCGCTCGTTGCGGGCAAATAGGTTGGGGACGTTTTGCGCGGTCAGATGGTTAACGGAGAACAGATCGCCCGGTACGTAGATCATTTCACGCAGGATGCCGTTGCATGGCATATGCACGCGATGGTAGTCGCGAGGGGAGAGGTAAGTGGTCACAAACGTGCCGTTGCGGAACTTATCCGCCATCAGGTAGTTACCCGCCAGCAACGCTTCAAGGCTGTAATTATGGCCTTTGGCCTGCAAAATTTTATCTTCTTCGATACGACCTAACTGGCTTATCACGCCGTCGGCAGGCATCACCAGGATGTTAGGATCGGTATTGAGCGGACGCACGTCATCACGCAGCGGACGAACAAAGAAATCATTGAACGTACGATAGCTGGCGGTATCCGGTTTTTGCGCCTCGGTCATATCGACTTTGTAATACTTTACGAAGAGATCGATAACCAGTTTTGTCAGCCATCCTGCTCGTTTGCTTGCGCCCCAGCCCGCCAGGCGAGTGAGCCATAGTTTCGGCAGAATGTATTGTAGCGAAAGTTTAAATGAGTTTAACAAGGTAGCCTCCAGGCCATTGTTGTTCCTGAACCGGCAGTTATACCGGTATCCTGAAAAAAGGGGACGATTCTAACGACGCCTAGCGTATCTGTCAGTCGTCCGTATCAGAAAAGTTTTTACGCGTTTTTACCTGCGCCATACTTTCAAGAATTCGGTGATAATTTTCGAAACGGGTTTCCGCAATAGCGCCGTTCTCTACCGCTTCGCGAATGGCGCAGCCTGGATCGGCGTCATGCTTGCAGTCCCGGTATTTGCAATGTCCCAAATAGTCATGAAATTCGACAAAGCCCTGGGTGATTTGTTCCGGCTCCAGATGCCATAAGCCGAACTCGCGCACGCCGGGGGAATCAATGACATCGCCGCCATGCGGGAAATGATACAGACGAGCAGCGGTAGTGGTATGTTGACCCAGACCGGAGACATTCGACACATCGTTCGTCAGAATCTCGTTCTGTAAGCCGAGCAGAGCGTTTAGCAGACTGGATTTTCCGACGCCGGACTGCCCGGCAAAAATACTGATGCGACCGGTTAACGCTTCTTCCAGCGGTTTCAGACCATCCTGCGTATGGCTGGAGACCATCAGCACGCGATAGCCGATATTGCGGTAGATATTCATCTGCTCATTAACGAAGTCCATACCTTCGTCGTCCAGCAGATCAATTTTATTGAGTACGATAAGCGGCTCAACCTGTAGGGTTTCACAGCCGACCAGATAGCGATCGATGATATTCAGCGACAGCTCCGGCAAAATCGCGGAGACAATAACGATTTGGTCAATGTTGGCGGCAATAGGCTTCACGCCGTCGTAGAAGTCCGGGCGCGTCAATACCGAGGTGCGCTCATGCACCGCTTCAACGATGCCTTTTACGTTGACGCCCTCTGCGGCGGCTTTGCCCGGACGCCAGACGACGCGATCGCCCGTCACCAGCGAACGGATAGTGCGGCGGATATTGCAGCGGTGAACCTCGCCGTCAGCAGACTCCACATCGGCATGCATACCAAAACGGCTAATGACGATACCTTCTGCAGGCTCGCCAAACAGGTTGTCATCGTAGTCGGCTTTCTCCGCGGACGTTTTTAAACGACGCTGGTGATTGGCGTTCACACGGCGCTGCTGGCCTTTGGAGAGTTTATTTTTGCTCAATCGTACTGGCTCCTGGTCGCCCATAGTGGGCAAAACATCTATGATACACGCAATTGTAGATGAATATAGTCACAGTGAATGTGACCTCTGAAGGGTGGAAAATAGCATGAGTGCCGATGAAAACAACCTGATTTGGATCGATCTGGAGATGACAGGTCTGGACCCCGAGCGCGATCGCATTATTGAGATAGCCACGCTGGTGACGGATGCCAGCCTGAACATTCTGGCGGAAGGGCCGACGATTGCGGTACATCAATCCGATGCGCAACTGGCGTTAATGGATGACTGGAACGTGCGCACCCATACCGGTAGCGGCCTGGTAGATCGCGTTAAGGCAAGTACGATGGGCGAACGAGACGCTGAACTGGCGACGATTGAATTTCTGAAAACGTGGGTGCCTGCGGGTAAGTCGCCGATTTGCGGTAACAGCATCGGTCAGGATCGTCGTTTTCTGTTTAAATATATGCCGGAACTGGAGGCCTACTTCCACTATCGCTATCTGGATGTCAGTACGCTCAAGGAACTGGCGCGCCGCTGGAAGCCGGAGATTCTGGCCGGCTTTACCAAGCAGGGCACGCACCAGGCGATGGATGATATTCGCGAGTCGGTGGCGGAGCTGGCTTACTACCGCGAGCATTTCATTAAGCTGTGAGGCGTAACATGCCGGATGGCAACGCCAGAGCGTCTCATCCGGCAGCTCTCCCGCCACTGAATTACTGCGTAAACCATTTCTCCTGCATTTGCGCATATTCCGGCGATGCTTTCACCTTGTCGAGCGCGGCATTAATTTCTTGCAATAGCGCGTCGTTGCCTTTGCGTACCGCAATGCCTAACCCTTTTCCGTAGTAGTCAGGATCGCTGGCGCGTTCATCCATGATGGCGTAATCCGGATTGTTTTTTAGCCACTTACCAATCGCGGCGACATCGCCAAACACGCCCTCAAGACGGTTGTTTTTCAGATCGGTAAAGGCGTTTAGATAGCTGTCATAGGCGACAGGCGTGATGGCTTGTTGTTTATCCTGCAAATAGCGCTGATGCGTTGTACCGTTTTCCAGACCGACTTTTTTGCCTTTCAGATCGGCAAAAGTGTGATAAGCCCCTTTACGCGTGACGACTACCGCCGATAGACCTTCGTAATAGGGTTGGCTAAAGGAGACCTGCTGCTCACGTTTGGGCGTCATATCCATACCGGCGATCACCGCATCAAACTTTTTGAAGCGTAGGCTGGGGATCAGACTATCAAAGCTCTGGTTAGTGAATGAGCACTCCGCTTGCATCTCTTTGCAGACCGCGTTGGCGACATCAATATCGAAACCAACAATTTTATTATCGGCATCGACAAACTCATAGGGCGCATAGGTGGCGGAGGTGCCAAAATGTAATGTTCTGGCGGAAACGGAAGCGGCGTGAACGGAGAGGCTGGCTAACAGCATGACAATAAGTTTTTTTTTCATCTTGATCCCTGATATCAATTGGATGTTGTGGTCACCGTGCTATTCTTTTTTTGGCGCAGGGTGCTATTCTGATTCTGTGCCTTTAGGCGTGGCGTGAAAAGTTTTTTGTTGCATAGCGCACGCTTTGCTCGTTTTTTGTCTTGTTTGGTGATTTAATCAGCATTCAAACAAAAATCGCGAAAAAATGCGTTCAGGGGCTTGCAGCTAAATGGATTTCTCGTATAATGCGCCTCCCGTAACGACGCAGAAATGCGAATTACGACAGCAACAAATTTGCGGGAATAGCTCAGTTGGTAGAGCACGACCTTGCCAAGGTCGGGGTCGCGAGTTCGAGTCTCGTTTCCCGCTCCAAAATTTGAAAGTACTTGTTAAGTACAGATCACCAATCGCAGGATTTCGAATTGCGACAAGGCGGCAACTGAATGAGTCCTCAGGAGCTTACTGAAGTAAGTGATTGAGGCGAGTGAAGGCAGCCAACGTAGTAGCGGTTCGAAAGACGAAGATTATGCGGGAATAGCTCAGTTGGTAGAGCACGACCTTGCCAAGGTCGGGGTCGCGAGTTCGAGTCTCGTTTCCCGCTCCAAAATTTGAAAGTGCTTGTTAAGCACAGACCACCAATCGCAGGATTTCGAATTGCGACAAGGCGGCAACTGAATGAGTTCTCAGGAGCTTACTGAAGTAAGTGACTCAGGCGAGTGAAGGCAGCCAACGCAGTAGCGGTTCGAAAGACGAAGATTATGCGGGAATAGCTCAGTTGGTAGAGCACGACCTTGCCAAGGTCGGGGTCGCGAGTTCGAGTCTCGTTTCCCGCTCCAATTCTTATCTACAGTAAAATTATCCACAACGAATATCGCGTTGGGGCACGTTTTGTTCCGCTTTCGTCAGATCCTTGTAAACAGACTTATCCACAGGTTGGCCCATTACTCCTGGAATGCAAAAAATCATACCTGACGCGTAGAATTTCTATAATTTACTGAAAAATATAGAAAAAATAAGATTTCAAAACGTTAGCGTTATTGACGGTTCCTTTTTTCCCTCTTGAATCGCAATGTGTTTTTATTTTTATACACAGCCTGTGAATAATTCAGGCATCGCGCACCAGCCCTTTTTCAATCACCCTGACCAGACGCTGTTTTTTCGGTAGCTGCACTTCAATGATGCAGGCGTTGCGCTTTTCAATTTGTTGCGCAATCGCCCATTCGATATGCTCATCGAGAAGTGGATGCTCACCCTTGCGGCTTTCCAACGCCGTAATGACGGCATTACTCCACGGCGCATTCCCCAGCGCGACGGCAACATTGCGCAGCCAGCGTAAATGGCCAATGCGCCGAATCGCAGAACCTTCAGTGACTTTCAGAAACTGCGCTTCGCTCCAGCTAAACAACTCAAGCAAATCTGGGTTATGCAGCGCCTTGCGTGGGCTAAAATCTGCTTCGTCGGTCAACTGAGAGTAACGATTCCATGGACAGATAAGCTGGCAGTCATCGCAGCCGTAAATACGGTTGCCTATCAGTGGGCGAAATGCTTCCGGAATAGCGCCTTCCAGCTCAATGGTGAGATAAGAAATACAGCGCCGCGCGTCCACCGTATACGGTTCGACGATCGCCCCGGTCGGGCAAATGGTCATACAGGCGACGCATTTGCCGCAACCATCCTCGACCGGCTGGTCGACCGGCAGCGGTAAATCAATCAGCAATTCCCCCAGGAAAAAGAATGAGCCCGCCTCCCGATTAAGGATAAGTGAGTGCTTACCCGTCCAGCCAAGTCCGGCTTTTTCCGCTAATGGGCGTTCAAGAATAGGCGCAGAGTCGACAAACGGTCTAAAATTCAGCGAACCGCAGTACTGCTGGATCTGCTCGCCCAGTTTTTTAAGGCGGCTGCGTAATAGCTTGTGATAATCACGCCCCAGCGCATATCGGCTAACGTAGCCCAGCGTGGGATCCTTCAACGTACTGGCAAACGCGGCGTTGGCGGGCAGATAGTTCATGCGCACGCTGATGACACGTAGCGTACCGGGTAAGAGTTCATGAGGCCGGGCGCGCATCATACCGTGGCGCGCCATCCATGCCATCTCGCCGTGGTATTGTTTGTCCAGCCACGCCTGCAGCGCAGGTTCGGATGCGCGCAGATCGGTATCAGTAATACCGACCTGCTGAAAGCCCAGCTCCAGCCCCCACTGCTTAATATTTTGCGCTAACTGATTGAGATCGAGGGGCTTTGACATGATGGACCATAACATGAAGAAAAACCCTGTAAGTATACCACACTCCATTTGGCCCGCCGATGACATCAAACGGCTGGAACGCGATGCGGCGGATGCCTTCGGACTCACACTCTATGAATTGATGCTGCGCGCTGGCGACGCGGCATTTCGGGTAGCCCGTGACAGTTATCCTGACACCCGACACTGGCTGGTGTTGTGTGGTCATGGCAACAACGGCGGCGATGGTTACGTCGTGGCGCGACTAGCGCAAGCGGCGGGCATTAGCGTAACGTTGCTGGCGCAGGAGAGCGACAAACCGTTACCTGAAGAAGCGGCGCAGGCGCGCGATGCCTGGCTGAATGCCGGCGGCATTATCCATGCTGCCGATATTATCTGGCCGGAAGCGACGGATCTGATTATCGACGCGCTGCTTGGCACCGGCATAGCCCAGGCGCCGCGCGCCCCGGTAGCCCGTCTGATTGAACAGGCGAACGCCCATCCTGCGCCGGTTGTCGCCGTCGATATCCCGTCAGGCCTGTTGGCGCAAACGGGCGCCACGCCTGGCGCGGTGATAAGCGCCGCGCATACGGTCACGTTTATCGCCCTGAAACCAGGCCTGCTGACCGGCAAAGCGCGTGACGTTATCGGCATACTGCATTATGACGCGTTGGGACTGGAAGGCTGGCTGGCGAGCCAGACGCCGCCGCTCCGGCGTTTTGACGCGACGCAGTTGGGGCAATGGTTAACGCCGCGTCGACCGACCTCGCATAAGGGCGATCATGGTCGTCTGGCGATTATCGGCGGCGACCAGGGAACAGCGGGCGCAATTCGGATGGCTGGCGAGGCGGCGCTGCGTACGGGAGCTGGGTTGGTCAGAGTACTGACCCGCGGTGAAAACATCGCGCCGTTGCTGACGGCCCGCCCGGAACTGATGGTACATGAACTCACGCCTCAGTCGCTGGAAGAGAGCCTGACCTGGGCTGACGTTGTGGTGATCGGCCCGGGGCTTGGGCAGCAGGAATGGGGCAAAAAAGCCTTACAGAAAGTAGAAAACGTCCGTAAACCTATGCTGTGGGATGCGGATGCGTTGAACCTACTGGCAATCAATCCTGATAAACGTCACAATCGCGTGATTACGCCGCATCCGGGAGAGGCAGCCCGCCTGTTAGGATGTTCTGTGGCAGAAATTGAAAGTGATCGCTTACTTTCAGCGCAGCGTCTGGTAAAACGGTACGGAGGCGTGGTCGTGTTAAAAGGCGCAGGAACGATTATCGCCGCTGAACACCACCCTCTGGCTATCATTGACGCTGGTAATGCGGGGATGGCGAGCGGCGGGATGGGCGATGTCCTGTCCGGCATCATCGGCGCATTGCTCGGACAGAAGTTTACCCCGTATGATGCGGCATGTGTGGGATGTGTGGCTCACGGCGCGGCGGCGGACTTACTGGCAGCGCGTTATGGCGCTCGCGGCATGTTGGCGACCGATCTTTTTACTACGCTGCGGCGTATTGTTAACCCTGATGTGATTGACGTAAACCATGATGAATCGAGTAATTCCGCTACCTGACGAACAGGCGACGCTAGACCTGGGGCAACGGGTAGCCAACGCCTGCGATGGCGCGACCGTTATTTATCTGTATGGCGATTTAGGTGCCGGTAAAACGACGTTTAGCCGGGGATTTTTACAGGCGTTAGGCCATAACGGTAATGTAAAAAGCCCCACCTATACGCTGGTAGAGCCTTATACGCTTGATAACATGATGGTATATCACTTCGACTTATACCGTCTTGCGGATCCGGAGGAGCTGGAGTTTATGGGCATTCGCGATTATTTCGCCAACGACGCCATTTGTCTGGTGGAGTGGCCGCAACAAGGTAAAGGCGTTCTCCCCGACCCGGACGTCGAAATCCATATTGATTACCAGGCGCAGGGGCGTGAGGCTCGCGTAAGCGCGGTATCCTCATCGGGTCATTCGTTACTGGCGCGTTTAGCCGATTAGCTATAAAGGTGGCGGGATGATTTATCGCATCAAAAATGCCGTAATAGCAGCCTTAATCCTGCTGTGCGCGCAGGCGGGCGCCGCCAGTCTCTCTGATATTCAGGTGTCCAACGGCGAGCAGCAGGCGCGCATTACGCTGAGTTTTATCGGCGAGCCGGAATATGCTTACTCACAGGACGGTAAACGTACCGTGGCGCTGGATATCAGGCAGACCGGCGTGATTCAGGGGCTGCCGCTTCAGTTTAGCGGTAACAATCTGGTGAAAACGATCCGTGCCGGAACGCCGAAAGATGCGCAATCTTTACGGTTGCTTGTCGATCTGACGGAAAATGGTAAAACCGAGGCTGTGAAGCGGCAAAACGGCGGCAACTATACGGTCATTTTCACCATTAATGCCGATGTTCCGCCGCCACCACCACCGCCTGTCGTCGCGAAACGGGTTGAAAGCGCGCCCCGCCCGACGGAGCCTGCCCGTAATCCGTTTAAATCTTCTGATGATCGCCTGACCGGCGTAACCAGCAGCAATACCGTTACGCGGCCTGCGGCGCGCGCGTCAGCAGGCGCTGGCGATAAAGTGGTGATTGCTATTGATGCCGGGCATGGAGGTCAGGACCCCGGCGCAATAGGTCCGGGCGGTACGCGCGAGAAAAATGTCACCATCGCCATCGCGCGTAAGTTACGCACATTACTGAATAACGATCCGATGTTTAAAGGCGTGCTGACGCGTGACGGCGACTATTTTATTTCGGTGATGGGGCGGTCTGACGTGGCGCGTAAGCAAAACGCCAACTTCCTTGTCTCTATTCATGCGGATGCCGCGCCAAATCGCGACGCCACCGGCGCCTCCGTCTGGGTATTGTCCAATCGTCGCGCGAACAGCGAAATGGCAAACTGGCTTGAGCAGCATGAGAAGCAATCCGAACTGTTAGGCGGCGCTGGCGATGTGCTGGCGAACAGTCAGTCAGACCCTTACCTGAGCCAGGCGGTACTGGATTTGCAATTCGGTCATTCGCAGCGGGTAGGGTATGATGTGGCGACGAACGTGCTAAGCCAACTGGATGGTGTGGGGTCGTTGCATAAACGTCGCCCGGAACACGCGAGCCTGGGCGTGTTGCGTTCGCCGGATATCCCGTCCATTTTGGTGGAGACGGGCTTTATCAGTAATCACGGCGAAGAGCGATTGCTGGCGAGCGACCGCTATCAGCAGCAGATTGCTGACGCTATATACCGGGGGTTGCGTAAGTACTTTGCAGCGCATCCGATCCAGTCTGCGCCGCAGGGCGGCCCAGGCCAGACGGCCAGTACCAACCAGCCTGGCGCCATAACCGCCGCGAATTAAGGAGATTTCATGCCGATTCAGGTTCTGCCGCCGCAGCTCGCGAACCAAATCGCCGCTGGCGAAGTGGTGGAACGCCCTGCGTCGGTTGTTAAAGAGCTGGTAGAGAATAGTCTGGATGCAGGCGCTACCCGCGTTGATATTGATATCGAGCGTGGCGGCGCGAAGCTTATTCGTATTCGCGACAATGGCTGCGGCATTAAAAAAGAGGAGCTGGCGCTGGCGCTGGCCCGTCATGCCACCAGTAAAATCGCCTCGCTTGACGATCTGGAAGCGATTATCAGTCTGGGATTTCGCGGCGAAGCGCTGGCCAGTATCAGTTCGGTCTCGCGTTTGACGCTAACGTCGCGCACGGCGGAGCAGGCGGAAGCCTGGCAGGCGTATGCGGAAGGGCGTGACATGGACGTGACGGTAAAACCCGCCGCGCACCCGGTCGGCACCACCCTGGAAGTTCTGGATCTCTTTTACAATACGCCCGCCCGGCGCAAGTTCATGCGTACCGAAAAAACGGAATTTAATCATATCGATGAGATCATCCGTCGTATTGCATTGGCCCGTTTTGACGTCACGCTTAACCTGTCGCACAACGGCAAATTGGTACGGCAGTATCGCGCTGTCGCAAAGGACGGGCAAAAAGAGCGCCGGTTAGGCGCCATCTGCGGCACGCCGTTTCTCGAACATGCACTGGCGATCGAGTGGCAGCATGGCGATCTGACCCTGCGCGGCTGGGTCGCCGATCCGAATCACACCACCACGGCGTTAACGGAGATCCAGTACTGTTATGTGAATGGCCGCATGATGCGCGACCGCTTGATCAACCATGCCATTCGCCAGGCCTGTGAAGATAAACTGGGCGCGGACCAACAGCCTGCGTTTGTGTTGTATCTGGAGATTGACCCGCATCAGGTGGATGTCAATGTTCATCCCGCCAAGCACGAAGTGCGTTTTCATCAATCGCGGCTGGTGCACGACTTCATCTATCAAGGGGTGCTGAGCGTTCTACAACAGCAGACGGAAACGACGCTGCCGCTGGAGGAGATTGCGCCAGCGCCGCGGCATGTCCCGGAAAACCGTATCGCCGCCGGGCGCAACCATTTTGCTGTACCCGCCGAGCCAACTGCGGCGCGCGAGCCCGCGACACCGCGTTATTCCGGCGGCGCATCGGGCGGTAACGGCGGGCGTCAGACCGCTGGTGGTTGGCCGCCCGCGCAGCCAGGTTATCAGAAGCAGCAGGGCGAGGTTTATCGCGCGCTTTTACAGACGCCGACGACGAGCCCTGCGCCGGAGCCGGTTGCGCCCGCGCTTGACGGACATAGCCAGAGTTTCGGTCGCGTACTGACAATAGTCGGCGGTGACTGCGCGTTGCTGGAACACGCGGGGACTATCCAGCTCTTGTCGCTGCCGGTTGCGGAGCGTTGGCTGCGTCAGGCGCAGCTTACTCCGGGTCAAAGTCCGGTTTGCGCGCAGCCGTTGCTGATTCCGCTGCGTTTAAAAGTGAGCGCCGATGAAAAAGCCGCGCTGCAACAAGCCCAATCTTTGTTGGGAGAATTGGGTATTGAATTTCAGTCAGATGCGCAGCATGTGACCATTCGGGCGGTGCCTTTACCCTTACGACAACAAAATTTACAAATCTTGATTCCTGAACTGATAGGCTACCTGGCGCAGCAGACCACATTTGCAACGGTCAATATTGCACAATGGATAGCGCGTAATGTGCAGAGCGAACATCCGCAGTGGTCGATGGCGCAGGCCATATCGCTGCTGGCGGATGTTGAGCGGCTATGTCCGCAGCTGGTAAAAGCGCCGCCGGGTGGCCTGTTACAACCTGTTGATTTACATTCGGCGATGAACGCCCTGAAGCATGAATGATGTAAGCAAGGCGAGCCTGCCTAAGGCGATATTTTTGATGGGGCCGACGGCCTCCGGCAAAACGGCGCTGGCGATAGAACTGCGTAAAGTTTTGCCAGTAGAGTTGATAAGCGTTGATTCCGCCCTCATTTATCGGGGAATGGATATTGGCACGGCTAAGCCGAATGCCGATGAGCTGAAAGCGGCGCCGCATCGACTGTTAGATATACGCGACCCGTCGCAGGCGTATTCGGCGGCGGATTTTCGCCGCGACGCGTTAGCGCAAATGGCGGAGATCACCGCTGCGGGGCGTATCCCGCTGTTAGTGGGCGGTACCATGCTGTATTTTAAGGCATTGCTGGAAGGGTTATCGCCGCTGCCTTCAGCAGATCCGGAAGTCAGATCCCGGATAGAGCAGCAAGCAGCGGAGCTTGGATGGGAGGCGTTGCATCAGCAACTTCAGGAGATAGATCCGGTTGCCGCCGCGCGAATTCATCCAAATGATCCGCAAAGACTTTCCCGGGCACTGGAAGTTTTTTTCATTTCGGGTAAAACTTTAACGGAGCTAACGCAAACGTCAGGAGACGCGCTACCGTACCAGGTGCATCAGTTCGCTATCGCCCCGGCGAGCCGTGAACTGCTCCATCAGCGCATTGAACTGCGTTTTCATCAGATGTTGGCTTCAGGTTTTGAAGCAGAAGTCCGGGCGCTTTTTGCCCGAGGAGATTTGCATACGGACTTGCCTTCCATCCGTTGTGTGGGATACCGCCAGATGTGGTCATACATTGAGGGCGAAATCTCATATGATGAAATGGTTTATAGAGGTGTTTGCGCCACGAGACAGTTGGCGAAGCGCCAGATGACCTGGTTGCGCGGTTGGGAAGGGGTGCGCTGGCTTGACAGTGAGAATCCCGATCGGGCGCGAAAAGAAGTATTACAGGTTGTTGGTGCTATCGCAGACTGAATGTGTACAATTGAGACGTATCGTGCGCAATTTTTCAGAATCGAAAGGTTCAAAGTACAAATAAGCATATAAGGAAAAGAGAATGGCTAAGGGGCAATCTTTACAAGATCCGTTCCTGAACGCATTGCGTCGGGAACGTGTTCCAGTTTCTATTTATTTGGTGAATGGTATTAAGCTGCAAGGTCAAATCGAGTCCTTTGATCAGTTCGTGATCCTGTTGAAGAACACGGTCAGCCAGATGGTTTATAAGCACGCGATTTCTACTGTTGTCCCGTCTCGCCCGGTTTCCCATCACAGCAACAATGCCGGTGGCGGCGCCAGCAATAACTACCATCACGGTAGCAACGCGCAGGGTTCTACTGCGCAACAGGACAGCGAAGAGACTGAATAAGTTCACGCGCTGTTTATCCATGTCGGGGGCGTCGGATAATCGCCCCCGCTGGTTATTAAGAGGGTTTACGCTTGTTTGACCGTTATGATGCCGGTGAGCAGGCGGTACTGGTACACATCTATTTTTCGCAAGACAAAGATATGGAAGACCTCCAGGAGTTTGAATCTCTGGTCTCTTCCGCCGGTGTCGAAGCAATGCAGGTGATTACCGGTAGCCGTAAAGCACCGCACCCGAAGTACTTTGTAGGTGAAGGTAAGGCAGTTGAAATTGCGGAAGCCGTGAAAGCGACTGGCGCAGCGGTCGTATTGTTTGATCATGCATTGAGTCCAGCCCAGGAGCGAAACCTGGAGCGTTTGTGCGAGTGCCGGGTTATCGATCGCACCGGTCTTATCTTAGATATTTTTGCCCAACGTGCGCGTACCCATGAAGGTAAGTTGCAGGTTGAGCTGGCGCAGCTACGCCATCTGGCTACGCGTCTGGTGCGTGGCTGGACCCACCTTGAACGTCAGAAAGGCGGGATTGGTTTGCGCGGTCCGGGTGAAACCCAGCTCGAAACCGACCGTCGTTTACTGCGTAATCGCATTGTGCAGATTCAGTCGCGCCTGGAGAAAGTTGAGAAGCAACGTGAGCAGGGGCGGCAGTCGCGCATCAAGGCCGACGTTCCGACGGTATCGCTGGTGGGCTATACCAACGCCGGAAAATCCACCCTTTTTAATCAGATCACTGAAGCGCGGGTCTATGCGGCAGATCAGCTATTTGCGACGCTGGACCCCACGTTACGTCGTATTGATGTAGCGGATGTCGGTGAAACCGTTCTGGCGGATACGGTAGGCTTTATCCGCCATTTACCGCACGATCTGGTGGCTGCCTTTAAAGCTACCCTGCAGGAGACGCGTCAGGCGACGCTGCTGCTGCATGTGGTCGATGCGGCGGATGTTCGTGTGCAGGAAAACATCGAGGCGGTAAACACCGTTCTCGAAGAGATTGACGCTCACGAAATCCCCACCTTAATGGTGATGAACAAAATCGATATGCTGGACGACTTTGAACCGCGTATCGACAGAGATGAAGAGAATAAACCCATCCGCGTTTGGCTTTCAGCGCAAAGCGGCGTGGGGATACCACAGCTTTTTCAGGCTTTGACGGAGCGTCTTTCCGGCGAGGTGGCGCAGCATACGCTGCGTTTGCCGCCGCAGGAAGGGCGTCTGAGAAGCCGGTTTTATCAGCTTCAGGCAATAGAAAAAGAGTGGATGGAGGAAGACGGTAGCGTCAGTCTGCAGGTACGAATGCCGATTGTCGACTGGCGTCGCCTCTGTAAACAAGAACCGGCGTTGATCGAATACGTGATCTAGACGCGAAGTCATTCAGGTCGTATTGAAGCGGTAGCTGAGAGAATCTCAGGAGCTCACAACGAAGTGACCTGGGGTAAAAAAGCCGCCACTCAGGACGTAGCCTGAAAGATGATGTCTGTAACGGCGGTTCGTCTGAAGCATGGAGTAATTTCGCCTTATCCTCTGAGGTCGAAAGACAACGGGGATCACCGCATAACAAATATGGAGCACAAACATGGCGTGGAATCAGCCCGGTAATAACGGACAGGACCGCGACCCGTGGGGAAGCAGCAAACCTGGCAGCAACTCTGGGGGAAATGGAAACAAAGGTGGCCGCGATCAGGGACCTCCCGATCTGGATGATATCTTCCGTAAGCTGAGTAAAAAACTCGGTGGTTTTGGGGGCGGTAAAGGCACCGGTTCCGGCGGCGGTAGCTCATCGCAAGGCCCGCGTCCGCAACTGGGAGGCCGTATTGTCGCCATCGCCGCGGCGGCAGTAGTCATTATCTGGGCGGCCAGCGGTTTTTATACCATTAAAGAAGCCGAGCGCGGCGTTGTGACGCGTTTTGGTAAATTCAGCCATCTGGTAGAGCCAGGTCTGAACTGGAAGCCGACATTTATTGACGACGTTACGCCGGTGAACGTCGAAGCGGTGCGCGAACTGGCGGCGTCAGGCGTGATGCTGACGTCTGATGAAAACGTCGTGCGCGTTGAAATGAACGTGCAATACCGCGTCACCGATCCGCAGAAATATCTGTTTAGCGTGACCAGCCCGGACGATAGCCTGCGTCAGGCCACCGACAGCGCGCTGCGTGGCGTTATTGGTAAATACACGATGGATCGCATCCTGACCGAAGGCCGTACCGTTATTCGTAGCGATACCCAACGCGAGCTGGAAGAGACTATCAAACCGTACAACATGGGGATTACCCTGCTGGACGTGAACTTCCAGGCTGCGCGTCCGCCGGAAGAGGTGAAAGCCGCCTTTGACGACGCGATTGCCGCACGTGAAAACGAGCAGCAGTACATTCGTGAAGCGGAAGCGTATACCAACGAAGTTCAGCCGCGCGCCAACGGTCAGGCGCAGCGTATTCTGGAAGAGGCACGCGCCTATAAAACCCAGACTATCCTGGAAGCGCAGGGTGAAGTCGCCCGGTTTGCGAAGATTTTGCCGGAATATAAAGCCGCGCCGCAGATTACACGCGAGCGTCTGTATATTGAAACGATGGAAAAAGTGCTGAGCCATACCCGTAAAGTACTGGTTAACGACAAGAGCGGTAATTTAATGGTGCTGCCGTTAGATCAGATGCTGAAAGGCGGGAATGCGCCGGCGGCAAAGAGCGACAATAGCGCCAGCAACCTGCTGCGCCTGCCGCCGTCCACAAAGTCTAACGCCAGCGGAGCAAGCAACACGTCGTCCTCAAATCAGGGCGATATTATGGACCAACGCCGCGCGAATGCGCAGCGTAACGACTACCAGCGTCAGGGGGAATAACGATGCGTAAGTCAGTTATTGCGATTATCATCATCGTGCTGGTAGTGCTCTACATGTCCGTCTTTGTGGTCAAAGAGGGCGAGCGCGGCATTACGCTGCGTTTTGGTAAAGTTCTGCGTGACGATGAGAACAAACCATTGGTTTACGCGCCGGGTCTGCACTTTAAGATCCCGTTTATTGAATCAGTGAAAATGCTTGATGCGCGTATCCAGACGATGGATAACCAGGCCGATCGCTTTGTGACTAAAGAGAAGAAAGACCTGATTGTCGACTCCTACATCAAATGGCGTATCAGCGACTTTAGCCGTTACTATCTGGCGACCGGCGGCGGCGATATTTCGCAAGCCGAAGTGCTGTTAAAGCGTAAGTTCTCGGACCGTTTGCGTTCTGAGATTGGTCGCCTGGACGTAAAAGACATCGTGACCGATTCTCGTGGTCGCCTGACTCTGGAAGTGCGCGACGCGCTGAACTCCGGTTCAGCCGGTACCGATGATGAAGTAGCGACCCCGGCGGCGGATGACGCGATTGCCGAAGCGGCGGAACGCGTCACGGCGGAAACCAAAGGTAAAGTACCGGTCATCAACCCGAACAGTATGGCGGCGTTGGGTATCGAAGTGGTCGATGTGCGTATTAAGCAGATCAACCTGCCGACCGAGGTTTCTGAGGCGATTTACAACCGTATGCGCGCCGAGCGTGAAGCGGTCGCGCGTCGTCATCGCTCACAAGGTCAGGAAGAAGCGGAAAAACTGCGTGCGGCTGCTGACTATGAGGTGACGAAAACTCTGGCGGAAGCCGAGCGTCAGGGGCGTATCATGCGTGGTGAAGGTGATGCTGAAGCCGCGAAGCTGTTTGCCGACGCGTTCAGTCAGGACCCTGATTTCTACGCGTTCATTCGTAGTCTGCGCGCTTACGAGAAGAGCTTCGAAGGTAATCAGGACGTGATGGTACTGAGCCCGGACAGCGATTTCTTCCGCTACATGAAGACACCGAGTTCGACGACACGCTAAAATAGCGTCAGCGGTTTTAGACCAGCAAAACCACCGCATCCAAAGGATGCCGGTGGTTTTCTTTTATAAGGGCGATAAATGAATTCAACAATCTGGTTGGCGCTTGCTCTGGTATTAGTCCTCGAAGGGCTGGGACCGATGCTGTATCCCGGCGCATGGAAAAAAATGGTTTCGGCACTGGCGCAACTGCCGGAAAATGTTTTACGTCGTTTTGGCGGCGGACTTGTGGTCGCGGGAGTTGTGGTCTACTACATGTTGAGGAAAACGATTGGCTGAGCAAAAAGTGGTCGGATTTGCCGCAGATTGAGTGCAAAAAGTGCTGTATATCTGAAAAAGCGATGGTAGAATCCATTTTTAAGCAAACGGTGATTTTGAAAAATGGGTAACAACGTCGTCGTACTGGGCACCCAATGGGGTGACGAAGGTAAAGGAAAGATCGTCGATCTTCTGACTGAACGGGCTAAATATGTTGTACGCTACCAGGGCGGTCACAACGCAGGCCATACTCTCGTAATCAACGGTGAAAAAACCGTTCTCCATCTTATTCCATCAGGTATTCTTCGCGAGAATGTAACCAGCATCATCGGTAACGGTGTTGTGCTGTCTCCGAGCGCGCTGATGAAAGAGATGAAAGAACTGGAAGACCGTGGCATCCCCGTTCGTGAGCGTCTGCTGCTGTCTGAAGCCTGTCCGCTGATCCTTGATTATCACGTTGCGCTGGATAACGCGCGTGAGAAAGCGCGTGGCGCGAAAGCGATCGGCACCACCGGTCGTGGAATCGGGCCTGCTTATGAAGATAAAGTGGCACGTCGCGGTCTGCGTGTTGGTGACCTTTTCGACAAAGAAACCTTCGCTGAAAAACTGAAAGAAGTGATGGAATATCACAACTTCCAGTTGGTTAACTACTACAAAGTTGAAGCGGTTGATTACCAGAAAGTTCTGGATGATACGATGGCTGTTGCCGACATCCTGACTTCTATGGTTGTTGACGTTTCGGACCTGCTCGACCAGGCGCGTCAGCGTGGCGATTTCGTCATGTTTGAAGGTGCGCAGGGTACCCTGCTGGATATCGACCACGGTACTTATCCGTACGTAACTTCTTCTAACACCACAGCAGGTGGCGTGGCGACCGGTTCCGGCCTGGGCCCGCGTTATGTTGATTACGTTCTGGGTATCCTCAAAGCTTACTCCACTCGTGTAGGTGCAGGTCCGTTCCCGACCGAACTGTTTGATGAAACCGGCGAGTTCCTCTGCAAGCAGGGTAACGAATACGGCGCCACTACCGGCCGTCGTCGTCGTACCGGCTGGCTGGACACCGTTGCCGTTCGTCGTGCGGTACAGCTGAACTCCCTGTCTGGCTTCTGCCTGACCAAACTGGACGTGCTGGATGGCCTGAAAGAGGTGAAACTCTGCGTGGCTTATCGTATGCCGGATGGCCGCGAAGTGACTACCACTCCGCTGGCAGCTGACGACTGGAAAGGTGTAGAGCCGATTTACGAAACCATGCCGGGCTGGTCTGAATCCACCTTCGGCGTGAAAGATCGTAGCGGTCTGCCGCAGGCGGCACTGAACTACATCAAGCGTATTGAAGAACTGACCGGCGTGCCGATTGATATTATTTCTACCGGCCCCGATCGTACTGAGACGATGATTCTGCGCGACCCGTTCGACGCGTAAATCTGGTACGCCTGGCAGATATTTTGCTTGCCGGGCTAACAGTGTGATACATTGCTGTGTCGGGTAAGCCATTACGCTATCCGACACAGTGTTAAATCCTCGCTTTTTTCCTTCCCCGAACTGAAATAAATTAGCGACACAGCTTGTGGCTGGTTTATCATCAATATAAATGTATTTTTCCCGTTTTCCCTTTTCCTGAGGTTGATGTGCAGTTAACGAGTTTCACCGATTACGGCTTACGTGCGCTAATCTATATGGCGTCGTTACCAGATGGACGAATGACCAGCATTTCTGAGGTGACAGAAGTCTACGGCGTGTCCCGTAATCATATGGTCAAAATTATCAATCAGCTTAGCCGGGCGGGCTTTGTCACCGCCGTTCGGGGAAAAAATGGCGGTATCCGCCTGGGTAAACCGGCTAATACTATTTGTATTGGCGATGTGGTGCGTGAGCTGGAACCCTTATCACTGGTCAACTGTAGCAGCGAATTTTGCCACATCACCCCTGCCTGTCGTCTGAAACAGGCGCTTTCTAAGGCCGTGCAGAGTTTTCTCAAGGAGCTGGATAACTACACGCTTGCCGATTTGGTTGAAGAGAATCAACCGCTTTATAAATTATTACTGGTGGAGTGAAGTAAACTTCATTAGAGATGACAATGGAGGAACCTCAATGTCACAAGATCCTTTCCAGGAACGCGAAGCAGAAAAATACGCGAATCCTATCCCGAGCCGGGAATTTATCCTCGAACATTTAACGAAACGTGAAAAACCGGCCAGTCGCGAAGAACTGGCCGTAGAACTGAATATTGAAGGCGAAGAGCAGCTTGAAGCCTTGCGTCGTCGCCTGCGCGCGATGGAGCGCGACGGACAACTGGTCTTTACCCGCCGCCAGTGCTATGCGCTGCCGGAACGCCTCGACCTGCTGAAAGGCACCGTGATCGGTCATCGTGATGGTTACGGTTTCTTACGTGTCGAAGGCCGCAAAGACGATCTGTATCTTTCCAGCGAGCAGATGAAAACCTGTATTCATGGCGATCAGGTGCTGGCGCAGCCGCTGGGCGCCGATCGTAAAGGTCGCCGCGAAGCGCGTATCGTCCGTGTACTGGTACCGAAAACCAGTCAGATAGTCGGGCGTTATTTCACCGATGCGGGCGTCGGCTTTGTGGTGCCGGACGACAGCCGTCTCAGCTTCGACATTCTTATCCCGCCAGAAGACGTCATGGGCGCGCGGATGGGGTTCGTGGTCGTGGTTGAACTGACCCAACGTCCAACTCGCCGTACTAAAGCGGTAGGGAAAATCGTCGAAGTGCTGGGCGACAATATGGGCACCGGTATGGCGGTTGATATGGCGCTGCGTACCCATGAAATACCCTACATCTGGCCGCAGGCGGTAGAGCAGCAGGTCACCGGGCTGAAAGAAGAGGTGCCGGAAGAGGCGAAAGTCGGTCGTGTCGATCTGCGCGATTTGCCGCTGGTCACGATTGATGGCGAAGATGCCCGTGACTTTGACGACGCGGTTTACTGTGAGAAAAAACGCGGCGGCGGCTGGCGTTTGTGGGTCGCTATTGCTGACGTGAGCTATTATGTACGGCCGCCAACGCCGTTGGATCGCGAGGCGCGCAATCGCGGCACGTCGGTTTACTTCCCGTCACAGGTTGTCCCAATGTTGCCGGAGGTGCTCTCCAACGGCCTGTGTTCGCTAAACCCGCAGGTTGACAGGCTGTGTATGGTCTGTGAAATGACCATCTCGGCGAAAGGTCGGCTGACCGGCTACAAATTCTATGAAGCGGTGATGAGCTCCCATGCGCGTCTGACCTATACCAAAGTCTGGCATATGCTGCAGGGCGATCAGGATCTGCGTGAACAATATGCGCCGCTGGTGAAGCATATTGAAGAGCTGCACAACCTCTACAAAGTGCTGGATAAAGCGCGTGAAGAGCGCGGGGGGATCTCGTTTGAGAGCGAAGAGGCGAAGTTTATCTTTAACGCCGATCGTCGCATTGAGCGTATCGAACAGACCCAGCGTAATGACGCGCATAAGCTTATCGAAGAGTGCATGATCATGGCGAATATCTCGGCGGCGCGCTTTGTCGAAAAAGCTAAAGAGCCGGCGTTATTCCGTATTCATGATAAGCCCACCACCGAAGCGATCACCTCATTCCGCTCCGTACTGGCGGAGCTGGGGTTGGAGCTGCCGGGCGGAAACAAACCGGAACCGCGCGATTATGCCGAACTGCTTGAATCGATTGCCGACCGGCCGGACGCCGAAATGCTGCAAACTATGCTGCTGCGTTCAATGAAGCAGGCGATTTACGATCCGGAAAACCGCGGGCACTTTGGCCTGGCGTTGCAGTCTTATGCGCACTTTACCTCGCCGATTCGCCGCTATCCGGATCTTTCTTTGCACCGCGCCATTAAGTACCTGCTGGCGAAAGAGCAAGGGAACAAGGGCAACACCACAGAAACGGGCGGTTATCACTACTCGATGGAAGAGATGTTGCAGCTCGGCCAGCACTGTTCGATGGCGGAACGCCGCGCTGATGAAGCGACGCGTGATGTCTCCGACTGGCTGAAATGTGACTTTATGCTGGATCAGGTAGGCAACGTCTTTAAGGGCGTGATTGCCAGCGTCACCGGTTTCGGCTTCTTTGTCCGTCTTGATGAACTGTTTATCGATGGGCTGGTACACGTTTCCTCACTGGATAACGATTACTATCGCTTCGATCAGGTAGGGCAACGTCTGATTGGCGAGTCCGGCGGGCAGACATATCGCCTGGGCGACCGGGTCGAGGTACGCGTCGAAGCGGTGAATATGGACGAACGGAAAATTGACTTTAGCCTGATCTCCAGCGAGCGCGCACCGCGTAACGTCGGCAAAACGGCGCGTGAAAAAGCGAAAAAAGGTGAAAGTAAAAACGCCGGTAAACGTCGTCAGGTAGGTAAAAAAGTTAACTTCGAGCCTGATAGCGCCTTCCGCGGCGAGAAAAAAGCGAAGCCGAAAGCAGCGAAGAAAGACGCGAGAAAAGCAAAAAAGCCATCGGCTAAAACGCAGAAAATAGCCGCAGCGACCAAAGCGAAGCGTGCGGCGAAGAAAAAAGCGGCAGAGTGAGCAATACCCTCTTCAAACAGAAGAGGGTGAATTATCTGTAGGCCGGGCAAGCGTAGCGCCCCCGGCAAAACGTAAACAATGAGTACATTAATGAGCGAAATGATTTACGGCATCCACGCAGTGCAGGCCCTGCTGGAGCGCGCCCCTGAACGTTTTCAGGAAGTCTTTATTTTAAAAGGCCGTGAAGATAAACGTCTGTTGCCGCTGATTCACGCCCTTGAGTCCCAGGGCGTGGTTATCCAGCTGGCAAACCGCCAATATCTCGACGAGAAAAGCGACGGTGCCGTGCATCAGGGCATTATCGCTCGTGTGAAACCAGGCCGGCAGTATCAGGAAAACGATCTGCCGGATCTGATCGCATTACACGATCGCCCCTTTTTGTTGATCCTCGATGGCGTCACCGATCCGCATAATCTTGGCGCCTGTCTGCGCAGCGCCGATGCCGCTGGCGTACATGCGGTAATCGTGCCGAAAGACCGCTCCGCGCAACTTAACGCGACGGCGAAGAAAGTCGCCTGCGGCGCAGCGGAAAGCGTGCCGTTGATCCGCGTCACCAACCTGGCGCGCACGATGCGCATGTTGCAGGAAGAGAATATCTGGATTGTCGGGACGGCGGGCGAGGCTGACCATACGCTGTATCAGAGCAAAATGCCTGGCCGCATGGCGCTGGTCATGGGCGCAGAAGGTGAAGGTATGCGTCGTCTGACCCGTGAGCACTGCGATGAGCTGATCAGCATTCCTATGGCCGGTAGCGTGTCGTCGCTGAATGTCTCTGTTGCGACCGGGATTTGTCTGTTTGAAGCCGTTCGCCAGCGCACCTGATGCTGATAGTATTTTTTAAGAAAAAACCATCCATAATCGGATGGTTTTTTTTTATCTTTGACTGGTAATATAAAAAGCAAAACCTACCCTGTAATTTCTTTTATTTATAAAAATGAGATAGAGATAAAAATATGGCATGGACTCCACGGACGCTGGCGGATGCATTAAACAACATCGCCGAATTAAATATTGATATAGAAAATAATGAATCTTCATTAATAATAAAAATGAATGATTATGGCGATTTACCACTGGCGGTTTTATTTACCTCGCAACAAATAGTTATCGAGACTTATATCTGTCCGGTAAATACGATTAGAGATACCGCGGAA
Source organism: Salmonella sp. SG203 (assembly GCF_013350575.1). Lineage (NCBI taxonomy): Bacteria > Pseudomonadati > Pseudomonadota > Gammaproteobacteria > Enterobacterales > Enterobacteriaceae > Salmonella > Salmonella sp. SG203. The sequence goes on from NZ_SNMT01000003.1 coordinate 157,901, forward strand.
TTTAATCTTTTCTTACTGAGAAATCAGAAGGTTTTACCGCTGTCTTCGGTCGGTATTACCCAGGTAAAACAGGAGGAATATTATGTCGCTTTTGGCGCGCTGTCGTTAAATTCGTCGCTTGCCGACGTGATGCTGGAAATCACCACGCTTGTAGAAAATGCGTTGGATATCGCTGAAATAACACAAGTCTATTCACAGGAATAATACAGGCGGCTTACATGGGAATTTTAAAAAGTTTGTTCACGTTAGGTAAATCATTCGTTGCTCAGGCAGAGGAAGCCATTGATGAAGCACAGGGTGTACGTATGCTGGAGCAGCATATTCGCGACGCAAAAGCCGAGCTGGATAAAGCGGGTAAATCCAGAGTGGATTTATTGGCGCGGGTGAAGCTAAGCCATGACAAGCTGAATGATTTACGTGAGCGTAAAGCCAGCCTTGAAACACGGGCGTTGGCGGCAATGAGTAAGAATGTCGACGCCGCTTTACTCAACGAAGTGGCGGAAGAAATAGCCCGTCTGGAAAATGCCATTCTTGCCGAAGAACAGGTGCTGACTAATCTGGAAGCCTCTCGCGATGCGGTGGAGAAGGCCGTAACGGCGACAGGCCAGCGGATTGCGCAGTTTGAGCAGCAACTTGAAGTGGTTAAGGCGACAGAAGCCATGCAGCGCGCGCAGCAGGCGGTGACGACCTCGACCGTCGGAGCCGCGTCGAATGTGTCTACGGCGGCGGAGTCGCTTAAACGTTTACAAACGCGTCAGGCTGAACGCCAGGCCCGGCTGGATGCCGCCGCGCAGCTGGAAAAAGTCGCCGATGGACGCGACCTGGATGAAAAACTGGCGCAGGCCGGTATTGGCGCAACCAATAAAAGCAATGCTCAGGATGTGTTGGCGCGTTTACAGCGTCAACAAGGCGAATAATGCTCTTTACGTGGATTGTCAAAACCTGCCAGCGTCATTTGTCCAGACTGACCTGGCCCGCTTTGCTGGGCCTGTTTATCGGGCAGTATCTGCTTTGCTATCTGGTGCTGCGCCTGTTGCGCGAAAGCGCGTTGGTGAGCCAGTTAAGCGATTTTATCTATTACTGCTCGGTGGTGGGTTCCACATTAGGTTTTGGCGATCTTAGCCCGCAGACGGCGCCAGGACGTCTGTTCACCGCGCTGTGGCAAATTCCGGTTAGCGTCGGGTTGTTCGGCGCGTTAATGGGAAAAGTGATTGCGCAGGTGCAGGGAATGTTAGCGAAAGGAATAACGGGCATGGGCGATTATCGCCATTTACACCATCATATGCTGGTGATTGGCTGGCGGGGTCATCAAACCGAAAAGATGATCTCATTGCTGCTATATGACAAGCGGCGTGCCTTTGAACGGGTTCTGCTGTGCGAACTGGAAGATATTCAGCATCCGCTGCCGGGTAATAACTGGGTGGATTTTATCCGCATCAGCAACTTTAACGATCCGCAGGAACACCAGCGCATGGGGCTGGAGCAGTGCCAGAGCGTGATTATTTTCGCTCGTACCGATGAGCAGACCTTCACGGCGGCGCTCTCGCTGGCAGACTATGTACCCGCGCAGTGCCATATTGTGGTTTATCTGGAAGACGAGCGTTATGCCGGATTACTGGAAACCCACTGCCCGCGCATGGAGATAGTCCGTAACCTTTCCGCTGAACAACTTTCCCGTTCCATTCAGGACCCAGGATCATCGCAATCTGTCGCTTCCATTATGAATCCGATGCTGGGCGATACCGGATTCGCGCTGCCTGTCCCGGCTTCTGTCGCGCCTATGCGATACGGCGCGCTAATGCGTTATATGAAGCTTCATCATGACGCGACGGTGCTGGGGATCAGTCACTGCAAGAATGGTCGTGGTATGGAATTGAATCCGGTGATTTCAACTGAAGTCAGAGGCGGTATGTGGCTACATCTGGTCGGTAATAATCGCATTCTGGCTGAAGAGGTCGCATGGCAAGAGATAGAGGTTCCCCTATGATGCAATTTTTTCAGCGTTTGCTCGGTAAAACAAGCGCGCCAGCGCCGATTCGCGGACCATTAGGATTACATCTTAACGCCGGTTTCACGCTGGATACGCTGGCATTTCGGCTACTGGAGTCGTCGTTGCTGGTGGCGCTACCGGGTGAAAAATACACTGTCGCGGCAGCGAGTCGTATAGATTTAGGCGGCGGCAGTCAGATTTTTCGCTACTACACCTCTGGCGATGAGTTTCTACAAATTAACACCACTGGCGGCACGGATGTTGACGACATTGATGACATCAAACTCTTTGTATATGAGGAAAGTTTCGGTATTAACGAGGAACGTCACTGGCGTTCAGCCATTGCGCCAGCGGCAATAGGGCCGATGACGCTCAACTGGCAAGAACGGCGCTGGCAGCGTTTTTTTAACCATGAAGAGCCGGGCAATATTGAACCTGTCTACATGCTGGAAAAGGTTGAAAATCAGCAGGCAGAGAAATGGGACGTTCACAATTTTACGATGGGCTTCCAGCGCCAGGTGACGGATGACGCCTGGGAGTATCTTCTATTGAACGGGGAAGAATCATTTAATGAGCGCGGTGAGCCTGAATGGGTGTTTTCACGCGCCCTCGGCGTGGATATCCCGCTCACTTCACTGACGGTTATTGGTTAAGCACATACAGGGAAATTATGCATATACTGGACGCATTACTGGCTTTCTGCGCCTATTTTTTTATTGGCGCGGCAATGGTCATTGTATTTCTTTTTATTTACTCAAAGATAACGCCGCATAATGAATGGCAGCTGATAAAAAATAACAATACTGCGGCATCGCTGGCCTTTAGTGGTACGTTGCTGGGCTATGTCATCCCCTTATCCAGCGCGGCGATAAACTCGGTCAGTATCCCGGACTATTTTGCCTGGGGCGGCATTGCGCTGGTGATTCAACTGCTGATTTATGGTTGCGTAAGGTTATACATGCCTACGCTGAGCGAAAAAATTATTCATCACAACGTGGCGGCGGGGCTATTTATGGGAACCGCAGCGCTGGCTGGCGGTATTTTTAACGCTGCCTGTATGACATGGTAACGGAAGATCATGGCAAAAAAACGAAAATCCAGAAGCACATCCGGCGTAGGCCATTCGGCAATAAGACGAATAGCCGAACCGGTCAATCCCTTTGAGCGGCAACGAAATCGCTACACGCCAAAATACCTGACGCTGGCGATTATGGGCGGAGCGGCCTTTTTTCTCCTGAAAGGGTACGGTGACGGCAGCAATAGTGACAACGACGGCGATGGGACGTTTTACGCCACGGTGAACGACTGTATTGACGATGGCAATAGCGCCAGCGTTTGCGCTGACGGCTGGAATAATGCGAAAACAGAATTTTACGCTAATGTGCCTAAGCAATTGACGCAGGAGCGCTGTCAGTCGCAGTTTGGCGATTGCTACTTTGATATCACCGAGCGGAGCTGGGTTCCGGTATTAAGCGGCTTTTTACTCAGCCGCGCGATTCGTCAGAACCGTGATGAACAATACATCTATAGCAGCGGCGGTTCATCTTATGTCTCCCGTCCCGTCTGGCGCACCACATCCGGCGACTATGCGTGGCGCAGCGGCACAGGGAAAAGCGATACCGCGACCAGCCCTGGTTATATCACACGGAAAGCGTCCACCGTCTCCCGCGGCGGCTATGGCCGTTCTTCCAGCGCCCGCGGACACTGGGGAGGCTAACCATGCTACGACATAACGTACCGGTACGCCGGGATCTGGATAAGATCGCCTGCGATCACGGTTTTGACTTTCATGTTATCGATAACGAAATTTACTGGGATGAAAGCCGGGCCTACCGTTTTACATTACGGCAAATTGAAGAACAGATCGAAAAACCGACCGCAGAGCTTCATCAGATGTGTCTGGAGGTTGTCGAGCGGGCCGTCCGGGATGAGCAGATCATGCAGCAGCTGGCGATCCCGCCATTGTACTGGGATGTCATCGCCGAAAGTTGGCGCAGCCGCGATCCTTCGCTTTACGGGCGGATGGATTTCGTCTGGTGCGGCAAAGATCCGGTTAAATTGCTGGAATACAACGCGGATACGCCGACGTCGCTCTATGAGTCCTCCTACTTTCAATGGCTATGGCTGGAGGATGCTCGTCGTAGCGGCGCCATCCCGCGTGATGCCGATCAATACAACGCGATACAGGAGCGGCTGATCGCCCGCTTCAGCGAGCTGTACAGTCGGGAACCACTCTACTTTTGCTGTTGTGAAGATACCGACGAAGATCGTACGACGGTGCTGTACCTTCAGGATTGCGCGCAGCAGGCGGGGCAGGAAACGCGATTTATCTATATTGAAGAACTGGGGCTTGGCGTAGGCGGCGTGCTGACCGATCTGGACGATAACGTGATTCGCCGCGCCTTTAAGCTCTACCCGCTGGAGTGGATGATGCGCGACGACAACGGCCCGCTGTTGCGAAAACGTCGTGAGCAATGGATTGAGCCATTGTGGAAAAGTATTCTGAGTAACAAAGGGCTGTTGCCGTTATTGTGGCGCTTTTTCCCTGGCCATCCGAATCTGCTGCCGGCCTGGTTTGAGGGCGAAAAATCGCTCGCAGTGCCAGGTGAAAGCAGCGTGCGGAAGCCGATTTATTCACGTGAAGGCGGCAACGTCACGATTTTTGACGAGCGGCAAAATGTTATCGATCATGCCGACGGCGACTACGCTGACGAGCCGATGATTTACCAGGCGTTTCAGCCTTTGCCGCGCTTTGGCGATAGCTATACGCTGATTGGCAGTTGGATCATTGACGATGAAGCCTCCGGGATGGGGATTCGCGAGGACAATACGCTAATTACCAAAGACACTTCCCGTTTCGTCCCACATTATATTGCCGGTTAATCATACTTTTGTGATCTTGCTCCGGCGTCAATGGCGCAGTCATGACCATACTTGACTTCAGCGCCATTGAAGGAGGGAGACACCATGTCCTGGCAAACACATACCGTCTTTAATCAACCTGCTCCGCTCAATAACAGTAACTTATTCCTGTCTGATGGCGCGCTGTGTGAAGCGGTTTCCCGGGAAGGCGCGGGATGGGATAGCGATCTTCTCGCCAGCATTGGCCAACAACTGGGAACGGCAGAATCACTGGAACTGGGGCGTCTGGCGAACGCGCATCCTCCTGAGTTGCTACGTTACGATCCCCAGGGACAGCGTCTGGATGACGTTCGCTTTCATCCCGCCTGGCACCTGTTGATGCAGGGGCTTTGCGCTAATCGGGTACATAACCTGGCCTGGGAGGAGGAGGCAAGGGCGGGAAGTTTTGTCGCCCGGGCGGCGCGTTTTGTATTACATGCTCAGGTAGAAGCGGGAACACTCTGTCCTGTCACGATGACCTTTGCCGCGACACCGTTGCTATTGCAGATGCTTCCCGCCACTTTCCATGACTGGCTGGTGCCGCTGCGCAGCGATCGCTACGATTCGCATTTGCTGCCGGGCGGGCAAAAACGGGGCCTGCTTATCGGCATGGGAATGACGGAAAAGCAGGGCGGATCGGACGTACTCAGTAATACGACCCACGCGGAGCGGCTGGCGGATGATTCATATCGGCTGGTGGGACATAAATGGTTTTTCTCTGTGCCGCAAAGTGATGCGCACCTCGTGCTGGCGCAGGCAAAAGGAGGATTATCCTGTTTCTTTGTGCCGCGTTTCCTGCCAGACGGGCAACGGAACTCTGTTCGTCTTGAACGCCTGAAAGATAAACTCGGTAATCGATCTAATGCCAGCGCCGAAGTCGAGTTTCAGGATGCCGTCGGCTGGCGGCTGGGAGAAGAGGGCGACGGGATTCGGCATATCTTAAAGATGGGCGGTATGACGCGTCTTGACTGCGCGCTCGGGAGTCATGGCTTAATGCGGCGTGCGTTTTCAGTCGCGATTTACCATGCTCATCAGCGTCAGGCTTTTGGTAAGCCGCTGATCGAACAACCGTTGATGCGACAAACCTTAAGTCGTATGGCGCTATGCCTGGAGGGGCAGACGGCGCTTTTGTTTCGGCTGGCGCGCGCCTGGGAGCAACGTCGCGAGGCGAAAGAGGCATTATGGGCGCGATTATTCACGCCAGCGGCGAAATTCGCCATCTGTAAGCAGGGAATCCCTTTTGTGGCTGAGGCGATGGAGGTTCTCGGCGGGATGGGGTATTGCGAAGAGAGCGAACTCCCGCGCCTGTACCGTGAAATGCCGGTGAACAGTATCTGGGAAGGGTCCGGCAATATCATGTGTCTGGATGTACTTCGGGTGCTGACAAAACAACACGGCGTCTATGACGTATTGAGTGAGGCTTTTGCGGAAGTCAAAGGCCAGGATCGCCATTACGACCGCGCGGTACGTCAGCTACAGCAACGTTTACGCAAACCGGACGAAGCAATGGGCAGAGAGATTACGCAGCAGCTTTTCTTGCTGGGATGCGGAGCGGAAATGCTGCGTCATGCCTCGCCGCCGCTGGCGCAAGCGTGGTGTCAGATGATGCTGGATACACGCGGCGAAATGCCGCTGTCTGCCCAGGTGCAAAATGATTTACTGTTAAGGGCGACCGGGGGACTGCGGTAACGTTTGGCCTGTAGTACATGCCATCCTTCAGGCCGGATAAGACGCTGGCGTCGCCATCCGGCGCGAGCCACGCGGCATCAGGCATAGAGTATCGCCTGTACGCGCCAGTTATCCGACTGTTGTTCTTCATACATTTGAATAATTCTGTACCAGGACGCACCCTGTTCATCGGCTTTGAGGGCGATAATCCGCTCTACATCCTGTGGGTTTCCTGCAACATTACTGACCGAGATCAGGCCGATTTCATTCAGACCCGTTACGCAGTCAGCACTGGCGAATTCGGCAGACTGTGCCGTCGTACTCACCAGTCCGGCAGAAAGCAGCAGTGAGGATAAGGCAAGTTCTTGTTTCATCGTCAGCTCCTTATTACATACCCCGCATTTAACAGGACGCTCCATCACGGTAAACCTGTTTGTTTATTGTGCACAGGTAAACGCATAGGGACGCAAAGCAATGTAAAACTGACTAAAAATCAATCTACTGTTATTGACGATACAAAATGGCTTGTGAATACCACTGGCCGGTTACAACCGTTTCATCAACCATTAAGATAACGTAATAATCGGCTTTCGCAGCGGCGGCTTTCGCTCTGATTTCATCTATTGCATCATCCGGGGAGCCCCGAACCAGCGCGCTTACGGTCCCCATCCGCTGTAGTCCTTGCGTTTGATCGCGACGGATTTCCTGCGGGTGATCGGCGACAGGCGGCGCAGGTTGCGGCGTACCCTGCAGCACGCTACACGCGCTTAATAACAGCGCTGCTATCAATGAAGCAAACCGACGCATAACTCTATCTCGTTTCCTGATAATCATAGTGTAATGCCTTATTGATTTCCCTTTAGGGGGAATGTTCCCGAAGTGTTACCTGTCACGCGATTTTCGAATGAAAACGTTGCGAAAGCGTAACCCAGTTCTCAAACATTATGAATTATTGCGCTATCCATAAACTTGCGTTAAGTATTTCTCCGTGGCATACCGGATAAAAAGGAGAGAATAATGATAGCGATTGAAACACGACAATTAGCCGGAGGCGTCGTACTACATGCCTTCCCGGAAGGGAAACGCGCCGTGCCGCTTCCCTGTGTGGTGTTCTATCATGGCTTCACCTCCTCCAGCCTGGTTTATAGTTATTTTGCCGTTGCCCTGGCACAGGCAGGATTCCGGGTAGTCATGCCGGATGCGCCGGAGCATGGCGCTCGCTTCGGCGGCGACTCACAGGGACGGATACACCGATTCTGGCAGATTCTGCACCAAAACATGCAGGAGTTTACGACGTTACGTGCGGCGATTCAGGCGGAAAACTGGCTACTTGACGGGCGGTTGGCGGTGGGCGGCGCATCCATGGGCGGTATGACGGCGCTGGGCATTATGACGCGTCACCGAGAGGTAAAATGCGGGGCCAGTTTAATGGGGTCGGGCTATTTTACCGGGCTCGCCCGGACGCTTTTCCCGCCGTTATCCCCGCAGAACCCGGCGCAGCAGGCGGAATTCGACAATATCATCGCGCCGCTACGTGAATGGGAAGTCACACATCAGTTAGAGCGACTGGCCGACAGGCCGCTTCTGTTGTGGCATGGTCAGGAGGATGACGTGGTGCCTGCTATCGAAACCTTCCGGCTCCAGCAGGCACTCGCCGCGGCGAAGCTGGATAAGCATGTGACCTGTTTATGGGCCGCAGGCGTGCGGCATCGCATTACGCCAGAAGCGTTGTCGGCGACGGTAGCGTTTTTCCGACAGCATCTTTAAACGCGGAGTATGCTTACACCCTGGGCTTCAAGCTGTTGCAAAACCTGCGGATTGGCATTTTTGCCGGTAATCAGCATAGCGATCTGATCGGCGCGGCTGAACAGCATCCCCGCGCGCTCGCCAATTTTACTGCTATCGACCAGCGCGACCAGTTTCCCGACGACGCTGAGCATTTTTTGTTCCGCCATGGCGGTTAGCATATCGGTCTTGTACAGGCCATCCGCGGTTAAGCCCTTTCCGCTGGTAAACATCCAGTGGCCAGCATAGAGACTGTTTTCACTTCCCTGCGGGCTCAGGGTAATCGACTGGCTTTTATTATACTGACCACCCATGATAATCACGCTGTCATGCTCTTGATCGATCAGATAATTCGCCAGCGGCAGATAGTTGGTAATGATCTGTACCGGCTTCCCGCACATTTCGCGCCCCAGCAGGAAAGCGGTGGAGCCGCAGTTAATCACTACGCTTTCACCCGGGTTTACCAGCTGCGACGCCGCTTTCGCGATGCGTACTTTTTCATCGTGGTTTTGCGCCTGGTGCAGATTCATCGGCGTCCAGCGGGGCCGCTGTTGGGTAATGGCCTCTGCGCCGTTGCGCACTTTTTTAAGTTTCCCGCTTTCGTCGAGCTTGTTGATGTCGCGGCGCGCTGTCGCCGGGGAGATCCCCAGACGCTCAATCACGTTTTCGACGGTAACAAAGCCCAACTGTGCCAGCATATCCAGCAGTATTTGATGTCTTTGTGCTTCAGTCATGAGCTATTCCGATACAAATTGATTTGAAAAGATGATATTTGAAATAGCCTGGAAATACTAAAGTAAATGGAAAAAATGCCGGGTAATCCCGGCATGATATCGACTCACAGGAAGGATTTGAACGGTAGATCGGGTTCAATGGTAAAGCAATCGTCAAAACCACGCGGATAGTGGTATTCGAAATTGTCTTTATCCAACGGCCAGGTAAACTTGCCGCCAACCTGCCAGATAAACGGTTTAAAACCATACTTCAGGCGATCTTTCTTCATTTCCCATAACACGCGGATCTCTTGCGGATCGGCCTGGAAGTTCGACCAGATATCGTGATGGAACGGGATCACCACTTTGGTATTCAGCGATTCCGCCATGCGTAGAATATCCGCGCTGGTCATTTTGTCCGTAATACCGCGCGGGTTTTCACCGTAAGAACCAAGCGCGACATCAATTTGATGTTCGTTGCCGTGTTTCGCGTAGTAGTTGGAATAGTGAGAATCGCCGCTGTGATAGAGATTGCCGCCCGGCGTTTTAAACAGATAGTTAACCGCGCGTACATCCATGCCGTCCGGCAGTACGCCAGCGGCTTTCTGATCTGCGGGCAGGGTGATTAATGCGGTGCGGTCAAAGGCATCAAGCGCGTGAATTTCAATATCTTTCACTTTCACGACATCGCCCGGTTTTACCACGATGCAGCGTTCTTTCGGCACGCCCCAGCCAACCCATAAATCCACGCAGGTCTGCGGGCCGATAAACGGAACATCATCGGCGCAATTCTGCATTACGGCAGCCGCGACATTGACGTCAATGTGATCGTTATGGTCGTGGGTCGCCAGTACGGCGTCAATCTGACGGATAGCGAAAGGATCGAGAACAAACGGCGTGGTGCGCAGGTTAGGCTGTAATTTTTTGACGCCAGCCATACGCTGCATCTGATGGCCAGTTTTCATCAACGGATTACCGTGGCTCTGTTTACCGGTACCGCACCAGAAATCGACGCATACGTTAGTGCCGCCTTCAGATTTTAGCCAGATCCCGGTACAGCCCAGCCACCACATAGCGAACGTACCCGGCGCGACCTGCTCTTGTTCAATCTCTTCGTTCAGCCAGCTTCCCCACTCCGGAAACGTGCTCAGAATCCATGATTCACGCGTGATGCTTTGTACTTTACTCATCGCATTTACCTTCATGTTTGTTCAAAATGGTTCAAAACGTGATTTGTTTTGATTAATCCTGACACTATTTTCTCAAGAAGGCAATGGGCTATTTTTTGACTTTTTGGCAGGAGAGAACGCAGTCAGGAGAAGATTTAATCTTGTCTGGCGTCATGTGAATGTTTTCATCTTTATGATTTTACTTATTTTAATGAAAAAATGAGTTACCTATAAGTAAACCATGTATTAAGTGTGCTAATTATTTGCGCGCTACGTCACAGTTAATCAAATTTAATCTTGTTGTGATTACTTTTGAAAATTAAAGTGAAGGGACATTATCCTGAGCGCCTGTGACTCAGCAACCTCGTCTACCGGAGATCGTTATGGAGATCCTCTACAACATCTTTACCATTTTCTTTAATCAGGTAATGACCAATGCCCCGCTATTACTGGGTATTGTGACCTGCCTGGGCTATATCCTGTTGCGCAAAAGCGTCAGCGTGATCATCAAAGGGACGATCAAAACCATCATTGGCTTCATGCTGCTACAGGCCGGGTCCGGCATTCTGACCAGCACCTTTAAACCGGTGGTGGCGAAAATGTCTGAGGTCTACGGCATCAACGGCGCGATTTCCGATACCTATGCTTCGATGATGGCAACGATCGAACGGATGGGTGATGCGTATAGTTGGGTAGGCTACGCGGTGTTGCTCGCGCTGGCGCTGAATATTTGTTACGTCTTATTGCGACGCATTACCGGTATTCGCACCATCATGTTGACCGGGCACATCATGTTCCAGCAGGCGGGGCTGATTGCGGTCTCTTTCTATATCTTCGGCTATTCCATGTGGACCACCATTATCTGCACGGCGATACTGGTTTCCCTGTACTGGGGTATTACCTCCAACATGATGTACAAGCCGACTCAGGAAGTGACGGACGGCTGCGGTTTCTCCATCGGTCACCAGCAGCAGTTTGCTTCCTGGATTGCCTATAAAGTCGCGCCGTTCCTGGGCAAAAAAGAGGAAAGCGTTGAAGACCTCAAACTGCCGGGCTGGCTGAACATTTTCCATGACAACATCGTCTCCACGGCGATTGTAATGACCATCTTCTTTGGTGCCATTCTGCTCTCTTTTGGTATCGATACCGTACAGGCGATGGCGGGTAAAACCCACTGGACAATCTATATCCTGCAAACCGGTTTCTCCTTTGCGGTGGCGATCTTCATCATCACCCAGGGCGTGCGTATGTTTGTCGCCGAGCTCTCTGAGGCCTTTAACGGTATCTCCCAGCGTCTGATTCCGGGCGCAGTACTGGCGATTGACTGCGCCGCTATTTATAGCTTCGCGCCTAACGCGGTGGTCTGGGGCTTTATGTGGGGCACCATCGGCCAGCTGATTGCGGTTGGCATCCTGGTTGCCTGCGGCTCCTCGATCCTGATTATTCCTGGCTTTATCCCGATGTTCTTCTCTAACGCCACTATCGGCGTGTTCGCTAACCACTTCGGCGGCTGGCGTGCGGCGCTGAAAATTTGTCTGGTGATGGGGATGATTGAAATCTTTGGTTGCGTCTGGGCGGTGAAACTCACCGGTATGAGTGCCTGGATGGGTATGGCGGACTGGTCGATTCTGGCGCCGCCGATGATGCAGGGCTTCTTCTCCCTCGGTATCGCCTTTATGACCGTCATCATTGTAATTGCACTGGCTTATATGTTCTTCGCTGGCCGCGCACTGCGCGCAGAAGAAGATGCAGAAAAACAACTGGCAGAACAGTCTGCTTAATAAGGAGTTTTGATTATGACCGTACGTATTCTGGCTGTGTGTGGCAACGGACAGGGCAGTTCCATGATCATGAAAATGAAAGTGGACCAGTTTTTAACCCAATCAAACATTGACCACACGGTAAATAGCTGCGCGGTTGGCGAGTACAAAAGCGAGTTGAGCGGCGCGGATATCATCATCGCTTCTACCCATATTGCAGGCGAAATCAGCGTGACCGGCAACAAATATGTGGTTGGCGTGCGCAACATGCTGTCGCCTGCGGATTTTGGCCCGAAACTGCTGGAAGTGATCAAAGAACATTTCCCGCAAGACGTGAAGTAAGGATGCAACATGAAATTACGTGATTCACTGGCGGAGAATAATTCTATCCGCCTGCAGGCTGAAGCGAATACCTGGCAGGAAGCCGTCAAGATCGGCGTCGATTTACTGGTGGCTGCAGACGTGGTAGAGCCGCGCTATTACCAGGCGATTCTGGATGGCGTTGAGCAGTTTGGCCCCTATTTTGTGATTGCCCCCGGCCTGGCGATGCCGCATGGCCGCCCGGAAGAAGGGGTGAAGAAAACCGGTTTTTCGCTGGTGACCCTGAAAAAGCCGCTGGAGTTCAACCACGAAGATAACGACCCGGTCGATATTCTGATCACCATGGCGGCGGTTGATGCCAACACTCACCAGGAAGTGGGCATCATGCAGATCGTCAACCTGTTTGAAGACGAAGCTAATTTTGACCGTTTACGCGCCTGCCGCACCGCGCAGGAAGTCCTGGATCTCATTGACCGCACCAACGCGGCAGCTTAAGAAGGAATTGAAAATGTCATTACCAATGTTGCAGGTCGCGCTGGACAACCAGACTATGGATAGCGCCTATGAAACCACTCGCCTGATTGCCGAAGAAGTCGACATTATCGAAGTGGGCACCATTCTGTGCGTGGGCGAAGGCGTGCGTGCCGTTCGCGACCTGAAAGCACTCTATCCGCACAAAATCGTGCTGGCGGACGCCAAAATTGCCGATGCCGGTAAAATCCTCTCCCGTATGTGTTTCGAAGCCAACGCGGACTGGGTGACGGTCATTTGCTGCGCCGACATCAACACCGCGAAAGGCGCGCTGGATGTGGCGAAAGAGTTCAACGGCGACGTGCAGATCGAACTGACCGGTTACTGGACCTGGGAACAGGCGCAGCAGTGGCGCGATGCGGGCATTCAGCAAGTGGTTTATCACCGCAGCCGCGATGCGCAGGCGGCAGGCGTGGCGTGGGGCGAGGCGGATATTACCGCGATTAAGCGACTCTCCGATATGGGCTTTAAAGTGACCGTGACCGGCGGACTGGCGCTGGAAGACCTGCCGCTGTTCAAAGGCATTCCGATCCATGTCTTTATCGCGGGGCGTAGCATTCGCGATGCCGAATCGCCGGTAGAAGCCGCACGGCAGTTCAAACGCTCCATTGCCCAACTGTGGGGCTAAGGAGCGGCTATGCTGTCGAAACAAATTCCGCTCGGCATCTATGAAAAAGCGCTCCCTGCCGGGGAGTGCTGGCTGGAACGCCTGCGGCTGGCGAAAACGCTGGGTTTTGACTTTGTTGAAATGTCGGTGGACGAGACCGACGCCCGACTGGCGCGGCTCGACTGGAGTCGCGAGCAGCGCCTGGCGCTGGTGAGCGCGGTTGCTGAAACCGGCGTGCGCGTGCCGTCCATGTGTCTGAGCGCGCATCGTCGTTTTCCGCTCGGTAGCGAAGATGACGCGGTACGGGCGCAGGGGCTGGAGATTATGCGTAAAGCGATTCAGTTTGCGCAGGACGTCGGGATTCGCGTCATTCAACTGGCGGGGTACGACGTTTACTATCAGCAGGCCAACGACGAAACGCGTTGCCGCTTTCGCGATGGGTTAAAAGAGAGCGTTGATATGGCCAGCCGCGCCCAGGTGACGCTGGCGATGGAGATCATGGACTATCCGCTGATGAACTCCATCAGTAAAGCGCTGGGCTATGCTCACTACCTCAATAACCCGTGGTTCCAGCTCTATCCGGATATCGGCAATCTGTCTGCCTGGGATAACGACGTACAGATGGAGCTACAGGCGGGAATCGGGCATATCGTCGCGGTACACGTCAAAGATACTAAACCCGGCGTGTTCAAAAATGTGCCGTTTGGCGAAGGCGTTGTCGATTTCGAACGCTGCTTCGAAACGCTCAAACAGAGTGGCTATTGCGGGCCCTATCTGATTGAGATGTGGAGCGAAACAGCAGAGAACCCGGCGGCAGAGGTAGCGAAAGCGCGTGACTGGGTGAAAGCGCGCATGGCCAGCGCCGGTCTGGTGGAGGCAGCCTAATGCAAAAGCTCAAGCAGCAGGTATTTGACGCTAACATGGATTTGCCCCGTTATGGACTGGTGACGTTTACCTGGGGCAACGTCAGCGCTATCGATCGCGAACGCGGGCTGGTGGTGATTAAGCCAAGCGGTGTCGCCTATGAAACCATGAAGGTAGATGACATGGTGGTGGTGGATATGGATGGCAAAGTGGTGGAGGGAGGTTATCGTCCTTCTTCCGATACCGCTACCCATCTGGCGCTGTATCAACGCTATCCGTCGCTTGGCGGCGTCGTTCATACCCACTCCACCCACGCCACGGCATGGGCGCAGGCGGGGATGGCTATTCCGGCGCTCGGTACCACGCACGCGGACTATTTCTTTGGCGATATTCCTTGTACCAGGGCGTTAAGCGAAGAAGAAGTGCAGGGCGAGTACGAGCTGAACACCGGTAAGGTGATCATCGAAACGCTGGGCGAGGTGGAACCGCTGCATACGCCAGGCATTGTCGTGTATCAACACGGGCCGTTCGCCTGGGGGAAAGATGCGCACGATGCGGTACATAACGCGGTGGTCATGGAGGAAGTGGCAAAAATGGCGTGGATTGCGCGCGGCATTAACCCGGCGCTGAATCCCATCGACGATTATCTGATGAATAAACACTTCATGCGTAAGCATGGCCCGAATGCGTATTACGGGCAGAAGTGAAGTATGAGCTCCGGAATGTGAATATTATCGGGATGTCACAGGTCTAATTCCGGAGCCATCTTTCCGCGAAAAAAGCCCCCTGCTCAGGGGGCAAATCAACTATGGCTTTTTCGTTGGTTTTCCTGATGCTAGCGATAAATATTCGCGCTGGCGTGTATATTGCCGTTGCTACCCGGTTCCCGGATAAGTATGACGTGATAATACATTGCGTTTCGCACGTCGGCCTCTTCATTCAGCGCCAGATTGGCTTCACTTTCCGTGGCGAAGTTGTGGTTGATGTAGATCACGCCTAAGCTGCGCACATCATCCATATTTCTGGCCTGATGATTATTTAACTCGATGGCTGCCGTTGCCGTTATGCCAGGCAAAAGCGCAGCCAGAAATAACATTATCCGGGCTCGCATAGAGTACCTCCTCAGCAGCGCGGTCTGGTTGGCGATATCCCCCTTTAGTGAATCGCTTCTGGTTTAATTTTAACCATAACCCGCCGCAGAGATGGCGACCTTTTCTGATGCTGTTGTTCAAAAAATTATCGCATTGTCGTTTTTTACCTGATTAACAACCCGTTGATGTATGCCGCTATGTTTAAGAAACCCTGTGTGGCAAAAAAGCGCGCTGACCACAGTGTCAATTTCTCTGCCGGAACAGGCCGTTTATAGTGGCGCGCGATATAACGTTAATATCTCAGCAGCAAAATGCGACGGGACAGGCGTTACGTTCGGCACGATAAATAATTGTACAATCACCTTGAGTTTGCCCGCAGGCGCCAGTATTATAACGCGTCATTTTTCAGCCGACCTTTAACACGTTCCTTGCCTCCATGGGCCGCGGCTGACCCAGACAGGAGGCTGAATAATCCGTAAGGAGCAATTCGATGCGTCATTACGAAATCGTTTTTATGGTCCATCCTGACCAGAGCGAACAGGTTCCGGGCATGATCGAGCGTTACTCTGCTGCCATCACTGGCGCAGAAGGCAAGATCCACCGTCTGGAAGACTGGGGCCGCCGTCAGCTGGCTTACCCGATCAACAAACTGCACAAAGCGCACTACGTTCTGATGAACGTTGAAGCGCCGCAGGAAGTGATCGATGAGCTGGAAACTACCTTCCGCTTCAACGATGCCGTTATCCGCAGCATGGTTATGCGTACTAAGCACGCTGTTACCGAAGCCTCTCCGATGGTTAAAGCGAAAGACGAGCGCCGTGAGCGTCGCGATGATTTCGCTAACGAAACCGCAGATGATGCTGAAGCTGGGGATTCTGAAGAGTAATTTCTGATGACCAACCGTCTGGCGTTGTCCGGCACCGTGTGCAGGGCCCCCCTTCGAAAGGTCAGTCCATCAGGAATTCCGCATTGCCAGTTCGTGCTTGAGCATCGTTCTGTGCAAGAGGAAGCCGGCTTTCACCGGCAGGCGTGGTGCCAAATGCCCGTTATTGTTAGCGGACACGAAAACCAGGCCATTACTCACAGTATAACGGTCGGCAGCCGCATAACCGTTCAGGGGTTTATTTCTTGCCACAAGGCAAAGAACGGTCTGAGCAAAATGGTTCTGCATGCCGAGCAGATTGAATTGATAGATTCTGGAGACTAGCCATATGGCACGTTATTTCCGTCGTCGCAAGTTCTGCCGTTTCACCGCGGAAGGCGTTCAAGAGATCGACTATAAAGATATCGCTACGCTGAAAAACTACATCACCGAAAGCGGTAAGATTGTCCCAAGCCGTATCACCGGTACCCGTGCAAAATACCAGCGTCAGCTGGCTCGCGCTATCAAACGCGCTCGCTACCTGTCTCTGCTGCCGTACACTGATCGCCATCAGTAATCGGTCACGGTCCATTAATACGACTTTGAGAGGATAAGGTAATGCAAGTTATTCTGCTTGATAAAGTAGCAAACCTGGGTAGCCTGGGTGATCAGGTTAACGTTAAAGCGGGCTATGCTCGTAACTTCCTGGTACCAAAGGGTAAAGCTGTTCCGGCTACCAAGAAAAACGTTGAATACTTCGAAGCACGTCGCGCTGAACTGGAAGCTAAACTGGCTGACGTTCTGGCTGCTGCAAATGCACGCGCAGAGAAAATCAACGCCCTGGAAACCGTTACTATCGCGTCTAAAGCAGGCGACGAAGGTAAACTGTTCGGTTCCATCGGTACTCGCGACATCGCTGACGCTGTGACTGCGGCTGGCGTTGACGTGGCTAAGAGCGAAGTTCGTCTGCCGAACGGCGTTCTGCGTACCACTGGCGAACACGAAGTGAACTTCCAGGTTCACAGCGAAGTATTCGCAAAAGTTATCATCAACGTGGTTGCTGAGTAATCAGGCATTCTCGTTTTTGCTAGCAACGAAACGTCGGCCCAGCGCCGACGTTTTGCTTTTTTAACCCCATCGCTTTTCGACTGGCTATCTCCCCCTCTTTTCGCGATAATCAAAAATAAAACATTATTTTAATTTCTTGGTGAAAGAATGGATACCCAACGCCAGGCCTCCCCGTTTGCCCGCAAAAACGTCGTTTATGTGTGTGCCGCATTTTGTTGCCTGCTATGGGGCAGCGCTTATCCAGCCATCAAAAGCGGTTATGACCTCTTTCAGATAGCCACCGACGATATCCCTTCTAAAATTGTTTTTGCTGGTTATCGTTTTTTGTTTGCGGGTGGGTTGCTGCTACTGTTCGCGCTGCTTCAGCGTAAACCGATTGGTCGGTTTCGTCCGCGCCAGTTTGCTCAGTTAACGTTACTGGGGCTGACTCAGACGTCGCTGCAATATCTCTTTTTCTATATCGGCCTTGCGTTCACCTCCGGCGTGAAAGGCTCAATCATGAACGCGACAGGCACATTCTTCAGCGTATTGCTGGCGCACTTTATTTATCAGAACGACCGATTGAGCTACAACAAAACGCTCGGCTGTATTCTGGGCTTTGCGGGCGTCATGGCGGTGAACGTCAGCAACGGCCTGGATTTCAGCTTTAATCTGCCGGGAGAAGGCTCCGTGGTGCTGGCGGCGTTTATTCTTTCTGCGGCCACATTGTATGGCAAACGTCTCTCGCAGACGGTCGATCCGATGGTCATGACTGGCTATCAATTGGGGATTGGCGGTCTGGTACTGGTCATTGGCGGTTACGCTTTTGGCGGTACGCTGACGATACATGGCTTCTCGTCGGTGGCGATTTTAGTCTACCTGACGTTACTCTCGTCGGTCGCTTTTGCGCTATGGAGCATTTTACTCAAATATAACCGCGTGGGGATGATTGCGCCGTTTAACTTTCTGATCCCGGTTTCCGGCGCGGCCCTTTCGGCTATTTTTCTCGGCGAGAATATTCTGGAGTGGAAATACATGATTGCGCTGGTGCTGGTATGTTCGGGGATTTGGTGGGTGAATAAGGTGAAGCGGTAATGCTTCACCTGAACGAATAGGGTACAGGCGGGGTAAGGCGCAGCCGACGTTACTGTGCGCGAATAAAACTGCCGTCAGGCTGACGCGTAAACAGCACCTGTTGACCGTTATCGCCATCTATCGTTAAACCTGTCACCACCCCGCTGGCATTCTGGCGAATTTTAATCATTTGACCATTTTTGAGGTTACTCAGCGGTTTGCCAGCGCCTTCTACCTGCGCCATTGCATAAACGTCTGTCGGGGGCAGCCCGTGGTCACGGAACAGTTGCGCCAGAGTTTTACCAGACTCTACCCGGTACGAGCGCCACTGTTGACCGATGCCGCTATCCTGCTGGAAAGGCTGCGTTTGCGGCTGGTTTTGTTCTTCCGGCTGGCCTTCCTGGATAGGTTCCGGCGCAACGGGCGCCACCTGATCCGGATCGTTTTGCGGCGCGACCAGCTGCGCCTGAAGCTGGGCCTCCGTCGGCGGCTGTGATTGCGATTGCAGATCCAATTGCGCTTCCCGCGTGACGACAGGTGAGTCGCTGGTCTCGCTGGCGGGCAGCAGGAAACCGATCACCAGCACGATAGCGGCAATGATAATGCCACGACGATGCATAGGCGGCAGCGGCTCCATGATGCGAAAATTATCCGGCGCGTGCCAGATTTTCGCCAGGGTTGGTTTTAATTCAAAGCGCCCGGGCATGGTTTACCTCCTGCTCCGCATCTCGTTCCTTAATCATAGAGTATAGATGGCTAACGCTATGATACTGGTAGTGCTATCCGCTT
This sequence comes from Salmonella sp. SG203, assembly GCF_013350575.1. NCBI lineage: Bacteria > Pseudomonadati > Pseudomonadota > Gammaproteobacteria > Enterobacterales > Enterobacteriaceae > Salmonella > Salmonella sp. SG203. Next base: position 177,073 of record NZ_SNMT01000003.1, read on the forward strand.
TCGTGACATCAATACGGATAATCTATTGTTTCTTTTTCCCTGCGATTTGTCATCCTCCCTGAGACAAAGTTTTACCAGAAGAAGCGTGGCTGTTATGCTGCCCGCTACTTTTTTGATATCCGATGAAGGAAAAATAATGGCCACCCCGACTTTTGACACTATTGAAGCGCAAGCGAGCTACGGCATTGGTTTGCAGGTAGGGCAGCAGCTCAGCGAATCCGGTCTTGAAGGGCTGTTGCCTGAAGCGCTGGTTGCAGGTATTGCTGATGCGCTGGAAGGTAAACACCCGGCGGTTCCTGTTGATGTGGTGCATCGTGCGCTGCGTGAAATTCATGAGCGTGCGGACGCGGTGCGTCGTGAGCGTTTCAAAGCGATGGCGGCCGAAGGCGTGAAATACCTGGAAGAAAACCGCGAAAAAGACGGTGTGAACAGTACTGAATCTGGTTTACAGTTCCGCGTTCTGACGCAGGGCGAAGGCGCGATTCCGGCGCGTACCGACCGCGTACGCGTGCATTACACCGGTAAGCTTATTGATGGCACCGTATTTGACAGCTCCGTCGCGCGCGGCGAACCGGCTGAATTCCCGGTAAATGGCGTGATCGCCGGCTGGATTGAAGCTCTGACTCTGATGCCGGTAGGTTCCAAATGGGAACTGACTATCCCACAGGAGCTGGCCTATGGCGAGCGTGGGGCCGGGGCCTCTATTCCGCCATTCAGCACCCTGGTGTTTGAAGTGGAACTGCTGGAAATTCTCTAAGCGCCCCGGGTTTGCCGGATGACGGCGTAAACGCCTTATCCGGCAATCCTGACTTCAGCAGATGCCAATATTTTATTTTGCAAATGGCGTCGTTACGTGTATTTTTGTGAGCTAATTCGCATTATCAAAGTGATATAACACTCATTTTAAACATAAAATTAACATTGTATTTGAATCTGAGTATTCATCCCGCCGATTCTTACCTAATATCGATGAGTCCTGATAACAGGATCGTCGTATCATAGACCAAAGGCCGTAGAGCCCGCACAACACAGACAGGTACAGGAAGAAAAACATGGTAGATCAGGTAAAAGTCGCAGCCGACGAACAGGCTCCGGCTGAACAGTCGCTACGGCGCAATCTTACAAACCGTCATATACAGCTTATCGCTATTGGCGGCGCTATTGGTACCGGTCTGTTTATGGGATCGGGTAAAACGATCAGTCTCGCCGGACCGTCGATCATTTTTGTGTATATGATCATCGGTTTTATGCTTTTTTTCGTGATGCGCGCCATGGGGGAATTGCTGCTCTCGAATCTGGAATATAAATCGTTTAGCGATTTTGCGTCCGACCTGCTTGGCCCCTGGGCGGGATATTTCACCGGCTGGACGTACTGGTTTTGCTGGGTGGTGACCGGTATGGCTGACGTGGTGGCGATTACCGCCTACGCGCAGTTCTGGTTTCCCGGCCTTTCCGATTGGGTCGCCTCGCTGGCGGTAGTGATCCTGCTGCTAAGCCTCAACCTCGCCACCGTTAAAATGTTTGGTGAAATGGAATTTTGGTTTGCTATGGTCAAAATCGTCGCCATTGTGGCGTTGATTGTGGTCGGGCTGGTGATGATTGCGATGCACTTTAAATCGCCGACAGGCGTTGAAGCGTCTTTCGCGCATCTGTGGAATGACGGCGGCTGGTTCCCGAAAGGTATTAGCGGGTTCTTTGCCGGTTTCCAGATTGCGGTATTCGCCTTCGTGGGCATTGAGCTGGTTGGTACTACCGCCGCAGAAACTAAAGATCCGGAAAAATCGCTGCCGCGTGCGATTAACTCAATACCGATCCGTATCATCATGTTCTACGTCTTTGCGCTGATTGTCATTATGTCGGTGACGCCGTGGAGTTCCGTGGTGCCGGATAAGAGCCCGTTTGTTGAGCTGTTTGTACTGGTGGGTCTGCCTGCCGCCGCGAGCGTGATCAACTTTGTCGTGTTGACCTCGGCGGCGTCTTCCGCCAACAGCGGCGTCTTCTCGACCAGCCGTATGCTGTTTGGCCTGGCGCAAGAAGGTGTGGCGCCAAAAGCGTTCGCTAAGCTATCGAAACGCGCGGTACCGGCGAAAGGCCTGACCTTCTCCTGTATCTGCCTGCTGGGCGGGGTGGTTATGCTGATGGTCAACCCGAGCGTGATTGGCGCATTCACCATGATCACTACGGTTTCGGCCATCCTGTTTATGTTTGTCTGGACCATCATTCTGTGTTCATACCTGGTGTACCGCAAAAAGCGTCCCCACCTGCATGAAAAATCCATCTATAAGATGCCGCTCGGTAAGCTGATGTGCTGGGTCTGTATGGCGTTCTTTGCGTTCGTGCTGGTATTACTGACGCTGGAAGACGATACGCGCCAGGCGCTGATCGTGACGCCGCTGTGGTTTATCGCGTTGGGTCTGGGCTGGCTGTTGATAGGTAAGAAACGGATGGCGGGGATGCGTTAATTGTTTTGCCCGGTGGCGCTGGCGCTTACCGGGCTTACAGCGTAGCGTTGATTTGGAGGCTGGATAAGGCGCCGTTTACAGCCGCCATCCGGCAAAATGCCCGGCTGGCGATTATTCTCCGGCCAGCGCGCGTGGGAACAGCACGTTATTCTCCAGGCTGATGTGCTCCATCAGATCATCAATCATCTCATTAATGCCGTTATACATCGCTTTCCAGGTGGTGCAGGCTTCTGGCGGCGGCGTTACATTTTGGGTGACGTGTTTGATGACGTCTACCAGCTCTCCCGCCTCGTCATGCTCGCTTTCCATTACGCTTATCGGGCCCGTTGCCTGGCGACCCATACCCTGTTTGATCATTGGGAACAGGATCTGTTCTTCTTTCATCATATGGCTGGAAAGCTCTTCATGCAGCGCGGTGAGATATTTTGTCAGGCCGCGTGGGACGTTTGGCTTATCCGCGTGGACGCGTTCCACTTTGGTTGCCTGCAGAATAAGCTCCGGCAGTTGTTCGCGATGTCGGTCATGATAGCGAACAACGATATGGTCAATAATGTCCGCCAGCGGAACGGCGCGCCAGTCTTTTTCGATGGGCTGTTCAGCCAATTGCGCCAGTTGCGCTTCTATGATGTCAATATCGACGTCGTGACGCGCGGCGGCGCGCGCCAGCGTCTGTTTTCCGCCGCAGCAGTAATCCATATCGTACTGGCGAAACAGCGCCGATGCGCGGGGAATAGAGAGCGCCAGTTCGCCTAAAGGTTGATCGCGATAAGCCATAGCCGTTACCTCATTTGCAATAATATAAGTTGTATTTTAAATGCATCTTTAAGGCGAGGCTATAACTCTTTCGGGGTGCGTATAATTTAAGCGAGTATGAAATTAGCGTTCCGTGACCGGAACGACGGTCGCTTTTTCCGGTTTCGCTCTCACGGCAATGACCACGCCCGCCACCAGGAGCGCAATGCCGCTTAACGTCAGGAATGGCGGGATTTCCTGGCGCAGAATGAAGGTATAGAGCAGTCCCGCCAACGTCTCAAAAACAATCAGCGGCCCTAAAATAACGGTTGGTAATTTTTGGCTGGCGATATTCCAGCACAGCGCGCCCACCCAGGAACACAGCACCGCGATGGCGATCATCAGACCAATAAACAGCGCGGGATGCGGGCCAAAGGGCAGGGTAAACAACGGTTTCTGGATACTCAGCCACAGACAGACCGCCGCATAGCCGATTAACGAGACCGGCAGCGTAACCAGCGCCTGCGCCGTTGCCCACATCATGGGATGTTTGTCGGGATTTTCCCGCAGCCAGCGGGCGTTGCGCAGCGCATACCATGCCCAGCACGCTACGGAAATCAGCGCCAGCACAATGCCTGAACCATAGCGCCAGCCGCTAACATCGGATAATCCCTGACTAAGTTCAGCAATATTGACGCACAGCAGGCCAAAACCGATAAGCGCCAGCGCGGGCGCTAAACGCCGCCAGGATAATCTGCCGTCTCGTTGGCTATAGAGAACGTTAGCGAAAAGCGGAATGACGACCGGCAATGTCCCGATGATCATCGTCGACACCGGCGCGCCGGTTCGCTGAATGGCGCTGGCGAGGCAGGCGTAATAGATTACATTGCCCATCAGGGTCAGCGACAGGGCGGTGGACCAGTCTTTGCGCGTTAACTGGCGTAACCGCGTGCGGCCTAACCAGGCAATCGGCAGGGCAATCAGCCCCAGCGCCAGATAGCGTCCCATTGACTGTAAGAGGGCCGGGTAATCCGGCACGATTAACGGGCCGACGAAAATCAATCCCCACATTAGCCCTGCCAGCAGGGCGTATAGCACGCCGCTAATCATCAGATTCTCCTCATAAACCGTTCCGTCATTATCAGAGAAGGTCTATGAGGATGCCACATAAATTAACTAAATTTTAACACTTACAGTACGGAGCGAAGGCTTTCTGTGAGCGTCGTCGTCGGGCGACCGATGAGTTTACGCAGCGTATGGCTGTCATCAAACAGACCGCCTTTCGCCGCGCCAGCGTCAGAATTGGCCAACATATCCGCCAGTCCGTCAGGCAGTCCTGCGCCTTTCAGCGCGGCGGCAAAATCGACTTCGCTCAGGTTCTGGTAGACGATTTTTTTTCCGCTCTGATGAGTAAGTTCATCCGCCAACTGGCTTAATGTCCAGGCGTCATCACCCGCCAGCTCGTAGACATTCCCGGCGTGACCCTCTTCACGGATGACGCGCGCGGCGGCGGCGGCATAGTCAGCGCGCATTGCGGAGGCGATTTTCCCTTCTCCTGCTGCGCCAATAAAGACGCCATGCTTCAGCGCGGCAGGGACGCTCGCCAGGTAGTTTTCCGTATACCAGCCGTTACGTAATAGCGTGTGAGGAATACCTGACTCAGCCAGCATTTTTTCCGTTTCAATATGTTCATCGGCGAGCGCCAGCGGCGATTTATCCGCATGTAGCAGGCTGGTATAGGCGATGAATTTCACCTTCGCGGCAATGGCGGCCTGAATGACGTTGCGGTGCTGCGCGGTGCGTTGTCCCACTTCGCTGGATGATATAAGCAGCAGTTTATCAACGCCCTGTAAGGCGGTGGTCAGCGCGGCTTCGTTAGCGTAATCCGCCTGGCGAACGGCGATCCCGCGCTGACTGAGCGGGGCGGCTTTTTTCGGGTTACGGACGATCGCGACGAGGTGGCTGGCGGGCGTCGTTTTTAGCAGGTTTTCAATAACGTGTTGGCCCAGTTGGCCTGTTGCGCCAGTGATAGCAATCATGGTGAACTCCTCAGTGTTGGTCTTGTGTTTTATTACGCTACCACCTAAACTTACTTTTAGTAAGTACGTACAAAAAGGTAAGTACCAATGCGCGCTCATACTCTTTCCCGGCAGTTGCGTGAAGGCAATCTCTTTGCTGAACAGTGCCCGTCCCGTGAGGTGTTAAAACATGTCACCAGTCGCTGGGGCGTACTGATTCTGGTCGCGTTACGCGACGGTACACACCGTTTTAGCGACCTGCGCCGCAAGATGGGAGGCGTGAGTGAAAAGATGCTGGCGCAGTCGTTACAGGCGCTTGAACAGGACGGATTTCTCAACCGGGTGTCATATCCAGTTGTTCCGCCGCATGTGGAGTACAGCCTGACGCCGCTTGGCGAGCAGGTGAGTGATAAAGTCGCCGCGCTGGCGGACTGGATAGAACTGAATTTGCCGCAGGTATTGGCGCAGCGGGAGCGTTTATCAGATGGCGGCTAGCGCTTTATTCGGCCTGCCAGTCAGGCCGAATAAACGCAGCGCCATACGGGACACACGTTACTTGCTTAAATCCACCTGATAAATGGCAAAACCGATATCATCGACGGCAACCTTCTTCATCGGATACTGCCCTTTCGCTTTAATGAAGGCCGCTGCTTTATCGCCTGGCGATGTTTCAAAGCGGATATCCAGCGCCGTATCGCTGTGGATTGGCGCCAGACGCCAGTTATTATCCGCCGCCGGATGGATTTCGCCCGCGCGTTTTGACTCTGCGCCAATCCATGCCGCCAGCACGGCGCGATTTTCATCGGGAGACGCAAAGGCGATATGGCTGTCGCCCGTGCCGGCAAACTTGCCGCCGTAAGCGCGATAGTTATTCGTGGCGACCAGGAACGTAGCGTTCGGGTCGACAGGCTTACCGTTAAAGGTCAGGTTTTTAATACGTTCCGCCTGCGGATTCACCATCTGGCATTCGCCATCATAGCGGGCGGGCTGTGACACATCGATTTGATAATTCACGCCGTCAATGACATCGAAATTATAGGTGCGAAAGCCATCCCAATTGATCAACGATTGCGGTTTGTTGCTGTGAATATCAATCTGATTAAACTGTCCGGCAGAACATTCCAGCCACTCTTTTACCTCTTTGCCGCTGGCTTTCACCACCACCAGCGTATTCGGATAGAGATAAAGATCGGCGGCGTTACGGAAGGTCAACTGGCCTTTTTCCACTTCGACAAAACTGGCAGGATCGTTCTTACGCCCGCCAACTTTAAACGGCGCGGCGGCGGACAGCACCGGCAGTTTCGCCAGATCCGGATCGCCCTGAATAAAGTGTTCCACATACGCTTTTTGCGCGTTATTCACCACCTGTACGGTAGGATCGTCCTGCACCAGAGCAAGATAACTGTACATATTATCGGCGGACTTGCCGATGGGCTTGCTGACAAACTCGCGGGTGGCATCGTGATCGGCTTTCAGAATATCGACCAGCTTACTGTCTTCCGCCGCCAGCGACTTTTTAGCGGCGGCGTCGTAAATAGGCCGCGCTTCCGCTTTCGCCTGCGTAACCTGCCATTTGCCGCTGTCGTTATTGAGCACCAGATCGACCACTCCCAGATGGTCGCCCCACATGCCAGGCATTACCGCAGGAATGCCGTTAAGCGTACCTTTGGCGATATCCGCGCCTTTGATGTCGGCAAAATCTTTACCGGGGAAGACGGCATGGGCGTGGCCAAACATAATCGCGTCGACGCCGGGAACTTCACTGAGGTAATAAACCGAGTTTTCCGCCATGCTGTGGTACGGATCGGCAGAAAGGCCTGAATGAGCAATGACTACCACGATATCAGCGCCTTTCTCGCGCATTTCGGGCACATATTTCCGGGCGGTTTCCGTAATGTCATTGACGGTAACTTTGCCGCTCAGGTTCGCTTTATCCCAAATCATGATTTGCGGCGGAACAAAGCCGATATAGCCGATTTTCAGAGTTTGCGGGTTGCCGTCTTTATCAATAACGCTCGTCTCTTTAATCAGATAAGGCGTAAAGAGCGGCTTTTGGGTTTTAACGTCGATAATATTGGCGTTAACATAAGGGAATTTCGCGCCGGCCAGCGCGTTATGCAGATAGTCCAGACCATAATTAAACTCATGGTTGCCGAGGTTTCCAACCGCGTAATCCAGAGTGTTGAGCGCTTTATAGACCGGGTGAACATCACCGTCTTTGAGCCCTTTTGCCGCCATATAATCGCCCAGAGGGCTCCCCTGAATCAGGTCGCCGTTATCCACCAGCACGCTGTTTTTGACTTCATTTCGGGCGGCATGAATCAAACTTGCGGTACGTACCAATCCGAATTTTTCGGTTGCGGTATCCTTGTAATAATCGAAATCCATCATGTTGCTATGTAAATCAGTAGTTTCCATGATACGGAGATCGACGGTAGCCGCATTCACGCTGGCGGCGATCAGCGTAGCCAGAAGCGTTGCACTAAACTTAATCATCAGAGGCACCTTTTAAGAACGCAATAGAAAAGCCGGATAGTGAAAAATAGCGATGATAAACAGTGAAACCCGATATCGTTCCGACCGTCGCCAGAAGAAGGCGAAACTGCCCCATCCGGCCGATTTTTTGCGAGTGTTCACAGAAGGGTGAATCATGCCATGAAAGGTATTATCAAAACCGCAGACGGTATCACAGTTGGCGGAACCCTTAACGATCGGGTATAAGTAAAACAACGAGTTAACGCCCCTGTCATAAAGAGGTGGAGAATGTTAGAACAAGTATGCCAGCTTGCACGGAACGCGGGCGATGCCATTATGCAGGTTTATGATGGAGCCAAACCGATGGAGTACGCCCGCAAGCAGGACGATTCTCCAGTCACTGCGGCGGATATCGCCGCACATACCGTGATTCTCGAAGGGTTACGCACGCTCACGCCGGATATTCCGGTGCTTTCAGAAGAGGATCCACCCGCCTGGGAAGTGCGCCAGCACTGGCAGCGTTACTGGCTGGTCGATCCGCTCGACGGCACCAAGGAGTTCATCAAGCGCAATGGCGAATTCACGGTCAATATTGCGCTGATTGAGCAGGGCAAGCCGGTGTTGGGCGTGGTCTATGCGCCGGTGCTGAAAGTGATGTACTACGCGGCGGAAGGTAAGGCCTGGAAAGAGGAGTGCGGGGTGCGTAAGCAGATTCAGGTGCGGGATGCCCGCCCGCCGCTGGTGGTGATTAGCCGTTCGCATACGGATGATGAACTCACCGAATATCTCCAACAGCTCGGCGAACATCAGACCACCTCTATTGGTTCCTCGCTGAAATTCTGTCTTGTGGCGGAAGGACAGGCGCAGCTTTACCCCAGATTTGGGCCGACCAGCGTCTGGGATACTGCCGCAGGTCATGCCATTGCCGTTGCAGCCGGGGCGCACGTTCACGACTGGCAGGGAAAAACGCTGGACTATACCCCTCGTGAATCGTTCCTTAACCCCGGCTTCCGGGTGACTATTTACTGAGGAGCTTATGCAGCAGGTCGACCACCTGCTGTACCTCTTGCTGGGTTAACGCGCCATCTTTCACCCATTGAACCCGACCGTCTTTGTCAAGCACGATGACGGCGGACCCCTCTTCTTTTAATTGCCAGGCGTTACGCGCCACGCCATTGCTGTCGACAATAAATTGCGACCACGGGTAGAGCTTTTTATTACTTTCTATACTGCTACGCACGAACATACCAGAGCCTGGGATCGCATCATCGGTGTTCACAATTGTGGTCGTCTGGTATCTGTCATGCGGGAGCTTGGCTGATTTAATCGCTTCAATCAGCGTGGCGTTTTTTTCCTTCGCTGACGTTCGACCCGCAATGTGCAGCAGGACGCGCACTTTTCCCGCCAGCTGCGCGCTATTCCAGTTTTTATAACTAAACTCATCTTTATTCAACGTCAGTTCGCCACGGTCGGCAATGCCTACCGGCGGCACCCGTTGGTTATCTTCAAGGTTATGCGCACAAGCCATTATGGGGAGTAGCAGACACGACATCGCCAGAATTTTACGTAGGGTCATGGTCATTCCTTCTTTATTTTTTTGCAGGTGATCCGACCACTTTGGGCCGACAGTTAATCATATGTGCGATTGATGCTTTTTCCCGCAAAGGGGATGCCAGTTTGCGGGCGGGCGCACACTTCCTGTGAAAAATGAAGGCATATACTGAGAAAAATGAGCTGATGTTTAGATAATTCTGAATAACTGTAATCAAAAGGTAAATATACTTATGCACACTGGAAACGACGTAGATATGGTCTATAGTCATATGGCATTAAAATTTGCGCCTTAAAACTGTTGGGCCGATTGTGGCACCGCAAGGGCGTAATACTCTGCAGGAGACAACAATGAAAATTTTCCAACGCTACAACCCGCTACAGGTGGCGAAGTACGTGAAGATCCTGTTCCGTGGACGGTTATATATCAAGGATGTTGGCGCTTTTGAGTTCGATAAGGGTAAGATTCTTATCCCAAAAGTGAGAGACAAGCAGCACTTGTCTGTGATGTCTGAAGTTAACCGTCAGGTTATGCGTCTGCAAACTGAGATGGCGTAACCAAAAGTGCTATGCAGTAGGTTAAAAAAGTAAAAAAAAACGGCTCCTGAATCAGGAGCCGTTGATGTTTCTGGCAAACGGATTTCAGGCCGCGCTGTCTTCTTTACCTTGCGCATCGGGCAGTTTCGGCGCCGGTACGTTGCTTTTATTGTCGAGACGCGTCACCAGCAACTGATCGATACGGTAGTTGTCGATATCCACCACTTCAAATTTGTAGCCGGAAAACTTCACCGAATCAGTACGTTTTGGGATCTTGCGCAGCATAAACATCATAAAGCCGCCAATGGTTTCATAGTTGCCGGATTGCGGAAACTCATCGATATCCAGCACGCGCATGACGTCGTCAATCGGCGTGCCGCCGTCAACCAGCCAGGAATTTTCATCGCGCGCCACAATTTGCTCTTCCAGTCCCTGGCCGACCAGGTCACCCATTAGCGTGGTCATCACATCGTTCAGCGTAATGATACCGACGACCAGAGCGTATTCATTCATAATGACCGCGAAATCTTCGCCCGCCGTTTTGAAACTTTCCAGCGCCTCAGAAAGGGTCAGCGTATCCGGCACAATCAAGGTATTGCGAATTTGCACGCCGCTATTCAGCGCCATACTTTGGTTAGCCAGCACGCGATTCAGCAGATCTTTGGAGTCTACATAGCCGATGATGTGGTCGATATCTTCATTACACACCAAAAATTTTGAGTGCGGATGTTCGGCGACCTTTTTCTTCAGGCTTTGTTCGTCTTCGTGCAGATCAAACCAGATGATACTTTCGCGCGACGTCATAGAAGACGGTACGGTGCGAGATTCAAGTTCAAACACATTTTCAATTAGTTCGTGCTCTTGCTTGCGCAAGACGCCCGCCAGCGCGCCGGCTTCCACCACTGCGTAAATATCATCAGAAGTAATGTCGTCTTTCCGCACCATTGGAATTTTGAACAGGCGGAAGATGTTGTTTGCCATGCCGTTAAACAGCCACACCAGCGGGCGAAAAACGAACAGGCAGAAGCGCATCGGGTTGATGATACGCAAAGCCACAGCTTCTGGCGCAATCATACCGATGCGTTTCGGGGTTAAATCCGCGAACAGGATAAACAGCCCCGTCACCAGCGAGAAAGAGAGAATAAAGCTCAGCTGCTCGGAGAGTTCTGGCGACATATAGTGCGAGAAGAGGGCGGAAAAGGCGGGCGAAAATGCCGCATCGCCGACGATACCGCCAAGAATAGCGACGGCGTTCAGGCCAATTTGCACAACGGTGAAAAACATGCCGGGATTTTCCTGCATTTTCAATACGCGTTGTGCGTTGATACTGCCTTCATCAGCTAATAACTTAAGTTTAATCTTACGTGATGCGGCAAGCGAGATCTCGGAGATGGAGAAGAACGCACTTACAGCGATCAGGCAGAATATAATGAATATACTGTTTAACATATCTTATCCGGCGAAACGCCAGATCCTCGGAAGGGAAGTTTATAAATCCGTGTGGTAACGTTTAATGAAAACCGGCTCGTAGCAGTGAGCCGATAAGTTCAGGGCTAGTATAGCGTAAGCTACTGTAAAGTCGCCAGAGGGTTCATTTTCAACTCCGACAAGTTCCCCCTACGCCAGCGTCGTCACGCGTCAGGCGGCAGGCAAACGCCGATCCCGCCAATCCCGCAGTAACCATATGGATTTTTGTGCAGATACTGTTGGTGTTCATCTTCGGCGTAGTAAAACGGCGTCGCATGGGCGATTTCCGTGGTAATCGGGCGATGGTCTCCGGCGGCGGCCATTGCCGACTGAAAGCGCTCGCGACTGGCGTGAGCGGCGGCATTCTGTTCCGGCGTTAAGGGATAAATCGCAGAACGGTATTGCGTACCGTGATCGTTACCCTGTTGCATCCCCTGCGTCGGATCGTGATTTTCCCAGAAGGTCTGTAAAAGCTGCTCATAACGGATAACGGCAGGATCGTACACTATCCGTACCGCTTCGGCATGACCGGTCTGCCCGGAACAGACTTCCCGGTAGGTTGGATTAGGCGTGTAACCGCCTGCATACCCTGCCGCGGTGCTATATACGCCGGGCAATTGCCAGAATAAACGTTCTACGCCCCAGAAACAGCCCATAGCGAAGTAGGCGATCTCCATCCCGGCAGGGACATTGGTCATAGAGTGTTCATTTACCGCATGCAGAGTGGCGATCGGCATCGGGGTGTTGCGTCCTGGTAACGCATCTGCTTGAGTAACCAGATGTTTTTTATCAAATAAACTCATGAGCTATTCTCCCGAAAGCGTTAATTGGCGTTAAGGTTGTAACGAGACGCATCTTTGCACACAATAACAACATTAATGTATCTGGATTTAACCATAAGAAATATTTGGGCAGTCGTCTGCTTTTCAATCGAAATTGTTGATTTTATGTTAAGCCGCGGAGCGGTAGTGTGATTTTTTCCAGGGGTGGGAATAGGGGATATTCAGGAGAAAATGTGCCACATATCCGTCAGTTATGTTGGGTTAGCTTACTGTGCCTGAGCAGTTCTGCGGTAGCCGCAAATGTTCGTCTGAAAGTCGAAGGGCTATCCGGAGAGCTGGAAAAAAACGTTCGCGCACAGCTCTCTACGATTCAGAGCGATGAGGTGACGCCGGATCGGCGCTTTCGCGCCCGAGTTGATGATGCGATTCGCGAAGGGCTTAAAGCGTTAGGCTATTACGAACCCACTATCAAATTCGACTTGCTTCCACCGCCTGCGAAAGGACGGCAGGTATTAATCGCCAGGGTTACGCCCGGCCAGCCGGTGTTGATTGGCGGTACAGAAGTCATTTTACGCGGCGGCGCGCGTACGGACAAAGATTATCTGGCCTTACTGAAAACGCGTCCGGCAATCGGCACGGTGCTCAACCAGGGGGACTATGACAATTTTAAAAAGTCGTTAACCAGCGTGTCGCTACGCAAAGGCTATTTCGACAGCGAATTCATTAAAAGTCAGTTGGGAATTGCTCTGGGCCGTCATCAGGCGTTTTGGGATATTGATTATGATAGCGGTGAGCGCTATCGCTTCGGGCCTGTCACCTTCGAAGGTTCGCAGATTCGTGATGAATATTTACAAAATCTGTTGCCGTTTAAAGAGGGTGATGAGTACGAATCGAAAGATTTGGCGGAACTAAACCGCCGACTTTCCGCTACCGGATGGTTTAATTCTGTCGTGGTGGCGCCGGAATTTGAGAAATCGCGTAAAACAAAAATTCTGCCGTTAAAAGGCGTGGTATCGCCGCGAACCGAAAACACGATTGAAACCGGGGTGGGGTACTCCACCGACGTCGGGCCGCGCGTGAAAGCGTCGTGGAAAAAACCGTGGATGAACTCTTACGGTCATAGTCTGACCACCAGCACCAGTATTTCTGCGCCGGAACAGGTGCTGGATTTTAGTTATAAAATGCCGCTGCTGAAAAACCCGCTGGAGCAATACTATCTGGTACAGGGCGGCTTTAAACGTACCGATTTGAATGATACGGAGCAGGACTCGACCACGCTTGCCGTGTCGCGTTACTGGGACCTTTCCAGTGGTTGGCAGCGGGCGATTAACCTGCGCTGGAGTTTCGACCACTTTACCCAGGGGAACGTCACCAATACCACCATGCTGTTCTACCCGGGCGTGATGATCAGCCGAACCCGCTCGCGAGGGGGACTGATGCCAACCTGGGGCGATTCGCAGCGCTACTCGGTAGACTATTCGAATACGGCCTGGGGCTCCGATGTGGATTTCTCCGTGCTGCAGGCGCAAAACGTCTGGATTCGGACTTTGTACGATCGCCACCGTTTTGTGATGCGCGCCAATTTGGGCTGGATAGAAACCGGTGATTTCGACAAAGTTCCGCCGGATTTACGTTTCTTCGCCGGGGGCGACCGCAGTATTCGCGGCTATAAATACAAATCTATTTCGCCTAAAGATAGCGACGGCAATCTTAAAGGCGCCTCAAAACTGGCAACCGGATCGCTGGAGTACCAGTATAACGTCACCGGCAAATGGTGGGGGGCAGTGTTTGTCGATAGCGGCGAGGCGGTGAGTGATATTCGCCGTAGCGATTTCAAAACCGGGACCGGGGTCGGCGTGCGCTGGGCGTCGCCGGTTGGGCCTATCAAACTCGATTTTGCCGTACCGGTCGGCGACAAAGACGAACACGGTTTACAGTTTTATATCGGTCTGGGGCCTGAATTATGAGTTTATGGAAGAAAATAAGCCTCGGCGTGTTGATTTTCATTGTGGTGTTACTGGCGAGCGTTGCGTTTCTGGTCGGGACGACGACGGGGCTGCATCTGGTATTCAGTGCGGCGAACCGCTGGGTGCCGGGGCTGGAGATTGGGCAGGTCACCGGCGGCTGGCGGGACTTATCGTTAAAAAATATCCGCTATGAGCAGCCGGGCGTTGCGGTGAATGCGGGCGAAATTCATCTGGCCGTCGGGCTTGATTGCCTATGGCGCAGTAGCCTGTGCGTCAATGATCTGGCGTTAAAAGACATTAATGTCGCTATCGACAGCAAAAAAATGCCGCCTTCCGAACCGGCGCAAGAAGAGGAAGAAAGCGGACCGCTGAACCTCTCCACGCCCTGGCCCATCACGCTGTCGCGCGTGGCGTTGAATAACATCAATATCAAGATTGATGACACTACCGTTTCGGTGTTGGATTTTACCTCCGGGCTAGCATGGCAGGAGAAAAACCTGACCCTGAAACCGACGCGGCTTCAGGGATTGCTGATCGCGCTGCCGAAGGTCGCTGACGTGGCGCAGGAAGAGGTGGTTGAACCCAAAATCGAGAAACCTCAACCGGATGAAAAGCCGCTTGGCGAAACGCTAAAAGATCTGTTTGCAAAACCAGTAATGCCGGAGATGACCGATGTTCACCTGCCGCTCAATCTGAATATCGAGTCATTTCGCGGCGAGCAGCTACGCATCACCGGCGATACCGATCTGACGGTGCGCACGATGCTGCTTAAAGTCAGCAGTATCGACGGTAATATGAAGCTGGATACTCTGGATATCGACGCCAACCAGGGCACGGTGAAAGCCTCCGGTACGGCGCAGCTCGCCAATAACTGGCCGGTTGATATTACGCTCAACAGTACGCTGAATATCGATCCGCTAAAGGGTGAAAAGATAAAACTCAAGGTCGGCGGCGCGCTACGCGAACAACTGGAGGTCGGGGTGAACCTTTCCGGGCCGATGGATGTCGTGCTTCGTGCCCAGACGCGGCTGGCGGAGGCCGGTTTACCGCTCAATCTTGAAGTCGTCAGCCAACGCATTGCCTGGCCATTGACGGGTGATACCCAGTTTCAGGCTGACGATCTGAAGCTCAAACTGAGCGGTAAGATGACCGACTATACGTTGTCGATGCGAACCGCCGTGAAAGGACAAGATATTCCGCCGGCGACCATCACGCTGGATGCCAAAGGGAATGAGCGGCAGATTAATCTCGATAAACTTACCATCGCCGCTCTGGAGGGAAAAACCGAACTGAAAGCGCTGGTGGACTGGCAGCAGGCGATTAGCTGGCGTGGCGAACTGACGCTAAATGGCATCAATACCGCTAAAGAGATCCCGGACTGGCCCGCGAAGCTTAACGGCGTCATGAAAACCAAAGGCAGCCTCTACGGCGGCACCTGGCAGATGGATGTCCCGGAGCTCAAGCTGACCGGCAATGTGAAGCAGAACAGCGTTAACGTCAACGGGACGCTAAAGGGCAACAGCTACATGCAGTGGACGATCCCGGGGCTGCACCTTGCGCTGGGCCCAAACAGCGCCGATATAAAAGGCGAGCTTGGCGTTAAGGAGCTGAATCTTGACGCCGCCATCGATGCGCCGGGGCTGGATAATGCGCTGCCAGGACTGGGCGGCATGGCAAAAGGAATCGTTAAAGTCCGCGGTACGGTAGAAGCGCCGCAGCTGTTGGCGGATATCACCGCCCGCGGTCTGCGCTGGCAGGATCTGTCTGTCGCCCAGGCGCGCATTGAGGGCGATATTAAATCCACCGATCAAATAGCGGGCCATCTCAACGTTCGCGTAGAGCGGATTTCGCAGCCCGACGTTAACATCAATCTGGTGACGCTTGACGCCAAAGGCAGCGAGAAGCAGCATCAGCTACAGCTCCGTGTTCAGGGAGAACCGGTATCCGGTCAACTTTCCCTGACAGGCAGTTTTGATCGCGAGGCGGCGCGCTGGAAAGGGACGTTAAGCGACACCCGTTTCCAGACGCCAGTGGGGCCATGGTCGTTGACCCGCGCGATTGCGCTGGACTACCGTAATAAAGAACAGAAAATCAGTATCGGGCCGCATTGTTGGCTGAACCCGAACGCCGAGCTGTGCGTACCGCAAACCATTGATGCGGGCGCCGCAGGACGGGCGGTGGTCAATCTCAACCGCTTTGATCTGGCGATGCTGAAGCCATTTATGCCTGATACCACTCAGGCCAGCGGGATCTTTAGCGGGAAAGCGGACGTGTCGTGGGACACCACCCAGGAGGGATTGCCGCAGGGGAAGGTCACGCTTTCCGGTCGTAATGTGAAGGTCACGCAGACCGTCAATGACGCGCCGTTACCGGTCGCGTTTGAGACGCTGAACCTCAGCGCCGATCTGCACAATAATCGCGCCGAGCTGGGATGGCTGATTCGCCTGACGAACAATGGTCAATTCGATGGCCAGGTGCAGGTAACCGATCCTCAGGGGCGGCGCAATCTCGGCGGTAACGTCAACATGCGCAATCTCAATCTGGCGATGGTCAACCCTGTCTTTTCGCGCGGCGAAAAAGCGGCGGGAATGTTAAACGCCAGACTACGCCTGGGCGGCGATGTACAAAGCCCGCAGTTGTTTGGTCAGTTGCAGCTTAGCGCGCTGGATATTGACGGTAATTTTATGCCGTTTGAGATGCAGCCGAGCCAGCTCACCATGAACTTTAGCGGTACGCGTTCGACGCTCGCCGGTATCGTGCGAACACAACAAGGGCAAATTAACCTGAACGGTAACGCCGACTGGAGCCAGATTGACAACTGGCGCGCGCGGGTGACGGCGAAAGGCAGCCGGGTGCGGATTACCGTTCCGCCGATGGTGCGCCTGGATGTCTCGCCGGATGTGGTCTTTGACGCGACGCCTTCGCTGTTCACGTTGGATGGGCGTGTGGACGTTCCGTGGGCGCGAATTGTGGTGCACGACCTGCCAGAGAGTGCGGTTGGCGTCTCCAGCGATGTGGTTATGCTCAATAATGACCTGCAACCAGAAACGCCGCAGACCGCGTCTATTCCCATCAACAGTAATCTGACGGTTCACGTCGGCAACAACGTGCGTATCGACGCCTTCGGGCTTAAAGCGCGTTTGACCGGCGATTTGAAAGTCGCGCAGGATAAGCAGGGGCTGGGGCTGAATGGTCAAATCAATATTCCTGACGGCCGATTCCGCGCCTACGGCCAGGACCTGCTTGTTCGTAAAGGCGAGCTGCTGTTCTCCGGCCCGCCGGATCAGCCACTGCTCAATATCGAAGCGATCCGTAACCCTGACGCCACCGAAGACGATGTCATTGCGGGCGTGCGCGTCACAGGCACTGCTGATGAACCCAAAGCGGAAATCTTCTCCGATCCGGCGATGCCGCAGGCTGAAGCGCTTTCTTATCTGCTGCGTGGGCAGGGGTTGGACAGCAATCAGAGTGATAGCGCAGCAATGACTTCCATGCTTATTGGCCTGGGGGTTGCGCAAAGTGGTCAGGTTGTGGGTAAAATCGGAGAGACATTCGGTGTAAGTAATCTGGCGCTGGACACGCAAGGGGTGGGCGATTCGTCCCAGGTTGTGGTCAGCGGCTATGTACTGCCGGGTCTACAGGTGAAGTATGGTGTAGGGATATTTGACTCTCTGGCGACGCTCACGTTACGTTATCGCCTGATGCCTAAGCTATATCTGGAAGCAGTGTCTGGCGTAGATCAGGCACTTGATTTGCTCTATCAGTTTGAGTTTTAGCAATGCGAATATTTGTCTATGGCAGTTTACGACAGAAACAAGGCAACAGTCACTGGATGACCAATGCCCAATTGCTTGGCGATTACCGTATCGATAACTACCAGTTGTATAGTCTGGGCCACTATCCAGGCGCAGTTCCGGGAAACGGAGCGGTATACGGTGAAGTTTATCGAATTGATAACGCCACGCTGGCCGAACTTGATGCTTTGCGCACCAGGGGCGGTGAATACGCACGCCAGTTAATCCAGACGCCTTACGGCAGCGCATGGATGTATGTATATCAACGTCCTGTTGATGGGTTAACTCTGATTGAAAGCGGTGACTGGTTAGACAGAAACCAGCCCTGAACTGAACACGCCACCCTCGGGTGGCGTTGTTTTTTACATTCTGGCTGATGGCGCTAGCGCCGGGCACGATGAGCTCTTATTCTGCCGTAGATCAATAATGACGCGCCGCCCAGGATAACAATGCATCCGAGAACCATAAATCCCTGCATATAGCTGCCGGTTGTCCGGTAAAAATAGCCGACCATAAGGCCTGCCAACGTACCGCCGCCGCCGGCGCCGATGCCATTAATAATACCGGAGGCTGGGCCAATCGCATGGGGTTTAACGTTCGACTGGATAATCGACCAGATATTGGGGGTAAAGCTGGCGGCATAATAACCCATCGCCAGGGTAATGAGCGTGATTTTAAAGCCCGGCGCATCGACAAATGGCAGGAGAAATAACATCACGCCGGGGATTAGTAGGCCCAGTGAAGCAATAAGTACACGCTTTTGTGTTTTATCACTGATCCATGAGATAGGGATTGCCAGTATAACCGCAGTCAGATAAGGCAGAGAACTGACCAATGCTTTACTGAATCCGGTATAGCCGAGAGAATTGACAACCATGGGTATCCATAACGTAATTCCCCAGAACAACATCCCTTGAGTGATGTAGGTAAAAATAAGAAGTAGGAAGGGGGTTCCGCCCAGCGATTCCAGGGTAAGTTTAGTTTTCTCTGTTGGCGCCGGCGCACGATAATAAGGCGCTTCTTCCTGTTTTTTCAGCATTGTTATATAAAGTGGAACCACAACAACAATGCCGATCACACCAGTGATAATAAAAACATTTCGCCAACCGAAGGCAGCATCCAGCGGGGACAAAATCATAAATCCCAGGCCTAATGCCAGGAACTGTCCATAATACTGGATAATACTGTTCGCCTGCGTCCGTTCTTTGTCTGAAAACCAGTCGCTGGCGAAGCGGGACTGCTGCGGCCAATAAATGCCTTCGGTAATGCCAAGCACCAGCCGACAAATCAAAATAACGTACACTGACGAGGTAAATCCGACAAAAACGGTCGCAATCGACCAGATTAGCACCATCAGAATGACTATTTTTTTCGGATCGTATCGCTGGGTAAATACGCCGCCAAAAATATTTGAAAAGGCATAGCCAATAAGAAATATGGTTAATACAATGCTGGCCGTTGCGCCATCAATATTCAGGTCGTGTGTAATCGTAGGTAACGTAACGGAAAGATTAGAACGGTCAAGATAAGCAACAAAAAGGCCGAACATTAATGTCGCGCCGATCCGTAGCCATTTTTGCATTGAGGTCATTTTTCAACTCCGTTTGGCCGCGCGCCAAAATCAATTTGACGAAATAATATCTCACCGGATTTTATGGTCATTTGTGGTACCAGCACATGCGTCCCCGTGAGCGTTTCACCATGAATATCGGCAAATTCAACATGCCTGTTTTTTAATTTAAAGATGGCGATATCGGCAAATGCCCCAGGGGCCAGCGTACCAATTTCTGCTGCCATGCCCAATAAAACTGCTGGGGTATGGGTACAGGCGTTAATGACATCGGTAAGCGCGACGCCGAGTGCTAAGTATTTCGATAAAATCCATGGTAAGGCGTAAACAGGCCAGGCGAGTTTAGTGATGGTTGAGAGATCGCTACTGATGATATCCGGAAGAAAGCCATTGGCGATGGCCCGGCGTGCCGTGTTCATTGAAAAATGGCTGCGACCATTGGCGGCATCAAATATAACGCCTCTTTCCCTTGCCTGACGGACTTCGGCTAAGACAGCGCCTTCATCAGTAAGAATGGTGCTACCTTTGCCGTGAAACGCATGAGCGATAATATCGCCGCGGCGTAGCAAGGAGACAAGTTCTTTCATGGGAACGACGGGATGAGTCGAGTGTATTGCCACGGGGCACCTTAAATCGTTGGCAATACGAAGGGATTCAGTCAGCGGTTTTAAGCCATATTCAGCAATGTCCTCAGTCTGAACCTTGAGTTTTAATCCCTGAAGAACGTTGCGATACTGACGAAACAGCGCGTGGATCTTATTTTCATCAATATTGTCAGGATCATAATTTTCTTGTGACCAGGTTTGGCCCGGCGGCGACACGGTCAGAAACGCTTTGATTCGAACTTTGCTGGCGCAAATCACCGTTCGGTAGAAGGCATCAAAGTTTGCCGTACCGGCAGAACCTGCATCCACGACGGTGGTGACGCCATTCGGCGGCATGTACATATCAGGCCTGACGCCGCCTTCCGTCGCGTCATAAAAAACATGCGCGTGATAATCGATAAGACCGGGAGTGACGATCATGCCGTCGGCATGGATAATCCGGGTCTCCGAAGTTACAGGATATTTATCGGCATCAACGATAATATCGTTAATGATGCGTAAATTGTTAATCTCATTAATATTACGAGCGGGATCGATGATATGTCCACCGGTAATTAATATATCATTTTTCATCATAATCTCTTAAAATAGTAAATAATTATGGCAGCCCTTAAAAATATATTAAAAAGTGTGTTTTGAGCGGATATTATGTTGGATTAAAAATACGGTTATTGGTATGGAAAGCTTAGGATACCTTATTAAAAAGGTAATCGGGCTTATGCACTAAATAAGAATTTAACGCTTGCTAATATTTAGGGCGTAAGTCCAGAGGAGTCTGCGGGCATTCACAAAACAATTATTATCTTAAGCTTTTTAGAGAAACCGTGAGCGTATTCAACCCTTTTTAATAAAAAATAAGGTAAAGTATTATTCATTCCGTGAATGTTAAACTAATAATGATAAAAATTGTGCTCTATTCATTAGCCAATAAAAAGGCCCTCATTACTATGAGAGCCTTTATCTTGACGCTTATGTAAAAGCGAACTTATTTCTTCGCTGCGCGCTCGAAGGAGGCAACGATTTCCGCTTTAGCCGCTTCGGCGTTGTCCCAACCGTCAACTTTCACCCATTTGCCTTTTTCGAGATCTTTATAATGCTCGAAGAAATGAGTGATCTGCGCTTTCAGCAGTTCCGGCAGATCGTTCACATCTTTAATGTGATCGTACTCTTTGCTCAGTTTGGTGTGCGGTACGGCAACCAGTTTCGCATCTTCACCGGATTCGTCGGTCATTTTCAGTACGCCAACCGGACGGCAACGGATGACGGCGCCTGGCTGCAGCGGGTACGGCGTCGGGACCAGAACGTCTACCGGGTCGCCGTCCAGAGACAGGGTATGGTTGATGTAACCGTAGTTGCACGGATAGAACATCGCGGTGGACATGAAGCGGTCAACGAACAGCGCGCCGCTCTCTTTGTCAACTTCGTATTTGATCGGATCTGCGTTAGCCGGGATCTCGATAACGACGTAGATATCTTCCGGCAGTTCTTTACCCGCCGGGACGTTGAGTAAGCTCATGTCTGTTTCCTTTGAATTTATGACAAACAAGTGGCGAGTATTATAGCCAACTCACGCCGAAAGTCTTCGCTTGTTTTCGTTTCCGCCTCATCTGGCGCGTCGTTGCGGAGCATGAACGCCAAAGGTTAAGAACCGGAAAATCACGGGCCTGATAAGGCAACGCCGCCATCGGACATGTTATTGCCCAATGGCGGCTTCATGCGTTATTCCGCATGGTGGTAAAGATTACGCGTCCGGGTATTCGCGGATAAAGCGTTCCACATCGTCAACCATATGGCGGTTGCCGACGAAGAACGAGCGGCGCTGGTGAAGGCTTTCCGGAATGATATCCAGAATACGCTCTTTACCATCGCTTGCTTTGCCGCCGGCCTGTTCCGCGAGGAACGCCATCGGGTTGCACTCATACAGCAGACGCAGTTTTCCCTGCGGATGGCTGGCGGTGCTGGGGTAGAGATAGATGCCGCCTTTCAGCAGGTTGCGGTGGAAATCGGCCACCAGAGAGCCAATGTAACGTGAGGTATAAGGGCGACTTGTTGAACTATCCTCTTCCTGGCAGAATTTGATGTACTTCTTCACGCCATTCGGGAACTTAATGTAGTTGCCTTCGTTAATGGAGTAGGTTTTACCCTTTTCCGGGAAACGCATACGTTCCTGGCACAGACAGAACACGCCCAACGACGGATCGTAGGTGAAAGCGTGTACGCCGCAGCCGGTGGTGTAAACCAGCATGGTGGACGAGCCATACACGACATATCCCGCAGCGACCTGTTTGTTGCCGGGTTGCAGGAAATCTTCTTCGGTGACCGGCGTGCCGACGGGCGTCACGCGGCGATAAATCGAGAAAATCGTACCGACAGAGACGTTAACGTCGATGTTAGAAGAGCCATCCAGAGGGTCCATCAGCACCACATATTTCGCGTGTTCGCAGCCTTCAAAGACGACAATTTCGTCCTCTTCTTCCGATGCGATGCCCGCTACAATATCGCGCGCTTTTAGTGCAGCTTTCAGTTTCTCGTTCGCGAACAGATCGAGTTTCTGCTGAACCTCGCCCTGTACGTTCTCAGCACCGCTGGCACCCAGGATATCGACCAGACCGGCCTTGTTGATATCGCGGTGGATGATCTTGGCGCCCAATTTTATTGCCGACAGCAAAGCAGTGAGCTCACCGGTAGCCTGAGAGAACTCGTGCTGCTTTTCGACAATAAATTCACCTAACGTTTTCATAACACTTTCCCTGCAATTGATTGGAGTAAAGCGACCGTAACAATCTTAACAAACATTTCAGATGATGCGCTCAGGTGAATCGCGCCAGCAAAGTACAGATTTACCTGAAATGCGTTTCTCACTTGCCAGACATGTGCGTAAAATGGCTCGCAGATAAAAAAAGGATAGTGACGTATGCGCATTCATATTTTGGGAATTTGTGGCACTTTCATGGGGGGGCTGGCGATGCTGGCTCGCTCGCTTGGTCATGAAGTAACGGGTTCGGACGCCAATGTGTATCCGCCGATGAGTACCTTACTTGAGAAGCAAGGCATTGATCTGATCCAGGGTTATGACGCCAGCCAGCTCGATCCGCAGCCGGATCTGGTGATTATCGGCAATGCGATGACGCGCGGGAATCCGTGCGTGGAAGCTGTGCTGGAAAAAAACATTCCCTTTATGTCTGGTCCACAGTGGCTGCACGACTTTGTGTTGCGCGACCGCTGGGTACTGGCGGTCGCCGGTACCCACGGCAAAACCACGACCGCAGGCATGGCGACCTGGATACTGGAAGCGTGCGGGTACAAACCGGGCTTTGTGATTGGCGGCGTACCGGGCAACTTTGAGGTTTCCGCGCGCCTGGGCGAGAGCCCGTTCTTTGTTATCGAAGCGGATGAGTACGACTGCGCGTTCTTTGATAAACGTTCTAAATTTGTGCATTACTGCCCGCGGACGCTGATCCTCAACAACCTTGAGTTTGATCATGCCGACATCTTCGACGATCTGAAAGCGATCCAGAAGCAGTTCCACCATCTGGTGCGCATCGTGCCGGGGCAGGGGCGCATCATCTGGCCGGAAAACGACATCAACCTGAAACAGACCATGGCGCTGGGCTGCTGGAGCGAGCAAGAGCTGGTGGGCGAGCAGGGACACTGGCAGGCGAAGAAGCTGACTACGGATGCTTCCGAGTGGGAAGTGTGGCTGGACGGCGAAAAAGTCGGCGATGTGAAATGGGGCCTGGTCGGCGAACATAACATGCACAACGGGCTGATGGCGATTGCCGCCGCGCGCCACGTGGGCGTCGCGCCCGCTGAAGCGGCCAGCGCGCTGGGGTCATTTATTAACGCCCGCCGCCGTCTGGAGCTACGCGGCGAAGCGAACGGCGTGACGGTGTATGACGATTTTGCTCACCATCCGACGGCAATTCTGGCCACGCTGGCGGCGCTGCGCGGTAAAGTGGGCGGCACCGCGCGCATTATCGCGGTACTGGAGCCGCGTTCTAACACGATGAAGATGGGGTTATGCAAGGATGACCTGGCGCCGTCGTTAGGGCGTGCGGATGAAGTGTTCCTGCTGCAGCCGCCGCATATTCCGTGGCAGGTTTCAGAAGTGGCGGACGCCTGCGTACAGCCTGCTCACTGGAGTGGAGATGTCGATACGCTGGCGGAAATGGTGGTGAAAACCGCACAGCCTGGCGATCACATCCTGGTGATGAGCAACGGCGGTTTCGGCGGCATCCATCAGAAATTGCTGGATGGGCTGGCGAAAAAAGCTCAGAACGTAACAGCGTATTAAATGACTATGCGGTCAGCCAGCTTTGTGGCTGGCTGTTTTATATGGGGGCATCTTGCCATCGAAAGCGCATTCCGCTCGCCGGGAGACGTTAAAGCAATACTGAAAAAATCATTTGCCGCTCAGTATTGAAAAAGAGTAGACGCATATCCTTAAAGTAATCAGTGTAATACACTAAGAGTGTTCCGCCAGTTGCCGTATGCGGGACGAAAAGAGCCAGTTCGCAATAACAGATGAAGGTTTCGTGATTTATAAACGTCATCTTCTGCCTTTCAACGTTTGCGATGCCGCCTGGCTGCGGGCATCGTCCAGTCATAACAATGCTGATCCTGTCGCATTTATGCGGTCAGATTCAGATTGCTCAGAACCCAGCCCGCCAGCAAATTCTGTACTGAAGGTAACCACAGCGCAATTTGAATGTTGTTAACTGTATGTTCAGTTCATTTGTGCTAATATGGTTATTTACGAAATTTTCGTTCTATTAGAGTATCATGCATGTCTAAACATCAAACTCAACTTTCCTTACTGCAGGATGATATCCGCAGTCGCTATGACAGCCTTAGCAAACGTCTTAAACAAGTTGCTCAGTATATTCTGGATAACAGTAATAGCGTTGCTTTTGACACGGTCGCTTCCATCGCGCAACATGCCGATGTTCCCCCTTCGACACTGATTCGTTTTGCTAATGCGTTTGGTTTTAGCGGATTTAATGAAATGAAACAGGTATTTCGCCAGCACCTGATGGAGGAAACAGTAAGCTATACCGAGCGGGCGCGTCTGTTCAGACAGAAAAATGCGGATGAAGGGGAACCTACCCCGGAAAAGCCGGGTGAAATTCTGAAGCTATTTTCAATGGTGAATTCACAGGTATTACAACAATTACCGGTGCAGATTAAAAATGAGCAGTTGGATGCGGCGGTAAATCTGTTAGCGAAAGCCGACAATATTTATGTGATTGGATTACGTCGTTCGTTTAGCGTGGCCAGTTATTTAACCTACGCATTGCGTCATCTGGAGAGACGGGCATTTTTAATTGACGGTATTGGCGGAATGTTCTCTGAACAGCTAAGTATGGTCAGCCCCGACGATGTTGTTATTGCCATCAGCTACTCGCCTTACGCGCAGGAAGTGGTGGAATTAGTCGAGCTTGGCGCGAAACGCGGTGCGCACCATATTGCGATAACCGATAGCCAGGTCAGCCCGCTGGCAGCGTTCAGTGAAGTCTGTTTTGTGGTACGTGAAGCGCAGGTCGATGGTTTCCGTTCTCAGGTCGCGTCCATGTGTCTGGCGCAAACGTTAGCGGTTTCACTGGCGCTGGCGACGGAGTAAAAAAACAAGCCGATGATCGTATTTAGCGATCATCGGCATTGTGGTGAAACTTAATCAGAATAACGTTCGGTTTGAATTGGCTGCAGTTTTTTTCTGCGTTTTGCTAACACTACGCTCTCCATTTTCTCCAGCGAAATGCCTTTTGTTTCCGGCAGGTAACGGCAGATAAAGAAGTAACTGAAGATGCAGCAGATGGCGAATATCCACATTGGAAATGCGCCGTGGAAATGCGAAAGTAAATACGGGTTTTCATTAATCATCGGGAAGAATTGCGAAACTAAAAAGTTTGCCATCCACATAAATCCGACCGAAATACTCATTCCCTGCGACCTCATCCGGTTAGGGAATATTTCAGAAATAAGCACCCATGCGCCCACGCCCCAGGAAAGCGCGTAGAAAATCATAAAGAACAGCATACCGAATAGCGCAAAATAACCGGTTGCCTGGCTGTACAGCGCCCATGAGGTGAGCAACAAGCCGATGATGCTGCCAATAGTGCCTTTACGCATCAGCGACAAACGCCCCATCTTATCCATAATC
Source organism: Salmonella sp. SG203 (assembly GCF_013350575.1). Classification (NCBI taxonomy): domain Bacteria; kingdom Pseudomonadati; phylum Pseudomonadota; class Gammaproteobacteria; order Enterobacterales; family Enterobacteriaceae; genus Salmonella; species Salmonella sp. SG203. Next base: position 203,193 of record NZ_SNMT01000003.1, read on the forward strand.
ATTGCGCCAATAATGGAACCGATAAGCTGAATCACGCCGATCCAGATTGTCTGGAACAGGGCCTCCTGGGCGCTACCGGTCACATCCTTCAGGACGATTGGCGCGTAATACATCATGACGTTAACCCCTGTTACCTGTTGCAGCATAGCGATCATGCAGCCCAGGATCAGGATGAAACGCACGTTCCCGTCGCGGTAATTGAGTTTTTGATGGGCGTTTAGTTGGTCGTTTTGCAGTGAGGTTTTTATATCGGCAAGAAGATGTCTGGCATGTTCTTCGTTGGATATTTTGGTCAGTATTTTTAGCGTCTCCTCCTCGCGACCAATCATCATCATCCAGCGGGGAGATTCCGGGATTAAAAAGACTAAAATACAGAACAAAATGCAGGGAATAATACCCGCAGCAAACATATAGCGCCAGCCAAGTTCAATGAGCCAGGTATCCGCTGCAATCGATGCTATTTTGTAGTTAACGTAGAAGATCAGAATCTGACCGAAAACGATAGCGAACTGCTGCATACTTAATGCTCTGCCGCGCATGTTTTTCGGTGAGACTTCAGACATATACATCGGTGATACTGTTGCCGCCAGGCCGACTGCCAGTCCACCGATAATGCGATAAATCACAAAATGGGTGAACGTGTAGGAGAGGGAGGTGCCCACTGCGGAAATAGTGAATAACAGCGCTGAAACCATCAATGATTTCTTGCGTCCAAAACGTTTGGATAAATATCCGGCGCTAAACGAACCAATAACGCACCCCACCACAACGCAGGAAACCGCCCAGCCGGTCTCAGCAGGAGATAGATGAAAGTAGCTGGTCAGTGAACCAATCGCACCTGAAATAACAGCAGTATCGTAGCCAAATAATATTCCGCCCAGTGCGGCAATCGCGCAGATGCGTAATATGTAACCCGTATTATAACAACTATCTGATGTGGACATAGGTAGATTATCTCCAGAATAAACTTCATCTATCTGTTTGAATTTAGTGAACAAATAGACAAATTCATCTTATGTCGGTCATTGCCGTAGCGCTGCCGACGATCTTATAGCTATTGAGAACTCTCGTTTCACAACCTATGTTTTAATTTCAAAACGATCAATAATGAAACTTATGTTTTGTTATGGGTATCACATTTCGAATTTCATAATCCTGGCGTTTTTTATCGTTAAGATGCTGCGTTTTACGCAGTGCTCTCCTCTATCTTGATGAAGTTACTTGATTTTATTGATTTCGCGACAGTACCTGAACTCAATTCGTCAGGGGCCGTACTTTTTGTTCTTTCCTGGAATATCTCCATTCCGTGATCTTTTGCATGGAATTTTTCTTCTAATGAATGCAAAAATAAAATGAAAAATTTCATTGGTGTGTTGTTTCCTCAACAGGCAAGGGAGGGATTATGTCTCAGAGAAGTAAGTACAATTCGGCCTATGTGTACGTCCTGTGTTGTATTGCGGCGCTGGCTGGATTGATGTTTGGTTATTCAACGGCGGTGATTACCGGGGTGGTATTGCCTTTACAGCAGTATTACCAACTGACGCCAACCGAGACCGGATGGGCCGTTTCCAGTATCGTGATTGGTTGTATCATCGGCGCGCTGGTCGGTGGAAAAATTGCCGATAAACTGGGGCGTAAACCTGCGCTTCTGATCATTGCGATCATTTTTATCGCTTCTTCCTTAGGGGCGGCGATGAGTGAATCGTTCATGATCTTCTCCCTTTCCCGCATTGTGTGTGGTTTTGCGGTTGGGATGGCCGGAACGGCATCCACCATGTATATGTCTGAACTGGCGCCTGCTGAAATTCGCGGCAAAGCGCTGGGCATTTACAATATCTCCGTGGTATCTGGCCAGGTTATCGTGTTTATAGTCAACTATCTGATAGCAAAAGGAATGCCTGCTGATGTGCTGGTTTCCCAGGGCTGGAAGACTATGCTTTTTGCCCAAGTGGTACCCTCCATTGCGATGTTAGCGATTACGCTTTTCCTACCCGAATCACCGGCATGGTGCGCCCGTAACAACCGCAGCGAAGCTCGTTCGATAAAGGTGCTTACCCGGATCTACAGTGGATTAACGGCCACAGATGTGGCCGCTATTTTTGACAGCATGAAAGAAACCGTACGTCCACAGGACAACGTCGCCGGGGGAGAACGCACCAACCTGAAAAGCTCGCCGGTGCTCCGCTATATTCTGTTGGTTGGATGCTGTATCGCCGTTTTGCAACAGTTCACAGGCGTTAACGTAATGAACTATTATGCGCCGCTGGTGTTGCAGAACAGCAGTACCGAAGTGGTTATGTTCCAGACCATTTTTATCGCGGTATGTAATGTGGTGGGCAGTTTTATCGGCATGATCCTGTTCGACCGCTATGGCCGTATACCGATTATGAAAATTGGTACCATCGGCTCAATTGTCGGCCTGTTGATCGCGTCATACGGTTTGTACACCCACGATACAGGCTACATTACCATCTTTGGCATCCTGTTTTTTATGCTGCTGTTTGCCGTCAGCTGGAGCGTTGGCGCATGGGTACTGATTTCTGAGGTTTTCCCTGAAAAGATAAAAGGTTTTGGGATGGGGCTGGCGGTGAGCCTGATGTGGATAGCCAACTTCCTCATCTCACTGTTGTTCCCGGTCATAAATGATAACGCCTGGCTGCAGGAGACCTTCGGCGGCGCTTTCTCGATGTGGATTTTTGTCGTCTTTAATTTGGTCTGCTATGTCTTTATTTCTCGTTATGTGCCGGAAACAAAAGGGGTGCCGCTAACAGAAATTGAACGGCTGGCCGAGAACAAGCTGCGTGAAATTCAGGGGAAACGTCGCGATGTAATAGCCTGATACCTCTCCAATATTAGCGGAGAATATCCAGAGATATTCTCCGCTGGTTACACAACCTTTACTCCCTCCAGCGAGTGCGCACAGGATATACCCTGTTGAAATCTCCCCAGTGTTTACCACCTCTACGTAACTAATTGATCCATAATAATATTGGCAAATAGGGTAAGTCTTCTTCTGCATCATTATTTTATTGCGTATTCTTGGTGGGGGCCGTGCCGTAAATACGCTATATACAAAACAGGGAAATAATTTAAGAGAAGGCGGATAGCGATCTTATGAGCGTGTGTGGCGCAGAGTTGAATAAAAAAGCCAGCCGCAGAGGACGGCTGGCAAAGTACCACTCAACGAAGTGTTATCGCGGGTAGTCTGGTGAGTTAATCCACGCGTGGTTCTCTTCCCAGGTGAAACGCCATTTTCGTAGCGGGCCGGCCATCACGTTCAGATAGTAGTTATCGTAACCCGCGATGGTGGCAACCGGGTGGTAGCCCTTAGGTACTTTCACTACATCCCGGTTATAGACCGCCATACATTCATCCAGGCTGCGATCGTCGGTGTAGACGCGCTGTAAGCAGAATCCCTGAGGTGGATTGAAACGGTGATAGTACGTCTCTTCCAGATAGGTCTCCTGGCCTTCAACTGCCGTATCGTGCTTGTGCGCGGGCCAGGAGCTGGTATCGCCTTCATTAGTGTACACTTCAACGACTAGCAGGCTGTCGGCGAGCTGGCTATCAGGAAGGATGTTATGCACCAGGCGCTGATTGCGCCCTTTTCCCCGATGCTCTACCCCGACCTCTTGTGGCGAGATCAGACGTACCGGAAGCTCTCCGAATCCCGGCGCGCTGCATACGGCCAGCTCAAGGTCGGTTTCGGCTGTCACTTTCGCCTCCGTATGATGGGGGAGGTAAACCGAATAAGCCGGAATGCGTTCAAACGGACTCATGCGCTGACCAATCCGATAGAAAAAACTGTCGGCGGCCTTAACGCTGGCCAGCCCGGCAACCAGCACCAGACAGCGTTCACGCTCATCGGACGGCAGGGTTATCGACTCTCCAGCCTTCAACTGCCAGACATCAAAACCGACATACTCCCAGCCTGCATTTTGAGGGGAAATGTGTTGGATATTTCCCGACTCAGAGGTACAGGTACTCAGCAAGTTGGCCATAATCTTCTCCTTCCTGAAAGCGTATTAACCGAGAGTCGGCATACTGAACTCCGATACGATCTGCTGTCCGTTCGGCCAACGCGAGGTAACGGTTTTCATCCGGGTATAGAAGCGCACGCCATCCGGCCCATGGACGTTCAGGGCGCCAAACACCGAGCGCTTCCAGCCGCCAAAAGAGTGAAATGCCATCGGAACCGGAACTGGAATATTAATACCGACCATCCCGGCTTCAACCGACTGGGCGAATTCGCGCGCATAGTGACCGTTGGTGGTGAAAATCACGCTGCCGTTGCCGAATTCATGGGAGTTTACCGTGCTAATGGCGGTGGCATAATCCGGGACGCGCACAATTCCGAGAACCGGGCCAAAAATTTCTTCACGCCAGATGGTCATCTCAGGCGTGACGTTATCAAACAGAGTGCCGCCGACATAAAAGCCTTCAGGATATCCCGCCACGCTATAGTTGCGGCCATCCATGACCAGAGTTGCTCCCTCGCTAACCCCTTTGTCGATGTAACCCAACACTTTCTGTTGGTGAGCACGTGAAACAACCGGGCCCATTTCATTTTCATCTTTGCCGCGCAGCTCTCCCGGGCCGATACGTAGCGCCGCAATCAGCGGTTTCAGGCGTTCGATCAGACGGTCCGCCGTTTCATCGCCCACCGCGACCACTACCGGCAGCGCCATACAGCGTTCGCCCGCGGAACCAAATGCTCCGCCCATAATGGCGTTGACGGTGGCGTCCAGGTCTGCATCCGGCATGACGATTGCGTGATTTTTGGCGGCCCCGAAGGCCTGTACGCGTTTGCCATGGGCGCTGGCGGTGGTATAGATATGTTCCGCGACGGCGGAGGAACCGACAAAGCTGACGGCCTGTACACGAGGGTCGCTGGTCAACAGGCTAGCCGCCTCATTGCCACAGTGAACAACGTTAAACACGCCGTCCGGCAGGCCAGCCTCCTGCAGAAGCTGCGCCATACGTAACGATGCGGACGGCACCAGTGCGGGCGGCTTCAGGACGAAGGTATTGCCGCAAGCCAGAGCAACCGGGAACATCCACATAGGCACCATTGCCGGGAAGTTAAACGGTGTGATGCCTGCCACAACCCCAAGCGGCTGCATTAATGAAAAGCTGTCAACGCCTGAGCCGACGTTAAAGGAGTACTCTCCTTTGCTGAGGTGCGGGATCCCGCAGGCAAATTCGACAACCTCTATGCCGCGCGTCAGCTCGCCAAGCGCATCTGACCAGACCTTGCCATGCTCGCTGACGATCAGCGCCGCCAGTTCGTCCCGATGCTTTTCCAGTAATACTTTGAATTCAAAAAGGATACGTGCCCGGCGTAGCGGAGTCATTTTACTCCATGCCGGAAAAGCCTCATGTGCGCTTTGAATTGCCGCCAGCATCTCCTCTCGGGTGCTCTGGGTGACCTGACGAATTACTTTACCGGTGGCCGGATTAGTCACCGGTAGCGTCTCGCCGCTGCTGCTCAGTGTCGTTTTACCATGAATAAAATTGCCGACTGTTTCCATCTCTTTTTTATCCTCTTAAACCGATGTTGACGACGTTCTGACTGAGCGGTCACAGGAAAGCCTGGTTATCTTCAGCCTAAAACGCATACCGTATTCAATGTAAATTTTAGGATTAAAAATTTCAAATTTATTTTTATGAAATTTTATTTTGAAAATTTGACGACTGGTTTTTATACGAGGTTATGTGCAGTAAGAAATCAAAAATCTAATTAACTTATTGATTTTTATTGTTTTTATTTGTTGTGGTATCAATGGTTGTCTGTTGTGACGAGGAAAGATTTGGAAAAAATTATGATCTATATAGCATTTTTGTTTCATTTGGTGTGGTATAAAAATTCAAATTTCAGGGGTGTTTCGGCACCACAGTTTCGGATATTGGAGGGTAAATCATGCGCTTGTGCTTCTGTCCTTCAGAACGAGAGAATAAGGCTCAGCCCCAGTTGGCGTATGTGAGTCAGGTCAGTGAGAGCAATGGTCCGTTTGTCCGGTTCATGCATATGCACCCACAGACCGTTGAACTGATTCTTATCACCGAAGGAGACGGGGAGTATTTCATTGGCGATCGCATCTACCCGGTTCGTAAAGGCGACCTGGTCATTTATAACAGCCAGGTGGTGCATGATGAGTATCTGGAAAGCGGGCGGCCAATTGGCACTATTTGTTGTGGGATTAACAATATTTCGTGTCCGGGTCTACGTGAGAATGCGCTAATACCGGATGATATTGTGCCGGTTATTCCACTGTATCACCATTATGCGACGGTGGAAAAACTGATGAGCTCCGTGTTTACCGTTATTAATCAGCATGCGGTAGAAGGGCCAGCAATGGCGCAGCTATTGACCCAGGTAGTACTCAAATACATTGAGGGAAATGTCTTATTGCGCACAGGTAACGATGCCATACAGCGCCATGAAAATTTACTTGATTCAATAAAATCCTATATTGATCGCAATTTCTATGAGCCAATTCGGCTGGATACGCTGGCGACGAAATTTAATGTCAGTCCTTATTATGTTTCCCATGAATTTAAACGCCGCTATGGTTATTCACCGATGGATTACCTGATAAAACGTAGGCTGGGGGAGGCGCAATCGTTACTAACCACGGATGAAGGCGGGCGCGAAAAGATCACCTCTATTGCTTATCGTGTTGGCTTTAGCAACCTTAGTCATTTTCAGAATTACTTCAAAAATAAAGTAGGGAAAACGCCCGGTCAATATCGCAAGGACTATCGTAAAGCTAATTATTTATTATTTGAATATTAATGCTTGCTAAAATTTAATCGTCATGAGAATGGTCGCAATACTGCGGCCATTTTTTATTTGTCGGTATATTTTATGCGTTTATCTATAGCGCGAAAAGTCTGGCAATATCATTAAAGAGTGATGATTTTTTTGTGATACCTGACGCATTTATCCCACTTCTTCAACCAGGATAGATAAAGTTTTTCAGGCTACAAAAAGTAATATGTTGTCCATCAAAGGTTAATTTGCATCGCGGTATGCAGTAAAAGCGTTTCATTAAGTGGGAGCCAGCAATATGTACAATGTAAAAAAGAGCATTAAGTTGGGGATTGCGCCTATCGGTTGGCGCAATGATGATATTCCTGAGATTGGTAAAGAAAATACATATAAACAAATACTTAGTGATGCCGCGCTCACCGGTTTTTCCGGGACGGAAGTTGGCGGTTGTTATCCGCAGGATCCTGCTGAGTTAAATAAAGAGTTAATGCTTCGCGGACTGGAAATACCAGGCCAGTGGTTTTCTTCCTTTATTATTCGCGATGGTATTGCATCTGCGATGAATGCTTTTGAACAGCATTGTGCTTATTTGCAGGCAATACATGCATATGTCGCCGTTGTTTCTGAACAAACTTATAGTATTCAAGGCATTATCGATAAGTGCGTTTATACAGAGAAGCCTAACTTCAGCGACAGCGAATGGCAGCTTTTATGCGAAGGACTTAATGCGCTTGGGAAAATTGCCAATGCGCACGGGCTGAAGCTCGCTTTCCATCATCATATGGGTACCGGTGTGCAGACTCTGCCGGAAGTGGATCGACTCATGGAGAATACCGATCCGCAATTTGTACATCTGCTGTTTGATACCGGGCATATATATGTTTCTGACGGCGATGTCATGCCGCTACTGAGTAAACATTTTGATCGTATTAAACACGTTCATTTTAAAGATGTGCGTAATGAAAAACTCAAAGCATGTCGCCTCGCGAAGAAATCATTCCTCAATTCTTTCCTTGATGGTGTGTTTACCGTCCCCGGCGATGGAAATATTGATTTTAAATCCGTATTAGCTTATCTGGTCGGGCATCAATATGCTGGCTGGATTGTTGTTGAGGCCGAGCAGGATCCTAAGAAATATAACCCATTGGAATATGCGCAAAAAGGTAAAAAGCATATTGATGAGTTACTGAAAAATTATCTTTAATTGAAAAGGAAACAGAAAATGACTTTAAAAGCAGGTATTGTAGGTATCGGCATGATCGGCTCCGATCACTTAAGACGTCTGGCCAACACCGTGTCGGGTGTAGAGGTTGTTGCCGTATGTGATATCGTCGCGGGTAGGGCGCAGGCGGCGCTGGATAAGTATGCGATCGAAGCCAAAGATTATAATGACTATCACGATCTGATTAATGATAAAGACGTTGAAGTGGTCATCATTACCGCATCAAATGAGGCGCATGCCGATGTGGCCGTTGCCGCGCTAAATGCTAACAAATATGTTTTCTGCGAAAAACCGTTAGCGGTGACGGCTGCGGATTGTCAGCGTGTGATTGAAGCAGAGCAGAAAAATGGTAAGCGCATGGTGCAGATTGGTTTTATGCGCCGCTACGACAAAGGTTACGTTCAGCTGAAAAATATTATCGACAGCGGCGAAATCGGTCAGCCATTAATGGTTCATGGACGTCATTACAATGCCAGCACGGTGCCAGAATACAAAACGCCACAGGCTATTTATGAAACATTGATTCATGAAATTGACGTTATGCACTGGCTGCTTAACGAAGATTATAAAACCGTTAAGGTTTACTTCCCGCGTCAGTCCAGCCTGGTGACCACTCTGCGTGATCCGCAGCTGGTTGTAATGGAAACCACCTCCGGCATCAATATTGTGGTTGAAGTGTTTGTGAACTGCCAGTATGGCTATGACATTCACTGCGATGTTACCGGCGAGAAAGGAATGGCGGAGCTGCCAACCGTCGCCAGCGCCGCGGTACGGAAAGCGGCGAAGTATAGCACCGACATCCTGGTTGACTGGAAACAGCGCTTTATTGATGCCTACGACATTGAGTTCCAGGATTTCTTCGATCGCCTGAACGCAGGATTGCCGCCGGCAGGCCCAACGTCATGGGATGGTTATCTGGCTGCGGTTACCGCTGATGCCTGCGTGAAGTCTCAGGAAACAGGGAGTACCGAGATTGTTGAATTACCCTCAAAACCTGATTTCTACAAATAAACCTTCCGCGTATTAAAACCTTCTGCCGGATAGCGATGCTTAAGCGTCCTATCCGGCATATCACAATTTATTATCTTCTTTTATCCGGAACTTCCCTATGAAAGGCAGACTCATCTCTTCCGATCCGTATCGTCAGCAATTCCTTGTTGAGCGTGCGGTCTCTTTTTCGCATCGTCAGCGTGATTGCAGTGAATTAATCAGCGTCTTACCGCGCCACACGTTACAGCAGATTGACGGATTCGGCGGCAGCTTTACCGAAGGTGCGGGCGTGGTATTCAACAGCATGAGCGAAAAGACGAAGGCGCAATTTCTTTCCCTTTATTTTTCTGCTCAGGAACATAATTACACTCTGGCGCGAATGCCAATTCAGAGCTGTGATTTTTCCCTGGGCAATTACGCGTATGTCGATTCCAGCGCTGACCTGCTGCAGGGACGGCTCTCCTTTTCCCGCGATGAAGCGCATTTAATACCGCTGATTTCCGGGGCGTTGCGGTTAAATCCACACATGAAGCTGATGGCTTCGCCGTGGAGTCCGCCGGCGTTTATGAAAACTAATAACGATATGAACGGTGGCGGCAAGCTGCGGCGCGAATGCTACGCCGACTGGGCCGATATCATTATCAACTACCTGCTGGAATACCGCCGCCACGGCATTAATGTGCAGGCGCTCTCCGTGCAGAATGAGCCGGTGGCGGTAAAAACCTGGGACTCCTGTCTGTATAGCGTGGAAGAGGAGACAGCCTTTGCCGTGCAGTATCTGCGTCCGCGCCTCGCCCGGCAGGGTATGGATGAGATGGAGATCTATATCTGGGATCACGATAAAGATGGCCTGGTAGACTGGGCTGAACTCGCCTTTGCTGACGAAGCTAATTATAAGGGAATTAACGGGCTGGCATTCCACTGGTATACCGGCGACCATTTTTCGCAAATACAGTATCTGGCCCAGTGCCTGCCGGATAAAAAACTCCTGTTTTCCGAAGGCTGTGTGCCAATGGAGAGCGATGCCGGTAGCCAGATTCGCCACTGGCATACCTATCTCCATGACATGATTGGTAATTTCAAATCGGGTTGTAGCGGGTTTATCGACTGGAATCTGCTGTTGAACAGTGAGGGTGGGCCGAATCATCAGGGTAATCTGTGTGAAGCGCCCATTCAATACGATGCGCAAAACGACGTGCTGCGGCGTAACCACTCCTGGTATGGTATTGGCCACTTCTGCCGCTATGTGCGTCCGGGGGCGAGGGTCATGCTTTCTTCAAGTTACGATAATCTTCTGGAAGAGGTGGGATTTGTGAATCCCGACGGCGAGCGTGTGCTGGTGGTGTATAACCGCGATGTCCAGGAAAGGCGTTGTCGGGTGCTGGATGGCGATAAAGAGATCGCGTTAACGCTGCCGCCGTCAGGCGCCAGTACGTTGCTATGGCGGCAGGAGTCGATCTGAATGATGAAGCTGGGATTTAATGAAGCGACCTGTATGCGAAACTCCACGCTGGCACAGGATGTTGTGTTGGCGGAACGTTTTGGCTATGACTACATCGAAATCCGTCTGGATATGTTGCAGGAGTGGTTACAGAAACATACGTTAAGCGAGCTGGCAGACATTTTTGCCGTCGGCCACCTTAAGCCCTGGGGCTACAATTCGCTGGAAGACATTACGTTTTGTGATAGCGAAAGCTGGGCGGAGAAACGGCGGCAGTTGGCTTTCGCCTGCCATGCTGGCTCAGTGGTGGGGGGGGATTGTCTGGTTGTGGTGCCCACCATTCGTCAGGGGGGAAATTTTCCGCCAGGGGAAACGGTGAAAGATTCAGTGAAGCGTCTGCGCGAGATGGCGGCAGTGGCGGAAGAAAGCCAGATGCGGCTGGCCTTTGAGCCGATCGGTTCCGCAGGATGCTGTGTGCGCAGTCTTGCCATGGCGATGGAGATCGTAGATGCGGTCGATCGCAGTAACGTCGGGCTGGTCATCGATGCCTTTAATCTTTACCTGCACGATCAATGGCGGGATCTGACCACGCTTCGCCAGATCCCTGTGGAAAAGATCTTCGTTTACCATATTGATGACGCCGATAATTTGCCGCTGGCAACGCTGGAGCATTGCCATCGTCTGTTTCCTGGCAACGGCGTGATCCCACTGCATGAGATCACGCATGAGCTAGTGCAGAAGGGCTATGAGGGGATCTGTTCGCTGGAACTGTTTAACCTTGGCTACTGGCAGATGGCGGCCAGCGAAGTCTTTGCGATAGGGGCGGAAAAGACTCGCCCCTTCTTAACAGCTTAATGTTGCCGCAGCAGGAGATGGACAACCGCCGCGCCCAGCAGCGCGCAGGCCGCGGCCAGAAGAAAGACCTGCTGATAGCCGATAAACGGCGTCAGCAGGCCCGCTATTGGTCCGGTAAATCCGTAGGCCAGATCCTGAAACGCTGACCAGACGCCGAGGGCCGTACCACGAATCTCCGGTGGCACTCTGCGCACAACCTCTACGCCCAGCGATGGGAACATCAGCGAACAGCCGCAGCCGGTAATCGCCGCGCCAATCAGCGCAGCGCCTGCTGACGGAGCGGCCCACATTACCGCCAGTCCGGTCCCCTCTACCAGTAGTGAAAAGGTTGCGACCGTGGCGCCGCCGTAACGGTCGGGAAATTTGGCGCAGAAAAAGCGGACAGCGATAAACGCAATGCCAAACAGCGTCATCGCAAAACCGGTGTTATCCCAGTGACGCTCGTTGAACCAGAGGGCGGTAAATGCGCTAAGGGTGGCAAAACCAATACCCTGGAGCACAAGCCCTGTTCCGGGCCGCCACACCAGGCCGACGACCCGTAGCACTGGCACGCGGGGACGGGCTGTTGGGATATTCCCCGGAATGCCATAGATGACTCCGCTGGCGATGATCGGCAACAGCACGACGAGGAGCGCCGGAAGCGCCAGGCCGGCCCTGGCGTAAAGCGACAGCCCCAGCGGCGCGCCGATAGCCAGCGCACCGTAGGTCGCCATGCCGTTCCAGGAAATAACCTGACCCGCGTGGGTCGAGCCCGCCAGCCACATCCCCCAGGTTAAATTACCGGTCAAAATGAAACTTTCACCGATGCCCAGCAGCACACGACCAACAATCAGTATGGCCCATGCGAGCAGCGGAACCGGGTGAGCGATTAGACTGACCAGCATCAGCAGACCTGATGCGGCGCAGTAGAACTGACCGGTGATAACCGTCCGACGTCCGCCTGACGTGTCGGCTTTTCGACCCGCGGCGCCCCGGGTAAGCAAGGTGGCGATAAATTGGCTGCCTACCGCGATACCGATCAACAGATCGCTCAGATGCAACTGCTGCTGAACGTACAGCGGCAGCATGACTAACGGGATGCCAATAGTCAGATAGTTGAGAAACATCGCGGCGCTGATGCGAAACAGCGTGATCGATGTGGAATGTTGTGTGAGAGCTGGCATGGAATCGTCCTTGAACACGCCCCTTGCCCGATGCAGACACGGGGCGTGATGAGGCAGGCATTAACGTGCCGGGCGGTATTCGCGCCAGTAGTCGATAAGCATGCGGTATTTTTGTTTCACCGTTGCGATGAGCTGTTCATCGTTAAGCTGGCCGCCTAACCACTGGCGTGACGGTTCGCCAAAGATGGTCCGGCCGACGGCGAAACCTTTCACCCAGGGCATATCCGCTGCTGCGGCGAATCCTGACTTCAACTCGCTTTCCGGTGCGTCCAGGCCAAGTATCAATATACCGCGACATTCAGGGTCATAATGCTCAATATGCTGGCTGATTTCTCGCCAACGATCTGGGCTTAACGGCGGCAGTTTCCACCAGTCCGGGAGGATCCCCAGTTGATAAAAACGTTCCACAATCTGAGGATAGTATTGCTCATTTTGGTCTGCCGCATCGCGCGGCAAGATGACTTCCAGCAGCAGATCGTGACCAGACTGGCAGCAGGCGCGGTAAACCTCGTCAATGAGCGCCTCTTGTTCAAGACGTACCGACTCTGCATCGAGTGGATGATAGAAGACCAGACATTTCACGACGTGCTCTTGCGGCCAGCTGACAAGCTGAGAGCCAATATCGCCATGTTCCAGCTTCAGCGGATACGAACCGGGCATCTCAACCGGTCGGCCAATCCACCATCCCTGGCCGGTCACGTCGTTAAGCGCCTGCTGACCAAAGGTGGTATCGGCAAGGATGCCGCTATTATTCTGTAAACCGGCCTCAAGCGCCGCCTGACGTGCCCCTTCCAGCAGTAGCATCTTCAGGGGAGGGATCGCGGATTCACTGGCGCCGACTTCATTTGCGATATCCACCAGTTGCTTGCGATGGTCAAAGGCGAATACGCACAGCTCCGGCCAGTGCTGTTTACGGGTTGTGACCCGATGAAGGTGATTCAGCCGCGGGTCTTTGTCTGGCCGGGTGATGGATTGTTCACGCGCGAGGTAGTTGTCCAGCTCTTTTTTGGTTGGCATGGCGGGGGCACAACCGTGGCGCGATACCACTAACGCGCCGCAGGCGTTTGCATAACGGCAGGCTTGCTCCCAGCTTTCATCGTTCAGGTATCCCCGCAGCAGTCCTGACATAAAGGCATCGCCCGCGCCCAGCACGTTCAGAACGTCTACACGAACGCCGCTATGTATCTTCACCTGCGACCAGTCATCGGCGATGTTGCCTTCAAAGACTGAGCAGCCCAGCGCGCCGCGTTTGCACACCAGTACGGCCTGGGTCAACTGACGGACGCGCCGCAGGGCGGTCAGCGTGTCGGTACTGCCGCCGGCGATATGGAATTCTTCTTCGGTCCCAACGATCAGATCGAAATGGCGCAATACCTGCTGGAGCTGTTCGGTAACCTGTGATGAGGCGATGAAACGTGTTTCACCGTCTCCTAGCGACGTCAGACCCCACAGCACGGGGCGATAGTCGATATCCAGTGCCCGCCGCAGCCCGTGTTTTTGCGCATACTCCAGCGCTTTAAGAACGGCGGCGCGCGTATTGGGGTGAGAAAGATGGGTACCGGTGACGGCTAATGCGCGTGAAGAAGCGATGTAATCTTCGCGGATATCCTCGGGTGTTAGCGCCATGTCCGCGCAGTTATCGCGGTAGAAGATCAGAGGAAAGGTGTCCTGATCTTTAATGCCGAGGATCACCAGCGCGGTCAGACGATCGCGATCCGACAGCAGGCACTGCGTATCCACACCAACGCGGTTTAATTCTTCACGAACGAAACGTCCCATATGCTCATCGCCGACGCGGGCCAGCATAGCGGAACGTAATCCCTGAATGGCCGTGCCGTAGGCAACATTGCCTGACGATCCCCCTAAATATTTAGCGAAAGTCGTCATATCCTCCAGCCGCGACCCGATTTGTTGACCATACAAATCAACGGCGACTCGTCCCAGACAGATAACGTCCAGCGGCTTTTGCTCACTACTGACTGCTTTATTCATTGACATATCCCCTAACAGAAGACGGTGTTATTTTTGCCCATACTAAGGTTTGGTGATTTCATTTTCAATAAAAATGGAAATAATGTTTTCATTTATTGTTTGAACAAGATCACAGAAATGGTATTTCCGGGCAACGCGTATGATCGTTTTTTGTTGTGTTTTTTGTTTTAATTGATTGATTATTAATGTGTTATTTCTTTTAAAAGCACATGGAAGATAAATTTCATTTTCATGAAAAATACGCCTAAATGGCGAAATTTTTTAACCGTTTTTTGATCTCCTTCCCATAAATGAAATATAAATTCCATATAATTGTGAGAACGGAAATTTTGATCCTATGATAAGTCTCTGTGTTTTTGGGGCTGAAGCGATGCATAAGCAGGCAACGACAGCCGAACGGTTGATAAAAGCAGGTGGGGTACATGAAAACAATCAGGTTGACCATGGCGCAGGCTTTGGTGCGCTTTCTTGATAATCAGTACATCGACGTAGACGGCAGCGAAATCAAATTTGTAAAAGGGATTTTCGCCATTTTTGGCCACGGGAACGTCGTCGGATTGGGGCAAGCGCTGGAAGAGGACTGTGGCCAACTTAGCGTTCATCAAGGGCGTAACGAACAGGGAATGGCGCATATCGCGACGGGGTTTGCCCGCCAGATGCGTCGCCATCAGATTTATGCCTGCACCTCCTCAGTGGGGCCAGGGGCCGCCAATATGATCACCGCAGCGGCGACCGCGACGGCTAACCGTATTCCACTGCTTTTGCTGCCGGGCGATGTGTACGCATCGCGTCAACCCGACCCGGTTTTGCAACAGGTTGAACAAGAACACGATCTGACGCTGAGCACCAATGACGCTTTCCGTGCAGTTAGCCGCTACTGGGATCGCATTACGCGTCCGGAACAGCTAATGAGCGCCTGTATCAGCGCGATGCGGGTGTTAACCGATCCGGCGGATACGGGGGCCGTGACGCTTTGCCTGCCACAGGATGTGCAGGGTGAAGCCTGGGATTATCCGGATTATTTTTTCGCTCGCCGGGTCTATCGTCTTGAGCGTCACGCGCCGACGGAGCCGATGCTGAACGAGGCGGTTGCGCTGATTCGCCGCCACCAGCGGCCGCTGATCGTTTGCGGCGGGGGCGTGAAGTACTCGCAGGCTGAAGAGGCGCTGCTGAGATTTGCCGAACGCTGTCATCTGCCGATTGCTGAAACCCAGGCTGGCAAGGGAGCGCTCAGTTCTGCACACCCGCTGAACGTCGGCGGGATTGGCGAAACCGGTTCACTGGCGGCGAATCTGCTGGCGCAGGAGGCCGATCTGATTATCGGTGTAGGGACGCGCTATACCGATTTCACCACCTCCTCAAAGTGGATCTTCCAGAATCCCGACGTGCGCTACTTAAATATCAACGTTAGCCGCTTTGATGTCTTCAAGCTGGATGGCGTACAGATGCAGGGTGACGCTCGCGTCGCCCTGACGCAGCTTAGCGAACGGCTGGCCCAGGAGCATTATGCTTCGCAATGGGGTGAGACTATTCACCGCGTCCGCTCGCAATATATGGCGGAAGTTGAGCGCGTCTATGCTGTGGAATATAGCGGAGAGGGCTTCAAACCTGAAATTGAGGATCATATGGATACTCAAAAGGTGTTTGAAGAGTTTAATGAGATTACGCGGTCGTGGCTGACCCAGACGCGCGTGTTGGGTGTGCTTAACCGGATGTTGCCGGAAAACGCGCTGGTGGTGGCGGCGGCGGGCAGCCTGCCGGGCGACCTCCAGCGTGTCTGGCAAAGCCGCGGCGAGAATGATTACCACGTCGAGTACGGCTACTCCTGTATGGGCTACGAAGTCAATGCCGCATTGGGGGCCAAACTGGCGCAGCCGGAGCGCGAGGTGTACAGCTTCGTGGGCGACGGTTCGTTCATGATGCTGCACTCTGAGTTGGTCACTTCCGTCCAGATGGGGAAAAAGATTACCGTCATTTTGCTCGATAACATGACCAACGGCTGTATCAATAATCTGCAAATGGAACACGGTATGGACAGTTACTTCACCGAGTTTCGTTTCCATCAGCAGGAGAGCGGTCGTCAGGAAGGCGGGTTTATCCCGGTCGATTTCGCTCGCATCGCTGAAGGATATGGTTGTAAAAGCTATCGCGTCACCACCATTGAACAACTGCATGAAGCGTTGGAAGATGCTCGTAAACAGACCGTGAGCACGCTGATAGACATAAAAGTGCTTCCCAAAACGATGGTGCATAAGTACCTGAGCTGGTGGCGCGTTGGTGGGGCGCAGGTATCCCGTAGCGAACGTATCCAGGCGGTAGCGCGTATGCTTGAAGAACATATCGGACAGGCCCGGCAGTACTGATTAATTTGCCGTCGTTCAGGTTGCAGAAGTGTGGTTATTGTTCTGCAACCTGAACGATACAGCGTCAACGCATTGTTTGCTTTTCAGAACGGCAAAATAAAACGATCCGTTTTTCGCAGAACTACGGATGCTTTTCTTTTGCGGTTTTAAATTTACTATTCATGAGATTAAGAGGTACGAATGAAAAAGCTTCGATGTGGTGTTATTGGCCTCGGTCGGGTAGGTAAAATGCATGTTGAGAATATGTATTTACTGCCTCAATTAGATATTATCTGCGCCGCCGATTATTTTATTGAGGAGATGAGCGATTGGCTTTATTCGGTAAATATAACTTCAGGGTATAAAAATTATCAGGAACTTTTACAGCGTGATGATATAGAGGCAGTTTTTATTTTCACCTCAACGGATATGCACGAAGAGATCGTCACGGCGGCAGCGCAGGCGGGGAAGCACATTTTTTGTGAAAAACCGCTCAGCATGAATGAGGATGAGCAGGCCTCAATGGCGGTGCTGAGAAAAGTGAAAGAGAAGGGGGTGACGCTGCAGGTTGCCTTTAATCGCCGTTTTGATCCTCAGTTTCACGAGGTCTTTGAGCTGGTGCGCAGCGGCAAGATTGGTCGGCCCCAGATGATAAAAATCACCTCCCGCGATCCGGACCTGCTACCCCATGATCTGATCAAACGTATTGGCGGTCTGATTTTTGACTTCACCATGCATGACTTTGATATGGCTCGTTTTATGATGCAGGATGAAGTCAGCGAAGTCTATGTTAAGGGCAATACGCTGATTGATCCCAGCCTGAAAAATATTGATGATGTTGATACGCTTGCGGTGATGCTGACTTTCAGAAACGGCGGCTACGCGCTCATTGATAACAGCCGTCGGGCGGTATATGGCTATGACCAACGGGTGGAGGTTTTTGGCTCAGAAGGGATGGCGTATGCGGATAACGTTAGTGAGTCGACGGTGAAAGTTTTCAACAGCCAGCACTGCATAATGAAAAATCCCCTTCCTGATTTCACGGTCCGTTATCGCGAAGCTTACCGAACGGAAATATTACACTTTATTGATTCAGTCCTGCATCATACGCCGGTTGTCTGTACCGGCGAAGACGCATTATTGGCCCAGCGTATCGCTATTGCCGCGCAGCAATCATTAAAAAGCGGGCTGCCGGTGAAAATAACAAGCGATATTTATCTTTAACTGCATCTATTAATAATGAAGAAACTCTCGCACTGAAAAGTGTGAGAGCTTTTCTATACCGAGGGTAATAAAATGAAAGAAATGCAGGCAACGCTGCCCCAGACATTTTATATAAAACCAGGTAAGTTTATCTGGAGCTACCTGGGAACATTTTTATTTATGTTGGGCGGCTGTATTGAGAACAGCTGGTTATCTGCCTGGTTAAATACGCAGGGGTTTGATCAGGCGCATATCGGGCAGATTTTTGCCGGGTATGGGATTGTGGTCGCGATTACCTCCTGGCTATCCGGCGTCTGTGTGGACGTTTTTGGTCCTAAAAAGGTGATGGTTACCGGTTTTATCGTCTATCTTCTGGCTTCCGTCGCGTTTCTGAACTTTGCGCTACCCAGCCATGATTTTGGCGCAATTCTTGTTACCTATATGCTGCGTGGCGTGGGGTATCCGCTGGTCTGTTACTCCTTCCTGGTACGCCTGACCATCCAGTTGGATAATCACCAGCAAGGGATCGGCACCTCGCTATTTTGGGTGGTCTATAACCTTGGTTTTACCATCATTGGGCCGGTGGTGGCGGCGTCGTTAATTCCTGAGTTGGGGCATATCAACGTGATGTGGGCCGGGATGGGCGTTGCGCTGCTGGGGGTTCTCTTCATGCTGGTGCTGGAACGCAATGAATTCATTCTGAAACCGCGAACGACGCCGGTCTTCAAAGAGTTATCTGCGGGTATCTCCATTATGTATGAACGGCCACGGATCGGTCTGGCGGTGATTGTCAAAACTATTAACGGTCTTGGCACCTATGGTTTTGTTGTCGTATTACCTCTGTTTCTGCTGGATAAGCACTTTACGCTTGAGGAATGGGCGAGTATTTGGGGGATTACCTTTATCTCTAACCAGGTCTTCAACATTATCTTTGGCTGGATGGGCGATAAAATTGGTTTTCGCCGAACCATCCAGATTTTTGGCAGCATCCTGACCGGTGTCGCTACGCTGATTGTTTACTGGGTGCCGATGATATGGGGGCATAACTATGTCGCCTTTATGCTGGCGATGTGTTTGTGGGGAGCCGGGCTGGCTGGCTTTGTGCCAATGACGCCGCTGGTGCCGATGATGGCGCCGGATAAGAAGGGGGCGGCGAACTCGGCCGTGAACTTTGGCTCCGGCCTGGGGAATTTCGTTGGGCCAGCGCTGGTCTCCGTTCTGGCAGGGTTCGGCACCGGCGTGGTGATGTATACTATGGCGGGGCTCTATTTATTCAGCGGCATCCTGGTGCAGTTTCTTAAAGTGCCTGGCGAGAAATAGCTTCAAATATTCTTCAAAAATCCCTTATAGCCTGTGATGTTCATCACTAAATTAAACCGGTTTTTATCAAGATTGATAAAGCCGGTTTTTTCACCCTACGTTAAATTGTACTAACGGATTACGGTTATTTACCCACTCATATACGTTCAGGGAGAAAATAATGAATATCGAAAAAACACGGTTTTGTATTAACCGGAAAATTGCACCGGGTCTAAGTATAGAAGCATTCTTTCGACTGGTTAAACGTCTTGAGTTTAATAAAGTGGAATTGCGTAATGATATGCCAAGCGGCAGCGTTACTGATGACTTGAATTATAATCAGGTGCGTAACCTGGCAGAAAAGTATGGACTTGAAATTGTCACAATTAATGCGGTCTATCCCTTCAACCAACTGACCGAGGAGGTAGTAAAAAAAACGGAAGGATTATTACGAGACGCGCAGGGAGTCGGCGCGCGGGCATTAGTTCTTTGTCCGCTGAATGATGGAACGATTGTGCCGCCGGAGGTTACGGTTGAGGCAATAAAACGACTGAGCGATCTCTTTGCCCGGTATGATATTCAGGGGCTGGTTGAACCTTTGGGATTCCGCGTAAGTTCGCTGCGTTCTGCCGTCTGGGCTCAGCAACTGATCCGGGAAGCAGGTTCCCCCTTTAAGGTTTTGCTGGATACCTTCCATCATCATCTGTACGAAGAGGCCGAAAAGGAGTTTGCGTCGCGCATTGATATTTCTGCTATCGGGCTGGTGCATTTGTCCGGTGTGGAAGACACCCGACCAACGGAAGCATTGGCTGATGAGCAGCGTATTATGCTGAGTGAAAAGGATGTAATGCAGAATTACCAGCAGGTGCAGCGTCTGGAAAATATGGGATATCGCGGTATTTACGCTTTTGAACCTTTTTCTTCCCAGTTGGCTTCCTGGAGTGAGGCGGAAATAGAGGAACAAATTAATCGCAGCGTGTCATTGCTGTTGCAATGATACAGCTAATTTCCAGGTGACCGTTTTCAGTTTCCGCAGCGTGGTATTTACAATGAAAATTGCTTTTGATGTCGATGTTATTAAACATTTACCCATTACCCAAATGGTACGGCAGGTTTCCGAGTGGGGGTATAAATATATTGAGCAGTCGCCGCACCCGCGTATTAATCCGTTTTATAAACACCCTAAAGCTGGTCGCGACACCATGCAGGAATATAAACGCGCCTTGCAGAACTACGGCGTGGAAATCTCGTCATTTATTGTGGTTTATCGTTGGTCCGGCCCCGATGAAGAGCGTCGGCGCGCCGCGGTAACCAACTGGAAGCGGATGATTGAGATTGCCGTTGATATGGGCGTACAGGTGATTAATACCGAGCTTTCCGGGACGCCGGATGAGCCGGAGATTTGTGAAGAGATGTGGTATCGCTCCATGGAGGAACTGCTGCCGATCGTGGAACGAGAGGGAATTCGAATCGAAATTCAGTCTCACCCCTGGGATTTCTGCGAACTGAACGATGAGACGGTCGACATGGTGCAGTCTTTGCGTAGTGATAACGTGACCTATCTGTACAGTGCACCGCATGGCTTCTTTTACGATAAAGGGCAGGGCGACGTCGCAAGGATGCTGAACTATGCCGGGGCCGATCTTTCGCATGTTCTGCTGGCCGATACGCACAACCACACGCTTCCCTGCCGCTATATCATGAACCCGCCTGGCGTGAATGCGACGATTCATCAGCACATCGGGCTGGGAGAAGGTGAGGTTGATTTTGACGCGCTATTCCAGGCGCTGCGTGAAATGGATTTTGCAAACCGCACGTTTAAGGTGGGCGGTGAGGCAATTATCACCACGTCGCTGTTTGGTTATCCTGAAAAAATGAGTGTTCAGGCGGTGGAAACGCGCGAGCGGATCGAGCGGGAGCTACTCGGACGTTAAAAACGGGTGGATTTGCCTGTACCGCGCCACAGGCTGGCGCGGTCATTTGCGGCAATTACCCTTCGTTTTCCGCCAGCTCGCGCAGATACTGGAAGATCTGACGCGCTGATTTCGGCGGTTTGTTGCCTTCTTTCTCTTTCTTCGCATTGCGGATCAATGAACGAAGCTGTTGACGATCGGCGTGCGGCCACAGGGCCAGTACTTCGGCTACCGCGTCATCGCCTTCGACGATCAGACGATCGCGCAGATGCTCAAGCTTGTGAAACAGCACCACCTGCTGATTATGGCGGTTCTTCAGCTTGTCCAGCGCCTGGCGAATAGGTTCAACGTCGCGTTGGCGCAGCATTTTTCCGATAAGCTGCAACTGGCGGCGGCGTCCTTCCATTTTGATTCGCTGGGCCAGTTCAATGGCGTCGCGCAGATCGGCGTCCAGCGGGATCTTATCCAGCGCGTTTTTCCCCAGATCCACCAGTTCCGCGCCCAGGCGTTTTAATTCCTCGGCATCGCGTTTAATTTCACTTTTACTGACCCAGATAATTTCATCGTCTTCGTCTTCGATGTCATCACCGGGAACGTCGTCGAGCCAGTCTTCGGGCTGCTTTGTCATGTCAGGCTCCTTAAAAAAAGAGGCTAATGTTACCAGTTAAGATGCGCACTGAAAAACGGTTCTCTGTTAGACTTCAGAGAAACTCTCTCTACATTATGGCATTTGCAATGAAAGTAATCTCACAAGTTGAAGCGCAGCGTAAGATTCTGGAAGAAGCAGTTTCGACAGCGCTGGAGTTAGCCTCAGGCAAATCGGATGGGGCGGAAGTCGCCGTCAGCAAGACTACCGGCATTAGCGTCAGCACCCGTTATGGTGAAGTAGAGAATGTCGAATTTAATAGCGACGGCGCGCTGGGCATTACGGTGTATCACCAGAACCGCAAAGGCAGCGCCTCTTCGACGGATTTAAGCCCGCAGGCGATTGCCCGTACCGTGCAGGCCGCGCTGGATATCGCGCGTTACACGTCGCCGGACCCGTGCGCAGGCGTGGCGGACAAAGAACTGCTGGCGTTTGACGCGCCGGATCTGGACTTGTTCCACCCGGCAGAGGTTACGCCAGACGAAGCCATTGAACTGGCCGCGCGTGCGGAACAGGCTTCTCTAAAGGCGGATAAACGCATCACCAATACCGAAGGCGGTAGCTTTAACAGCCATTACGGCATTAAAGTGTTCGGCAACAGCCACGGTATGTTGCAGGGATATTGCTCCACGCGCCATTCGCTCTCAAGCTGCGTCATCGCCGAAGAGAACGGCGATATGGAGCGTGATTACGCTTACACCATCGGTCGGGCAATGGCGGATCTGCAAGCGCCGGAATGGGTTGGGGCCGAGTGCGCGCGCCGCACCTTATCCCGCCTGTCGCCGCGCAAGCTCTCCACTATGAAAGCGCCGGTCATTTTCGCCAATGAAGTGGCGACAGGGCTATTTGGTCATCTGGTCGGGGCGATTGCCGGCGGCGCGGTATACCGTAAATCCACTTTTCTGCTCGACTCGCTGGGCAAACAAATTCTGCCGGAATGGTTAACCATCGAAGAACACCCGCATCTGCTAAAAGGGCTGGCGTCTTCACCGTTCGACAGCGAAGGCGTGCGTACGGAGCGCCGGGACATTGTGAAGGATGGCGTACTGACGCAATGGTTGCTGACCAACTATTCCGCCCGCAAACTGGGGCTGAAAAGTACCGGTCATGCCGGCGGCATTCATAACTGGCGTATCGCCGGGCAGGGGCTGAACTTTGAGCAGTTGCTAAAAGAGATGGGCACCGGCCTGGTGGTGACGGAACTGATGGGCCAGGGCGTCAGCGGTATTACCGGCGACTACTCCCGCGGCGCTGCGGGATTCTGGGTTGAAAATGGTGAAATCCAGTACCCGGTAAGTGAAATTACCATTGCCGGTAATTTAAAAGAGATGTGGCGTAATATTGTCACCGTAGGCGATGATATTGAAACGCGCAGTAATATACAATGTGGTTCGGTATTGTTACCGGAGATGAAAATCGCCGGACAATAATACCCGTCATACTTCAGGCTGCAGGCGCGTTGGCTGCCTGCAACTCGAATTATTCAGGGTATTACACTTATCGTTAATAATAAAAAAGGAAGTGAGCAATGCGTAAAAGCCTGTTAGCTATTCTTGCTGTGTCATCGCTGGTATTCGGTTCGGCTGTTTTTGCTGCCGATCTTGAAGATAATATGGATATTCTCAATGATAACCTGAAAGTTGTTGAGAAAACGGATAGTGCCCCTGAGCTGAAAGCGGCATTAACCAAAATGCGCGCGGCCGCGCTGGATGCTCAAAAAGCTACGCCGCCAAAGCTGGAAGATAAAGCGCCGGATAGCCCGGAAATGAAGGATTTTCGTCACGGTTTTGACATTCTGGTCGGCCAAATTGATGGCGCGCTGAAGCTGGCGAACGAAGGTAACGTTAAAGAAGCGAAAGCGGCGGCGGAAGCGCTAAAAACCACCCGCAATACGTATCATAAAAAGTATCGTTAATTTTTGTGGGATGGCGGCTTCGCTTTATCCGCAGGTCGCCATCCGGCAAAATGTAATACCCATCACACTTTCTCACTTTATACGACAACGTCATTGTTTCGCCATTTCCTCTTTATGCCGCGATAGATCTCACACTTTCCCGGCGATAATTCATCAATGCCGCTTTTTCTGTGGCGCAGATCACCTATCCCACTCGCGTTTCCACTTCGAGGTGGAAAATAACTCGCTACAAACTTTTAACCCTTACCGCTAGTTTTATCTCATTGCCATTAATGGGGTGAGACGCGTGGATAACGGAGCAGTAAAACACGATGCCGGTGAGCGAATTAACGAACTGGCTGAACAGGTGTTAACGCAGGTGGATGGCCTGCTGGGGCGACATCACATTGTCCCCAATGCGGTACAGACGCAAATGCTGACCTCGCACGTTCGCGCGATGGCGCACCGGTCAATTACCGGCGAGCCTTTACCGGAAGTCGATGCCAGCTTGTTTGATGAAATCTCAGCCGAATCAATGGCGCTCGCCCGCGAAATCGTGGCGGTGTTTGGCAACCTTCCTGACGAAGAAGCCTGGCTATTATCGGTGCATTTTGAAGTCGCGAAAGACAACCTCTAAGGAGCAAAAAATGGAACAGATTACCGTCGTGATTGGCGATCGCCTGGGTAAAGGCCAGAAAGTGGCGGCAGGCGTGGAAAAAGCGGGCGGTCGCGCGGTCGTCGTACCGGGCGTCGCGGCAGACATGAAGCTGGGCGATGTGATGAAAGCGGAAAACGCCACCTTCGGCATTTCATTTTGCGGCAGCGGCGGCGCGGGCGCTATCACCGCGCAAAACAAGCATGGCTACAAAGCCAAATATGGAATGCGGTCAGTGGATGAAGGCGTCACCGCTATCAATGAAGGCTGCAACGTGTTGGGTTTCGGCTTTATGGATAAAGAAGAGCTCGGCGAGCGCCTGGTGCAGGCGTGGCAAAAGAAATACGGCGCCTGATGATGAAAGAGCAATTCACCACCACGGTGAGAGTAAAAGGCAAGGGCGACGCCAAAGCACGCGCCTTTGCCGATGCGCTGAACCATGTTCAGTCGGCGGTGATGAGAGAGTCGCCGTATATCTTACTGCGTATTGAGCCACAGGATGTGCGGATTGTTCAGGCGCATGAGTCGGTGCGTAAAGAGGCCTTTCTGTTTTTCTTTTTGCGCCGGGAACGACGCACTTACAGCGTGGAGCTGGATGTGACCGTCAACGTGACCGCCATCAATCTCGACAGGGTGGATTTCGTCGCGAAACGCTGATTTTTATTAAAAAGGCATAGTTATGTTCCTGATAATACTAATTAAATCGCTCATTATCGGCGCGCTGGTCGGCGTAGGGGTGGGCGCTGGGGCTGCACGCATGTTTCACGCGCCAACCACGCAGGGGATGGGCGCGTTCCGTACGTTGGGCGAACTCAACTCTTGTGAAGGCGACCCGGCATCTCACTTCTCCTTTGGGCTGGGTTTCTTCTTTAACGCCTGGGCGTCGTCTGTGGCGGCCGGATCGTTCACCCAGGATGTCGATCACCGCATCATCCCTAACTGGGGCGCGGCGGCGCTAATGATCAAAAACCGTAACGTCGGCGAGACGCTGCACGACCCGAAAAAAATGGCGATCGCCTGCGCCGTCATCGGCATGATCGTCGTGACGTTCCTTAACCTGACCGCCTCATCCGTGCCAGAAGCGCTACAGGTGACGGCGGTTAAGGTGCTGGTACCGGCGGCAAACCTGCTGGTCAACATCGTCATGCCTGTGATCTTCTGGTTAGCGGCGATCGACGCTGGTAAAAAATCGGGCTTCTGGGCCACCGTTTTCGGCGGCGCGGCGCAGCTCATCATGGGGAACGCCGTACCGGGGTTGGTACTGGGTATTTTGATCGGTAAAGGCGTAGAAGAGAGCGGCTGGAACCATGTCACCAAAGTGATGATGGTCGCCATCGTTTTGCTGTTTGTGTTGAGCGGCTTCTTCCGCGGCTTCGACATGAAAATGATCGAGTCTTTCAACATGACGGTACCGAACTGGCTTGAACTGATCCACAACTCGCTCAGCGGCAAATAACGGAGGCCACAATGGAAGAGAATAAAGGTTTTTGGTATGCCGACTGGTCGTTCCCGATCTTTGTTGGCCTGCTCTCCTCCGGCGTTTTCGCCGGGACGCATATGTACTATCTGTACGGCATCGGCGCATTTAACGAAGTCGCTTTTGTGGCGATGTTGAAAGCGGGGATGGATACCGGCGTCTACGGCGCGGTCGCCGCTTTCGGCGCCAGCTTTTTATTTGCCCGCATTATCGAAGGTTCGCTGGTCGGAATTCTGGATATCGGCGGGGCAATTCAGACTGGCGTGGGCTTAGGGGTTCCGGCGTTACTGCTGGGGGCTGGCTTTGTCTTCCCGGTGGCGAACTTTATCGCTTCGCTGATAACCGGTCTGGTGATTGGCCTGGCGATTGGCTACATCATTATTCTGGCGCGTAAGTTCACCATTAATCAGAGCGACTCCACGTACGGGGCGGACGTCATGATGGGGGCCGGTAACACTTCAGGCCGTTTTCTGGGGCCGTTGATTATCCTCAGCGCCATGACGGCATCGATTCCCATTGGTCTGGGCTCTCTGGTGGGCGCGCTGCTGTTTTATATCTGGCAGAAGCCGATTACCGGCGGCGCGATTTTAGGCGCGATGATCCTCGGTTCCATCTTCCCGGTTGCGATTAGCTAATTGTTGATTTGTAGGCCGGATAAGGCGGTTGCGCCGCCATCCGGCAAAGGAGAGAGCGATGTTTGATTTACTCCTGCGCCATGCGCGTCTGGTCGATGACACGCTGACTAATATTGCCCTGCAAGATGGCAAAATCGCGGCGTTGGGTGACGTTGATGGTCCGGCGTTGAAAACCATTGACCTGCGCGGTGAGTGTTTTGTCAGCGCGGGTTGGATTGATTCTCACGTTCACTGCTACCCGACATCGCCGATTTACCACGACGAACCGGACAGCGTGGGTATTGCCACTGGCGTTACCACAGTGGTGGATGCAGGCAGCACTGGCGCAGATGATATTGACGATTTTTACACCCTGACCCGTGACGCGACCACCGACGTTTATGCGCTGCTGAATGTTTCACGCGTCGGGCTTATTGCCCAAAACGAGCTGGCTAACATGGCCAATATTGACGCCGATGCGGTCCGGCAGGCGGTAAAACGCCATCCGGATTTTATCGTCGGCCTCAAGGCGCGGATGAGCAGCAGCGTGGTAGGCGTTAACGGCATCACGCCGCTGGAACGCGCTAAAGCCATGCAGCAAGAAAACGGCAACCTGCCGCTGATGGTACATATTGGCAATAACCCGCCGGATCTGGACGAAATCGCGGAGCGTCTGACGGCGGGCGATATCATTACCCACTGTTACAACGGTAAGCCGAACCGTATTCTTCGGCCTGACGGCGAGCTGCGCGCCTCGGTGACACGAGCGCTGGCGCGCGGCGTGCGTCTGGATGTCGGGCATGGTACCGCCAGCCTGAGCTTTGCGGTGGCTAAACGCGCTATTAGCCTGGGGATTTTACCGCATACCATCAGTTCCGATATCTACTGCCGTAACCGCATCAACGGCCCGGTACATTCGCTGGCTAATGTGATGTCGAAATTCCTCGCCATCGGCATGTCGCTGCCGCAGGTCATTGCGTGCGTGACGGCCAATGCCGCCGATAGCCTGAATCTGAAAACCAAAGGGCGTCTTCAGCCAGGTCTGGATGCCGACCTGACCCTCTTTACGCTTAAACGCCAGCCCACCGTGTTGGTAGACGCGGAACACGACAGCTTACAGGCTGAAGAATTGCTGACGCCGCTTGCCGCGATACGCGCAGGCAAGGGCTATATGACCGAACAAGGGAGCGCGGAACATGCCTTCGATTTTTGAGAAGTATCAATTAAAACAGGTGATTAACGCCTCCGGACGTATGACGGCGCTCGGCGTCTCTACGCCGCGCCCGGAAGTGATAGACGCGGCGATGGCCGGAATGAATCAGTATTTCGAGATGAAAGATCTGGTGAATAAAACCGGCGAGTACATTGCGAAATTGCTGGAGGTGGAAGGGGCGACGGTAGTCTCCTGCGCCAGTGCGGGTCTTGCCCAGTCGGTTGCCGCGGTACTGGTTCAGGACAGCGACTGGCTGCTGGAAAACCTGCACGTTACACCGATTGAAAATAACGAAATCGTCCTGCCAAAGGGCCACAACGTCAACTTTGGCGCGCCGGTGGGAACGATGGTGGCGCTGGGCGGCGGCAAACTGGTGGAAGCCGGTTACGCCAACGAATGTTCCGCCGCGCAGTTGGCGGCGGCCATTACGCCGCGCACGGCGGCTATTCTCTATATCAAATCTCACCACTGCGTGCAGAAAAGTATGCTCAGCGTGGAGCAGGCTGCGGTGGTGGCGCGCACGCATAATCTGCCGCTGATTGTGGACGCGGCGGCGGAAGAAGATTTGCAGTGCTACTACCGCGTGGGCGCAGATCTCGTTATCTATAGCGGCGCGAAAGCGATTGAAGGGCCGACCAGCGGGCTGGTGATTGGTAAAACGCAGTATGTTGAGTGGGTAAAACGTCAGTCAGCGGGCATAGGCCGGGCGATGAAGGTCGGCAAAGAGGGAATTGTTGGCCTGACCTGTGCCATTGAATTGTACCTGCGGGCGCAAAAAGAGAGCGGCGCGGAGATGGTAGAAAAAATGGCGCCCTTTATCGACACGTTGAACACGTTTAACGGCGTCAGCGCCCGCGTGGTGTGGGACAGCGCCGGACGCGACATCGCGCGCACGGAAATTAAGTTTGATGAAGCCGTTACCGGCATCGCCACTGGCGACCTGGTCGACGCGCTGAAGCAAGGGGAATACGCGATTTACTTTCGCGGATACAAAGCCAACGAAGGGATTATTGAAGCGGATGTCCGCAGCGTCGATCGCGCGCAGTTAGCGATTGTGGCGCGTCGTATTGGCGAGGTGATTAATCAGGAGAAAAAAGCATGAAACTGACCCCTAACTTTTACCGCGATCGCGTTTGCCTGAACGTACTGGCCGGTTCGAAAGATAACGCCCGGGAAATCTACGCGGCGGCGGAAGGTCATGTGCTGGTTGGCGTGCTCTCCAAAAACTATCCGGATGTGGTAAGCGCAGTCGCGGATATGCGTGAATATGCGGCGCTTATCGACAATGCGCTCTCCGTCGGACTGGGGGCAGGCGATCCTAACCAGTCGGCGATGGTGAGCGAAATCTCGCGTCAGGTACAGCCGCAGCATGTCAACCAGGTGTTTACCGGCGTAGGGACCAGTCGGGCGCTGCTGGGGCAAAATGAGACGGTGGTGAACGGTCTTGTCTCGCCGACCGGCACGCCGGGACTGGTGAAAATTTCCACCGGCCCGCTAAGCAGCCGCGCGCCGGACGGCATCGTACCCATAGAAACGGCGATTGCGCTACTCAAAGACATGGGCGGCAGCTCCGTTAAATACTTTCCGATGGGAGGACTCACCTGTCGCGACGAGTATAAAGCGGTGGCTGACGCCTGCGCCCGCCATGATTTCTGGCTGGAACCGACGGGCGGTATCGATCTGGAAAACTTCGCCGAGATTCTGCACATCGCCCTTGATGCAGGTGTAAGCAAAATCATTCCTCACATTTATAGTTCGATTATTGATAAGGTGAGCGGCAACACCCGTGCGGACGATGTGCGTCAGTTACTCGCTATCGTCCGGTCGCGTGTCGGCTAATCATGAGGAGAGAGACGTGCGATTCCCCAACCAACGTTTAGCGCAGCTATTTGCGATGCTGCAAAACGAGACGCTGCCGCAGGACGAGCTGGCGCAGCGGTTGTCGGTCTCCACGCGTACCGTTCGGGCGGATATCGCCGCGCTGAACATGTTGCTGACGCCGCATGGCGCGCAATTTACTCTCAGCCGCGGCAACGGGTATCAGCTCAAAATTGATGATCCGGCACGTTATCAATCCCTGCAAACGCAGCAATCTCCCGCCCTGGCGCGCGGTCCGCGCACCAGCCAGGAGCGGATACACTATTTGCTGGCGCGTTTTTTAACCTCCGCCTTCTCGCTGAAGCTGGAGGATTTAGCAGATGAATGGTTTGTCAGCCGTGCGACGTTGCAGAACGACATGGCGGACGTGCGCGAGCATTTGCTGCGTTATCATCTGACGCTGGAAACGCGTCCGCGTCATGGCATGAAATTGTTTGGCGGAGAGATGGCGATTCGCGCCTGTCTGACCGACCTTTTATGGACGCTGGCGCAGCAGGAGCCCTCTCATCCGTTAATTGTTAGTACCACGCTGAACACCGAGGTGTCTCAACGGCTGCGGTCTCTTTTGCCGGATATTTTCTCTCATTGTCAAATCCGCCTGACCGATGAGGGCGAGCTGTTTCTGCGTTTATACTGCGCGGTGGCGGTACGGCGTATTCGCGAGGGGTATCCGTTATCGGAATGCGTGGCAGAGGAGGTCGATGAAAAGGTGCGCCATGCGGCGCATGAGATTGCGGAGCTACTACAACAGCTGGCTGACAAGCCGCTGTCGGAGCCGGAAGTAAGCTGGCTGAAGGTGCATATTGCCGCCCGCCAGGTACAGGAGATTGCCCCCAGCGCCATTAATGCCGATGATGAAGAGGCGCTGGTGCACTATATCCTCAATTTTATTAATACCCAGTACAACTATAACCTGTTGAATGATAAACAGCTTCACGCGGACTTGCTGACCCACATCAAAACGATGATCACCCGCGTGCGCTACCAGATCATGATCCCCAACCCACTACTGGAAAATATTAAGCAGCACTATCCGATGGCGTGGGATATGACGTTGGCGGCGATATCGAGTTGGGGAAAATACACGCCGTATACCATTAGCGAAAACGAAATCGGTTTTCTGGTGCTGCATATTGGCGTTGGGCTGGAACGTAGTTACAACATTGGCTACCAGCGGCAGCCGCAGGTACTGCTGGTGTGCGATGCTGGTAATGCGATGGTGCGGATGATTGAAGCGGTACTGGCGCGGAAATACCCGCAGATTGAGATTGCCCGCACTCTGACACTACGCGACTATGAGGCGCGGGACAGTATTGTGGAGGATTTTGTGATTTCCACGGCGCGGATCGGCGAAAAAGATAAACCGGTCATCATGATCGCCCCCTTTCCTACCGACTATCAATTGGAGCAGATCGGTAAGCTGGTGCTGGTGGACAGAACCCGTCCGTGGATGCTGGATAAATATTTCGATGCCTCGCATTTTCGCATCGTGGAGGGGGAAATAGATCAACAGACGCTGTTTAAAACGCTGTGCGATCAGTTGCATGAGGAAGGCTTTGTTGATGCGGCGTTTCTCGATTCGGTTATTGAACGTGAAGCTATTGTCAGTACGTTATTAGGCGACGGGATTGCCTTGCCACACGCGCTGGGGCTGCTGGCGAAGAAAACGGTGGTTTATACGGTGCTCGCGCCGCAGGGGATTGCCTGGGGTGATGAAACGGCGCACGTTATTTTTTTACTCGCCATCAGCAAAAGTGAATATGAAGAGGCGATGGCCATCTACGATATTTTCGTCACTTTCCTGCGCGAACGCGCCATGACGCGCCTCTGCGCATGTCAGAATTTTACGCAATTTAAAACGGTCGCGATGGAGTGCGTGAGTCGTTTTTGAGAGGCGTTATCCAGAATTCGATGTAATGCGAATGTAATGCTAAACTGCATTACACATTCGATTCTCCTGGAGGCATAATGGCCACGCTGAACGTCCGTCTGGATGACAAACTCAAAAATGAGGCTTATGCCGTGCTGGAAAAACTGAACATTACTCCAACGGAAGCCGTGCGATTACTGTTCCAGTACGTCGCGGAAACGGGGCGCATGCCAGTGAAAACCGTCACTCTTAGCGACAGTGAAGATGCATTGATTCAGACAGTTCGGGAGAGGCTGTCTAGTCCGCAAAAGGGAATCAAGGTTAGTCTGGATGACTTATGAACTGGAATTCGACCCGAGGGCCTTAAAAGAGTGGCATAAGCTGGGCGATACGGTGAAGGCTCAGCTTAAGAAAAAGTTGGCTGATGTGCTATTGAACCCCAGAATCGACTCTGCCCGTTTAAACGGTCTTCCTGACTGCTATAAAATTAAGCTTAAATCGTCCGGTTATCGTCTGGTGTACCAGGTTCGGGATGAAGTTGTGATTGTGTTTGTTGTTGCGGTCGGCAAGCGAGAACATTCAGCCGTCTATCACGATGCAAACAAACGGCTTTAGCGATCAACGCAAATGATGCACTACCTGGTTGCTGCTACCGCGCCAGATAAGCGCCGGGTCTTTCAGATCCTGCACAAATTTGCCATCGACCAGCACGTTAATGAGATCGACTACCTGCATTTGCGCGGCGTTGAGTTCATCGAGCTTGTAGCCGGTCCACACCCAGATATCTTTCCCCGGGCACTCTGCGCGGATGCGTTGTACCAGTGCCAGGATATCCGGTACGTTTTGCGGATGCAGCGGATCGCCGCCCGACAGCGAGATCCCCTGACGGTGAATGCGCGTGTCGTTCAGATCGGCAATGATCTTATCTTCCATCTCTTTGGTAAACGGCTGGCCGGAATTGAGCCGCCAGGTGCTTTTGTTGT
The DNA here is from genome assembly GCF_013350575.1 of Salmonella sp. SG203. NCBI lineage: Bacteria > Pseudomonadati > Pseudomonadota > Gammaproteobacteria > Enterobacterales > Enterobacteriaceae > Salmonella > Salmonella sp. SG203. The sequence goes on from NZ_SNMT01000003.1 coordinate 235,615, forward strand.
AGCAGCCAGGGCATTCATGCACGCACCCTGACACAAACAGGGTGCAGCGGGTGCCGGGGCCGTTAACGATGTCTACGGGGTAGTATTGGTGAAAGTTCATGTTTCCTCGTTGCATTTGGCGCTGTAGCGGCGTTGGCCGCTCTCACTTACCCAGGTCACTTACTTATGTAAGCTCCCTGGGATTCGTTCGTTTGCCGCCTTGCTACAACACCAACTGCTTAGAGGAAACTCATGAAATTGGAACTATAGCCAGCGGTTGTAGGCCGGATAAGGTGTTTACACCGCCATCCGGCATTTACACATTGCAAACGGAGGATTAACCGATCTGCCCATTGCCTAAATGCTTCACGCGGCGCTTCACTTCTTCCTGCTTACCGGCGTTAAACGGGCGCGCGTCCGGGCTGCCTAAATAACCGCACACGCGACGGGTAACCGAGACGCGCGCGGCGTCGTGGTTGCCGCATTTCGGGCAGGTGAAACCTTTACTGGTACATTCGAACTCGCCGGTAAAGCCGCACTCGTAGCATTCATCGATCGGCGTGTTGGTGCCGTAATACGGTACATGCTGATAGCTGTAATCCCAGACATCTTCCAGCGCTTTCAGGTTGTGCTGAATGTTCGGGTATTCGCCGTAGCAAATGAAACCCCCGTTCGCCAGCGGCGGATACGGCGCTTCGAAATCGATTTTGTCGTACGGGTTGACCTTCTTCTCCACGTCGAGGTGGAAGCTGTTGGTGTAGTAACCTTTATCGGTTACGCCCGGCACCACGCCGAACTCGGCGGTATCCAGACGGCAGAAGCGGTCACAGAGGTTTTCACTTGGCGTGCTGTACAGACTAAAGCCGTAGCCGGTCTCGTCTTTCCACTGATCCACGGCCTGGCGCAGACGCTCCACAATCGCGATGCCTTTAGCGCGAAGCTGCTCGCTGTCGTACAGGTGTTCGCCGCCGAACAGCGCGTTAATGGTTTCATGGATACCAATGTAGCCCAGAGAGATGGACGCACGACCATTTTTAAAGATTTCAGACACGTCGTCATCCGCTTTCAGCCGCACGCCGCAGGCGCCTTCCATATACAGGATAGGCGCGACACGGGCTTTCACGCCTTCAAGGCGGGCGATACGGGTCATCAGCGCCTTCCGCGCCAGCGCCAGACGTTCATCCAGCAGTTTCCAGAATGCGGTTTCGTCGCCTTTTGCTTCCAGCGCGATGCGCGGCAGGTTAAGGCTAATCACGCCCAGGTTGTTACGCCCGTCGTGGATCTGCTCGCCGTTTTCGTTCTCCCACACGCCGAGGAAGCTGCGGCAGCCCATTGGCGTTTTGAACGAACCGGTGACTTTGACCACCTGATCGTAGTTGAGGATGTCCGGATACATGCGCTTGCTCGCGCACTCCAGCGCCAGTTGTTTAATGTCGTAGTTCGGATCGCCAAACTTGTGGTTCAAACCATCGCGGATAGCGAAGACCAGTTTCGGGAACACGGCGGTTTTGCGATTTTTACCCAGACCGGCGATACGGTTACGCAAAATAGACGCCTGGATCAGACGCGACTCCCAACTGGTGCCGAGGCCAAAACCAAAGGTCACGAAAGGCGTCTGGCCGTTAGCGGTGTGCAGCGTGTTAACTTCGTATTCCAGCGACTGGAAGGCGTCGTAGCACTCTTTTTCGGTGCGAGAACGCGCATACCCTTCGGCATCCGGGATCTGCCACTCATCGGCGGTTTTGCGGTGCTTGTTATAGCTTTCGGTGACAAACGGCGCCAGCACTTCGTCGATACGGTTAATGGTGGTGCCGCCATAAATATGGCTGGCGACCTGCGCGATAATCTGCGCGGTAACGGCAGTGGCGGTAGAGATAGATTTTGGCGGTTCGATCTCGGCGTTACCCATCTTGAAGCCTTGGGTCAACATGCCTTTCAGGTCGATCAACATACAGTTGAACATCGGGAAGAACGGCGAATAGTCGAGATCGTGATAGTGGATATCGCCGCGCTCATGCGCTTGTACTACGTCACGCGGCAACAGGTGCTGGCGGGCATAGTGTTTGGCGACAATCCCGGCCAGCAAATCGCGCTGGGTGGGAATGACTTTACTGTCTTTGTTGGCGTTTTCATTGAGCAACGCGGAGTTAGTTTGCTCTACCAGGCCGCGAATTTCCTGGTTCAGACGACCACGCTTTTCACGCTGAATGTCACGATCGTGACGGTATTCGATGTAGGCGCGGGCAAGCTGTTTGTACGGGCCGGACATCAGTTGGTTTTCAACCGCAGTTTGGATCTCGTTAATATCCACCTGACTGCGTGCGTTCATTTGGCTGCTAACGACTTCTGCGACGGTGGCACAGTAATCTGCGTCATCGACTCCCGCTGCTTTAGCTGCACGTAGAATGGCTTCCTTAATGCGCTCTGATTTGAATGGCACTTTACAGCCATCTCGTTTCATCACATGCGGTGTCATGATCACTCCATATTTGTAAGAACAGGTTATCCACAGAGGCCGGGGAAGCCATAACAGGTTTATTCATCTCTTTTCCAACGACTTCCCGCAATCCTGACCCAGGTTATCCACAATTCACCTTGTGTCGAGTGAACGGATGTTGTAGCAATTGTAGTCAATTAATACAACATATTGGGTCGGCGTGCATTTTAAAGTCTATATGTAGTGATTTGCATCAAGGATGTTTGCAATTTTATTGATGTAGAACAAGGTAAAAATCAGAGCGTACAGATGGCGGGCGCTGTAGCGTTTGTAAAAGATAGCAAGAAAAATCTGATTAATTATTCAACAAAAACAGACAGTAACCTGGAGCAACGCCACAGCCCGTGTCAATAGGTTTGTGGCGTTTATCCGTATAAGGACGTCGCGCTAGCGTTGTAACCACCAGATGGCTTCAAATGGGCGGAGCGTCATCGCGGCTGGCTGGCTGGCGACCTCGCCATAATTGTGCAGTAGCGCCTGCCACTGTCCTTTGATATGCGGCGGATGCCACTCCTGACACTGGTCGCTCAGATTGGCGACGACCAGCAGGGTTTGCCCCTGCCACTGGCGGCGATAACACCATACTGATGGGCTATCCGGGAGGAGATCCTGATAATCGCCCCAGATCAGTACAGGCTGGGTTTTACGCAGCGCAATCAGCTTTTGATAGGTGTAAAACACCGAGTTTTCATCGCGTAATGCTGCCGCGACGTTAACCTCCGCATAGTTATCGCACAGGCTTATCCACGGCTCGCCCTGGGTGAAACCGGCGTTTTTACCGTTGTCCCACTGCATCGGCGTGCGGCTGTTGTCGCGGGATTTACTGGCCAGAATAGCCAGCAGTTCGTCGGGGTCGCGCCCGGCGGCGCGTAGCGCGGCAAACATATTATGACTTTCCACGTCGCGATAATCGGTGATGCGGGTAAAGTGTGGGTTGGTCATGCCGATTTCTTCGCCCTGATAGATATAAGGCGTCCCTTGCATACCGTGCAGCGCCATCGCCAGCATTTTCGCGGCTGGAATCCGGTATTCACCCTCGTCGCCAAAGCGGGAAACGATGCGCGGCTGATCGTGATTACACCAGAATAACGCGTTCCAGGCGACGTTATGCATCCCCTGTTGCCAGTGGCGGAACAACGCTTTCAGCGCCACATAATCAGGTTTTGCCAGCGTCCACTTTTCGCCATTGGGGTAATCCACCTTCAGATGATGAAAATTGAAGGTCATCGAGAGTTCGTCGCCGCTAAGCGCGGCATATTGCTGGCAGTTTTCCAGCGTGGTAGAGGACATTTCGCCTACCGTCATCAGATTACGCGGCGTAAAAACGTCACGGTTCATTTCGCGTAAAAACGTATGCGCGCGCGGCCCGTCGGTATAAAAGCGGCGTCCGTCGCCCGTCGGATCGTCAGGAAAATCCTGATCTTTGGCGATCAGGTTCACCACGTCCAGACGCAGGCCATCCACGCCGCGATCGGCCCAGAATTCGCAGACCTTTTTCAGCTCGGCGCGCACGGCGGGGTTTTCCCAGTTCAGGTCGGCCTGTTCAGGCGCGAAAAGGTGTAAATAGTATTGTTCGCTTTGGCTATGCCAGCGCCAGGCGCTGCCGCCAAATTTGGATTGCCAGTTATTCGGGCAGACATCCGGCGTGCCGTCGCGCCAGATGTAAAACTGACGGTATGGGCTCTCTTTGTTCAGCGCTTCGCGAAACCAGGCGTGCTGGGTAGAAGTATGGTTAAACACCATATCCAGGATGATACGAATACCGCGTGCTTTCGCCTGCGCGACCAGCTCGTCAAAATCATCCAGCGTGCCGTAGGTCGGGTCGATGGCCGTATAATTTGCGACGTCATAACCGTTATCCACCTGCGGCGAGATATAAAACGGCGTGAGCCAGATGGCATCTACGCCGAGTCGCTGTAGATAGCCAAGGTGCTGCGTGACGCCGCGTAAATCGCCGGTGCCGCTGCCGGTCGTGTCCTGAAAACTTTTCGGGTAGATCTGATAGATAACGCCGTTTTGCCACCAGTGGGGAATAGTCATTGTTGTTTCCTGCAAGTGCGTTGGGACGCAACTGCGCCCCGAAGAAGTATTAGACAATTTGTAATGTGCCCTGACGATGCTTACGCTGATAGATAAAGGTGGTCAGAATCACCGGGATAACGATCGCGATAACCATCGCCATCGCAAACACCTGCCAGTAAGTCGGCTGGATAGAGAGAATGCCCGGCAGGCCGCCAACGCCGATGCCGTTTGCCATTACGCCATTCAGACCACAGAGCAGACCGGCAAGGCCAGAGCCGATCATCGCGCACAGCATCGGGAAGCGATATTTGATGTTGATGCCGTACATTGCCGGTTCGGTCACCCCCAGATAGGCGGAGATCGCCGCCGGAACGGAAATTTCACGTTCATTGTGTTTACGGCTGGAGATGATAATGCCCACCACGGCGGAGGCTTGCGCGATATTCGACAGCGCAATCAGCGGCCAGACTGGCGTACCGCCCATGCTCTGAACCATCTGCATATCGATAGCGAGCGTGGTCTGGTGGACGCCGGTAATGACCAACGGGGCATACAGGAAGCCGAACAGCGCCGCGCCTATCGGGGCGAAACTGCCGGTCATCAGATAACGTACCGCAAAGGCTACGCCGTCGCCGATCATGCGACCAAAGGGGCCGATAAAGGCGTGGGCGAGAAAGACGGCCAGTATCAACGAACACACCGGGACGACGACCAGGTAGAGATAATCCGGCACGATGCGTTTCAACCGCGTTTCAATAAATCCAAGCGCCAGTCCTGCCAGTAGCGCCGGGATAACCTGCGCCTGGTAGCCTATTTTCTCAATACTAAATACGCCGAAGTTCCAGACGTCCGGCGTTTGCTGGCCCAGCAGATACGCATTCATCAACTGCGGCGACACCAGCGTCACGCCGAGCACGATACCAAGAATCGGCGTGCCGCCCATTTTTTTCACCGCCGACCAGCAGATTCCCACCGGCAGATAGAAAAAGATCGCTTCGCCGATCAACCATAAAAAATCATAAAGCGTTTTTAGCGCCGGATGCATCTGCGCCAGCGTTTGACCGTGGCTCATCGGCACATCGCCGATCACGTTACGAAAGCCTAAGATCAAACCGCCGCTGATCAATGCCGGTAGTAGCGGAAAGAAGATCTCCGCGAAGTGGGAAATTAGCTGCTCATGCCATTTCATGTTCTGGCGAGCGGCTTTTTTTGCCTGCTCTTTATCAGCATACGCTTTGCCGGTGGTCTCCAGCAGCGCGTTATAGTAATCGCCAACGTCGGTGCCGATCACCACCTGAAACTGCCCGGCGTTGGTGAAACAGCCTTTAACCATCGGCAATTGTTCGATCTCTTTTGGTCGGGCGTTCGCGGGCTGGTGGAGCACAAAGCGCAGGCGAGTAATGCAGTGGCTCACCGTGGCGATGTTGTCGCGCCCGCCAACCAGGTCAATCAGCCGGTCGATATCGGCTTGTTTTACTTTGCTCATTGTAAAGCCTCATGGCAGAGGAGGTAAGTTATGGGTTGGCGCAAGAGTAGCTCTTCAACGTTGGTTTAAAAATGGGAACGTTCCCGAAACACGGCGAAGATCACAAATTACTCGTGGTATTCCGTTTAATCAGTCACTCAGGCGAGGGTAGAAGGAATGACGATCCGGCGCGGATCGCAGCGGCCATTGATCTGTTCGATCAGCTGCGAAGCCGCCTGCCGTCCGGCTTCAGCATAGCCAGGATCGACAGTGACGATCTCCGGGTGCAGGAATTTTATCAGCGGCGTGTTCCCGACGCTTGCCAGTTGCAGCGTTTCAATACGTTGCTCCTGTAAATACTTGCTGGCGCCCAACGCCAGCGTATCGGTAGCGCAGACTAACGCGGTGGTATCCGGCATGATGACGCTTGCCGTATGCTCATAACCCTGCTTCATGGCAAGACCGGGCAGGGCGGCGACGGGATGAAGTTTATGTTTTTTGCAAAACGCCAGGTATGCGTCATGCCGACGTTTGCCGGTGGTAATATCGCTATGGGGAACGCCCAGAAAGCTAATGTTGCGGTGTCCTTGCTCATACAGCCGCTGCATAAGGATATGAATCGCGCCCTCGTCGTCGTAACAGACGGAGGCAAAACCTTGCGCATCTCTTGCCAGCAGCACCAGCGAGGCTTTCCAGGGGGCGATCAACTCTTCTGTGATGCCGGTAAAGCCAAACAGCACCACGCCATCAATGTTACGTCGTCTGAGCATGCCCAGATGTTCCATTACCAGCGTCGGCGAGAACTGACTTTCCATCATAATAGGGTCGTAGCCCTGTTCGTAAAACGCAGGCAGCATGGTCTGAACCGCGAGGTTTTCAGACAACGAATCAAGGCGAGTGACGATAATAGCGACCACTTTATCACTTTGTCCCCGCATCGCGCGGGCGGAGCGGGACGGAGAGAAACCGTGTTGATTCATCACCGCTTCGACACGCTCGCGGGTACGTTCGCTTACGCCGCTTTCATTGTTAAGCACGCGGGAAACGGTTGATTTCCCTACGCCGCTCAGGCGGGCGATGTCTTTGATAGTGAGCCGGTTTTGCATCCTGTTTTCCCGTGGCGTGACGCTGATGGTGATAAAAAGAGTAACTTTACTCAAGCGAAGGGCAATGGGCAAAGTCTGGTTTATCGTTGGTTTAATTACGTAACGGTATGATACCGCCATAATTGCCACAAAACTTATGGATTTATGCGTATAATCCGCGGCGCAAATTATTTACTTACCGGAGGCGACATGGACCCTGAACCCACCCCTCTCCCGCGATGGAGAATTTTCCTTTTCCGGTAAGCCTGCCTCTGCTGTCTTACCGGTGTGTAAGACAGTGACACAATAACGTCCCTGTTTTTATTTAAACATTGCTCATCGGGCAAGGCTTTGCCGCGCCTGAAGAATTTTCTGCGCCTGACTTCGGCGCGGAGGGATTACCTATGCTAAAAACCATTACCCGCCAGCTTTTTGCCCGGCTTAATCGTCATTTGCCTTATCGTCTGGTTCACCGCGATCCGCTGCCCGGCGCGCAGACCGCGGTAAATGCGACTATCCCGCCTTCGCTGAGCGAGCGCTGTCTGAAAGTCGCGGCAATGGAGCAGGAGACGCTCTGGCGCGTTTTTGATACGCACCCGGAGGGATTAAACGTCGCCGAGGTGACGCGCGCGCGTGAAAAGCATGGCGAAAACCGCCTTCCGGCACAGAAACCCTCGCCATGGTGGGTGCATCTGTGGGTATGTTATCGCAATCCTTTCAACATCTTACTTACGATTCTTGGCGGCATTTCTTATGCCACGGAGGATCTGTTTGCCGCAGGCGTTATCGCCCTGATGGTCGGTATCTCAACGCTGCTGAATTTTGTGCAGGAAGCGCGCTCGACGAAAGCGGCGGACGCGCTAAAAGCGATGGTGAGCAATACCGCTACCGTACTGCGGGTTATTAATGAAAATGGCGAAAACGCCTGGCTGGAGTTACCCATCGATCAACTGGTGCCCGGCGATATTATTAAACTGGCGGCGGGGGATATGATCCCGGCGGATTTACGGATTATCCAGGCGCGCGATCTGTTTGTCGCCCAGGCGTCGCTGACCGGCGAATCTCTGCCGGTCGAGAAAGTCGCCACGACGCGTGAGCCCCGGCAAAATAACCCGCTTGAGTGCGACACGCTGTGCTTTATGGGGACAAATGTCGTGAGCGGAACGGCGCAGGCCGTGGTGATGGCGACCGGCGCCGACACCTGGTTTGGTCAATTGGCGGGGCGCGTGTCGGAACAAGATAACGAGCAGAACGCTTTCCAGAAAGGAATTAGCCGCGTCAGTATGTTGCTGATCCGCTTTATGCTGGTCATGGCGCCGGTAGTACTGATTATTAATGGTTATACGAAAGGTGACTGGTGGGAAGCGGCGCTATTTGCGCTCTCGGTCGCGGTAGGACTCACCCCGGAAATGTTGCCGATGATCGTCACCTCTACCCTCGCGCGCGGGGCGGTGAAGCTCTCGAAACAGAAAGTTATCGTGAAGCACCTTGACGCGATTCAGAACTTCGGCGCGATGGATATTCTGTGTACCGATAAAACCGGCACTCTGACGCAGGACAAAATTGTGCTGGAAAATCATACGGATATTTCTGGTAAGCCCAGCGAGCATGTACTGCATTGCGCCTGGCTGAACAGCCATTATCAGACCGGTCTAAAAAATTTACTGGATACGGCAGTCCTGGAGGGAGTAGACGAAACCGCCGCGCGTCAGCTCTCCGGACGCTGGCAGAAAATCGATGAGATTCCGTTTGATTTTGAGCGTCGCCGGATGTCAGTGGTGGTCGCCGAAGATTCGAACGTGCATCAACTGGTTTGCAAAGGCGCGCTACAGGAGATCCTGAACGTGTGTACTCAGGTGCGCCACAACGGCGATATTGTGCCGCTGGACGACAATATGCTGCGCCGGGTGAAACGCGTTACCGACACGCTGAACCGTCAGGGGCTACGCGTGGTCGCCGTCGCGACCAAATACCTGCCTGCGCGTGAGGGCGATTACCAACGTATCGATGAGTCTGACCTGATCCTGGAAGGGTATATTGCTTTTCTCGATCCGCCGAAAGAGACCACCGCGCCGGCGCTGAAAGCGCTGAAGGCGAGCGGAATTACGGTGAAAATTCTCACCGGCGACAGCGAGCTGGTAGCGGCGAAAGTTTGCCATGAAGTTGGGCTGGATGCGGGCGATGTCATTATTGGCAGTGATATTGAAGGGTTAAGCGACGACGCGCTGGCGGCGCTGGCCGCCCGTACGACGTTGTTTGCGCGTCTGACGCCGATGCATAAAGAGCGCATCGTCACTTTGCTCAAACGCGAGGGGCATGTGGTCGGTTTTATGGGCGACGGGATTAACGATGCCCCGGCATTGCGGGCAGCGGATATTGGTATCTCGGTAGATGGCGCGGTGGACATCGCCCGTGAAGCGGCCGATATTATCCTGCTGGAAAAGAGCCTGATGGTGCTGGAAGAAGGCGTCATTGAAGGTCGTCGTACTTTTTCTAATATGTTGAAATATATCAAGATGACGGCCAGCTCAAATTTCGGTAACGTGTTTAGCGTGCTGGTAGCGAGCGCCTTTTTGCCGTTCCTGCCAATGCTGCCGCTGCACTTGCTGATTCAAAACCTGCTGTACGATGTATCCCAGGTGGCGATTCCGTTTGATAATGTCGATGAAGAACAAATTCAAAAGCCGCAGCGCTGGAATCCGGCGGATTTGGGGCGCTTTATGGTCTTTTTCGGTCCGATCAGCTCGATTTTCGACATTTTGACCTTTTGTCTGATGTGGTGGGTATTTCATGCGAATACGCCAGAAACGCAAACCTTGTTCCAGTCCGGCTGGTTTGTGGTGGGATTACTATCGCAAACGCTGATTGTGCATATGATCCGTACCCGTCGTCTGCCGTTTATTCAAAGTCGCGCCGCCTGGCCGCTGATGGCGATGACGTTGTTGGTGATGGTCGTGGGAGTTTCGTTGCCGTTTTCGCCGCTGGCGTCTTACCTGCAGTTGCAGGCGCTGCCGTTAAGCTATTTCCCGTGGCTGATTGCTATTCTGGCGGGCTATATGACGTTAACCCAGTTGGTGAAAGGTTTTTACAGCCGACGTTATGGCTGGCAGTAAACACTTTCGTCGGGGATTCGCCAGCGTGCTTAATCCCCGATATCGCTAACCAAACCAGATGCCCGTAAAGCTCGACAAGTTTTACGCGATCGGCTTTATCTTTAAATTTCAGGGCTTATTCAAGCAACTGTAGAATGCTATATGCAGGCATAAAAAAGAGGAATGTCCAGCTAAGTTTGTAAAATACATTCTCTGCTCCCGAGCCAGAACGAGAGGAGGAGATGTCCCACCGCCGGATATGTTTTGCAGATATGCGACGAAAGCGGCGAATATAGCTAACGCAATAAACTAAGTAAGGAGGAATCGCTAAGGCGCCAGTGGGTTTAGGAAACATAAGGGTAAGCAATATGGCTGCGACAATGAAGCATAAAAAGACTATCTTCGCGGTAGATTCTATCTGTTTTAATTCCTGGCGTATGCTTTCAGCATGTTTCTCCTGCCAGCGACGGAGCGTGCTGTTGCTAAATCCATATTCTTCGCACAACGCCTTATTCGGTACGCCGTTTTTCGACTGTTGCAGAAAATCGGCTATTTGTTCCTCGGTAAAACGCGATCTTACCATTGCCGCCTCTCCATGGCTGTTGGTGCCCCGAACCGGGCAAACTTGCGCCGCCCGGCGGGGATAACGTCCGGCGCTTAGCGACGAACAGCGATCGCTTCAATCTCAATTTTCACGTCTTTCGGCAGACGGGCAACTTCCACGCAGGAACGCGCCGGGAAGGTGGCGTTGTGCTCGGTGAAGAAGGCTTCGTAGGTGGCGTTGACGGTCGCGAAATCGTTCAGGTCTTTCACGAAGACGGTCGTTTTCACAATGTCGCCTACTTTCAGGCCAGCGGCTTCCACGATAGCTTTAACATTTTCCAGCGACTGACGTGCCTGAGCGGATACGTCTTCCGCTACGGCACCGGTTTTCGGATCGACCGGGATCTGACCGGAAGTGATTACCATGCTACCCAGGTCAACGCCCTGTACGTATGGGCCGATTGCTGCTGGTGCATTTTCCGTCGCAATAGTTTTGCTCATGATTTCTCCTGAATTACAGCGGTAATAGAATGTCCCCGCTCATTATAGGGAGCCGGGATCTCATAACCAACCCCCATTAGTTGGCCAGCACCACATTATGCGAAAACTCTTTTTCACAGTATTTGCATTTGAGGGCGATATCATTGGCGCGTTTTTTCACTGCAAAGCTGGAGGATACCGGTTCCGCGTGGCTGATGCAGTTGCTGTTCGGGCAAACCAGCACATTATTAATACGCTCTGGCAGGCTGGGGCGTGATTTCCCGACTACGTCGTAGTTGTCGATGCGGTTAACGGTGGCCTGCGGCGCGTACAGAGCAAGTTGGTTAACCTGCTCTTCGGTGAGAAAGGTGTTTTCTATTTTGATTAAGTCTTTACGCCCCATCTCGCCAGACGGGAGATTCAGACCGATAGTGATTCGCTGATCGGTCTCGGTCAATTTAAACAGACTCAGCAGTTTAAAGCCTACCTGCGCAGGGATATGGTCAATCACGGTGCCGCATTTAATGGCTTCAACCTGCAGTTTGTTATCGTGTGTCATCGTTTTTCTCCCTTACAGACTCAGTTCGCTATTCAGTACTAACGCCAGTAACGCCTGGCGAGCGAAAATACCGTTGCCCGCCTGTTGGAAGTACCAGGCGTGTGGCGTTTTATCCACATCCGTGGTGATTTCATCAATCCGCGGCAGCGGGTGCAGCACTTTCATATTTTCACGCGCGCCGTTCAGGTCGCTGGCGCGCAGAACAAACTGCGCCTTCACATTGGCGTACTCCGACGGGTCGAGACGCTCTTTCTGTACGCGAGTCATATAGAGGATGTCGACGTCGGCCATGACCTCTTCAATAGAACCATGCAGGCTCCAGGCCATCCCTTTTTCATCAAGCATATCCAGAATGTACTGCGGCATCGCCAGCGCGTCCGGCGCGATAAAATAAAAACGGTTGCCGCTAAATTTCGCCAGCGCCTGGGTTAGCGAATGCACGGTGCGGCCATATTTCAGATCGCCGACCATCGCGATATGCAGGTTATCCAGACGGCCCTGCGTTTCCTGGATGGTGAACAGATCCAACAGGGTCTGCGTCGGATGCTGGTTCGAACCGTCGCCCGCATTGAGCACCGGCACCTGACCGGAAAACTCCGTCGCCAGACGTGCCGCGCCTTCTTGCGGATGGCGCATCACAATCGCGTCCACGTAAGTGCTAATCACTGAGATCGTGTCGGCTAACGTTTCTCCTTTTTTCCCCAGCGACGTGTTGGCGCTGTCGGAGAAGCCCACTACGCTGGCGCCCAGGCGATGCATTGAGGTTTCAAACGACAGGCGGGTACGCGTGGAGGCTTCGAAAAAGCAGCTGGCGATCACTTTATGTTTCAATAGCTCCGGCTGCGGGTTGGCTTTTAATTTCGCCGCCGTGGCCAGTACCAGATTAAGATCGTCGCGGCTGAGGTCGTTTATGGAAATGATATGTTTTTGATATAGCGGGTTAGCCATGTTTATCTCCTGACGCCTGGGCAAAAAAAAGCCCCTCAATTGAGGGGCTTGGTATTGGTTTTCAACGGAAAGAAAAACGGCAGGCCTGCGTCCTTTTTCAGACGCGGTAAGACAGAATGTCGTACACACTGAACCATGCTTCCTCCCGGCAAATTGTCCGCGATTATACTCAGCTCTGTTTGGGGATCAAGCGAATTAATGCATGATTTACTCATCGCAAACGGTTCTTATGAATTTAAATTCATTTTAAGCAAATAATTAATTTGTTTGTGTACCAGCGCCGTACGCTGAACGACCCGTGGTGCGACCCAGACAATACTGCTACCGGCAACGACGCCGAGAATTTCCGGCAATGCGTGGTAATCCAGAATTCTCGCGACGGCGCGACCATAACCTGCCGCCGTATGGATAAGGATAAATTCGCTATTATGTTCAACGCTGACGACCATTTCAGCTATTGAACGTCCGGCATCCGGCGAAGGACGCCGCTGGGGATTTACGGAATAAATCTTTTGTCCCTTCGTATTTCTGATTTTTATTGCGCCCAGCAGCTTGAGCAGGCGCGAAACCGTAGACTGGCTGATACCTTCAAATCCCTCATTTTGTAAATCGCGGCGAATCTCCTCCTGGGACAGGTAACTTTTTTCACTAATCAGGCGCTGACAAACCGCCAGTTGCTGTTGTTCTTTGGCGGAGTAATCATCGTATTCCTTCATAAATGCACCTTATCTTTATTATTAATATCAACGGACTGGCGAAATTCATCACATTTGTCACATCGATTGCGGATCAATCGGGCGGTTTTGCAGGAAAATGAGAAGCCGATCAAAAAAGGTGACGGCGTGCCTGATGGCGCTGTGCTTATCAGTCCTGTCGGATAAGACGCGTCGCCATCTGGCTCGTTACATCATCGCTCCGATGCTCAGTACCGCCATATTCAGCAATGTCAGGATCAGCAACAGCGGCGCGACCCATTTCAGATAGCGGATATAGGGAACCCGCGCGATTGCCAGACCGCCCATGACCACGGCGGAGGTGGGAGTAACCAGGTTCACAATCCCGGAGGCCGACTGGTAGGCGGTTACGACCAAATCCCGCTGTACGTGGGCAAAATCCGCTAACGGCGCCATAATGGGCATCGTCAATACGGCAAGACCGGAAGAGGAGGGCACCAGGAAGGAGAGCAATACTTCCAGCCAGTAGGTTACGTTTATGAAAATAGTGGTAGAGAGGCCGGAAACCAGACTTTCCGCGCTGTGCAAAATGGTGTGGGTAATCATACCGTTATCCATGACCACCACAATGCCGCGCGCGATACCAATAATTAGCGCCACGCCGAGCAAATCCCGCGCGCCGTCGATAAAGGTACTGGTAAACGCTTCCTCACCCATCCGCGTTATCACGCCAACGATAATCGCCGCCGCCAGAAAGACGCCGGAGATTTCCGCCATCCACCAGCCGAGAACCGCCACGCCGTAAATCATCACCGCGAAAGAGGCGGCGAAGATCAGCAGCACCCATTTCCGGGTAGCCGTAAACTCCAGCAGTGTATTGGCGCGATTGCCGAGAAAATGAGCGCGATTTTCCTCCATTTTATCCGCCACGATAGAAAGCTCAGGATGGGCGCGGACTTTGCGCGCATAGCGCATTACCCAAAACACGCACAGTACGTAGCCGACAATTAACAGCAGTACGCGCATCAGCATTCCCTGAGTAAAAGGGATGCCGGCGGCGTTGGCGGCAATGACCGTGGCGAAAGGGTTAATGGTCGAACCGAGCGTGCCTATCCCTGCGCCGAGCAGTACGGTTGCCGCCGCCACTAACGGATCGAAGCGGGCCGCCATCATGACCGGTACCAGCAGCGTGTAGAAGGGCAACGACTCCTCCGCCATGCCATAAATAGTGCCGCCTGCGGCGAACAGCGCCATCAGAATGGGGATCATCCACTCATCTTTGCCGTTGAGTTTGATAGTTACCCGTTCAATACCGGCATCAATCGCCCCCGTTTTATTCACCACCCCCAGAAAGCCGCCGATAATCAAGACAAACAGCGCGACGTCAATGGCGCCGGCGGTGTAGGTTTCGTGGTTATAGAGGCCGTCAATCGGCGCCAGTAAAACAGCGGTAATCCCTTGCGGATGCGCGTCCACGGGGGCATACGTTCCCGCCACCGGCACCTCTTTTCCCAGCGTGGCGTTCATCGCCATTTGGTATTTTCCCGCCGGCACAATCCAGGTCATCACCGCGACCAGGGCAATAAGAATAAACAGGATGGTATAAGCGGTGGGAAATTTAAATTTACCCATGATGTTCTCTCCTGATATCACGGATATGCGCCGCGAGGGCGCATATCCTGTGGGATTAGTCGCCGAGCGTCGCCACCATGACTGCTTTGATGGTGTGCATCCGGTTTTCCGCTTCATCGAAGACTATCGAGCCTGCGGACTCGAACACCTCTTCCGTGACCTCCAGTCCTTTCAGGCCGTAAGCCATTTCGATTTCGCGTCCCACTTTGGTGTGCTCGTTATGGAAGGCGGGTAGGCAGTGCATAAACTTCACATCTGGATTACCGGTAGCGTTTACCACCTGCTGGTTGACCTGATATGGCGTCATCAGACTGACGCGCTCCGCCCAGGCTTCTTTGGGTTCTCCCATCGAGACCCAGACGTCGGTATAGAGGAAATCCACACCGTGAACGCCGTCTTCAACGCTCTCCGTTAAGGTGATACGAGCGCCGGTAACGCTGGCGATTTCCCGGCACTGCGCGACCAGCGCGGCATCAGGCCAGAAGGACTTTGGCGCTATCAGACGGATATCCATGCCCATCTTCGCCGCGCCCACCATCAGCGAATTGCCCATGTTGTTGCGCGCGTCGCCCAGGTAGGCGAAGCTCAGTTCCGGCAGCGTTTTGCCCGGCGCATGTTCCAGCATGGTCATCAGATCGGCCAGGATCTGTGTGGGGTGAAATTCATCGGTCAGGCCGTTCCAGACGGGAACGCCCGCGTATTCCCCCAGCTCTTCCACAATGTGTTGACCAAATCCGCGATATTCGATGCCGTCATACATCCGCCCCAGGACGCGAGCAGTATCTTTCATGGACTCTTTATGGCCGATCTGCGAGCCGCTTGGGCCGAGATAAGTCACCTGCGCGCCCTGGTCGAACGCGGCGACTTCAAACGCGCATCGGGTGCGGGTAGAGGTTTTTTCAAAAATCAGCGCGATGTTTTTGCCGATCAGCGTTTGCTTTTCGCATCCGGCTTTTTTTGCGGCTTTCAGCTCAATAGCCAGATCGATGAGGTGTTGGATTTCCGCCGGGGTGTAGTCAAGCAGCTTCAAAAAGTTACGATTTTTCAGTGAAATAACCATTACAATATCCTTGTTAAAATGAATTGCCTGATGGCGCTGCGCTTATCCGGCCCACGGTTATGCGCGCTCTGTAGGCCGAATAAGGCGGAAGCCGCCATCCGGTAAAAAGCCTTATGCGTCAACGTCGGCGGTTTCACACCGAATCAAAGTGCCTTTCTCGCCCGCGAGAATGGCTTGCCCATCCGCCAGCGAGCCGATTCCGGCAATGCCGCGGCAATGGCTGACAAACTCAGCGCAGGCGGTCACTTTCGGGCCCATCGAACCGGCGTCGAACTGCATTTCACGAAGCAGCTCCGGCGTAACCTGCGCCAGCGGGCGTTGGGTGGGCTTGCCCCAGTCGAGATACACCGCGTCGGCATCGGTCAGAATGAGCAGCGCGTCGGCGTGAATTTGGCTGGCAAGTAGGGCGGCGGACAGATCTTTGTCGATCACCGCCTCGATACCGTGGTAGCCATCGGCTTTTTCCACGACCGGCACGCCGCCGCCGCCGTTACAGATAACCAGGTGATCGCGGTTAATCAGCGCGCGGATGGCATCGTTTTCCACAATGCGTTTCGGCTGCGGGGAGGGCACAACGCGGCGGAAGGCGTTACCGTCGGCTTTGAATACCCAGCCCTTTTCTGCCTGTAACGCACGGGCCTGCGCTTCGTCGTAAATCGGTCCGATATATTTGGTTGGATTGAGGAATGCCGGGTCGTTGGCATCGACTTCGACCTGGGTGAGCAGGACGCTGATTTCGCGCTCCGGCAGATGATTCTTCAGCGCCTGTTGCAGCATGTAGCCAATCATGCCCTGGCTTTCCGCACCGAGAATATCGAGCGGGTAGGGCGTAACGTTAGCGTAGGCGCTATTTTGTAGCGCCAGCAGTCCTACCTGTGGGCCGTTGCCGTGCACTAACACCACGCGCCATTGCCGCGTAAGCTGGGCGATGGTTCTGGCCGCCAGTTCGATATTTTTACGCTGAATATCAGCCTCCAGCGGTTCGCCGCGTTTGAGCAGCGCATTGCCGCCCAGCGCGACGACCAGTGTGCGTTTGTTTTCCATAACGTCTCCTTTAAATACCATCGCGTTCCAGTGGACAGCTCATGCAGCGTGCGCCTCCGCGCCCGCGACCCAGTTCATCGCCGGGAATGGGAAGGACGGTAATGCCGGCTTTGTCGTATTTTTCGTTGGTCCAGATGTTGCGCTCATAGCCCACCACCACGCCGGGACGCAGGGTGAGCACGTTATTGGCGTCATTCCACTGTTCGCGCTCAGCTTCAAATGCGTCGCCGCCAGTGGTGATTAAGCGCACCTGATCGATGCCAAGCGCTTTTTCAAGAGCATGAACCAGCGTGCTCTCCTGGGTTCGTTTCAGACCGCCGCGTCCGTCTGGCGTCAGCGTCCAGCACTGAACGTCCGGGCGAACGACCTCCGGATAGACGGAGAAGGTGTCGATATCAATGTGGGTCATGACGGTGTCAAGGTGCATGCAGGAGCGATGTTTTGGCAGTTCAACGGCAATGACGTGTTCCGCCTGACGATGTTTAAACAATGCCTGCGCCAGGAACTCGACGCCCTGCGGCGTAGTACGTTCAGACATACCGATCAACACCGCGCCGCGGCCAATCACCAGCACATCGCCGCCCTCTAAAGTGGCGTGGTCGTAATTAATGTCCTCGTCGCCGAAATATTTAATGAAATCACCGCCTGCGAATTGAGGATGCCAGCGATAAATAGCACGTAAATTATTCGTTTCACGTTGGCGTGCAGGTTTCGCCATGGGGTTAATTGAGACGCCGTTATATATCCAGCAGGACGTGTCACGGGTAAATAGGTGATTCGGTAATGGCTTCATAATAAAGTCATTAATATCGTGAGTATCGACCACCATATTTTTTATGGAGGCGGGAATTTCGCCGTAAGTTAAACCGCCGCTTAAATGGCGAGCCAGTTCACGGTGCGGCATATCCGCCAGCCAGGCGCGAATATCTGCGGCAAAGGTGGGCCCAAGGCGATAATCGGAAATTTGCGTATCCAGTAGCCAGGCTTTAGCGTCAGCCACATCCAGCGTTTGGGTGAGCAGGTCGGTTAACAGCAACACTTCTATCCCTTGCTGGCGCAGCGTGTTGGCAAAAATGTCATGCTCTTCGCCAGCGCGCTCTACGGATAATACATCGTCAAAAAGTAATTCCTGACAATTTGAAGGGGTAAGTCTTTTTAGGCTGAGATTGGGCCGATGCAACATTACGCTGCGTAATTGACCGATTTCAGAACCGACAAAATGCTTTTCCATCATTATACCTTTTACATAATTTCAAGAATAAAGAAGGAGTGGCTGCAAATATTTAGCGTGCTTGCAGTCGCGGCGTTTCAGTTAAATTCGGGAGCAATGATTGAATTTTATTTGGGTTGTTAATGTGATGAGATTCACATCAATCAAGGAGTGCTATTTTTCTTACTTAATATATGAGCCGGGTCAGAGAAATTCAAAAAACAATAAGGCATTAAATGAATTACTACGCAGCTATATGGTTTGTTATTTTTTTATTGTTAATTATTTGTTTGTTGTATTGAATGATATTTAAATCTTAACTCATTGAAAATAAAATGATTATTTTTAATGGTTGCATAACTATGCGTGAGGGGGATTTTATTATCGGGGATATTTAAATAATTTAAAAATAACTATGGATATAGAAGTCATTTATGCAGGGAGAGCGAATTGTGATCGCTAAAACGTTTTTATGTTAACGCCTTTAATATCAAAGCGTTGTTAGTGATGGCAATTTGGCGCCGCTGGGGTTTATGCATAGGTACTGCATAAAGTTGGGCGAACTATTAACAATATATAAACACCGCTGGCGATAAACATGCGCTGGCGCAAAATCGATGAGAGTAAGGGTAGTATGGCAGCCATTTTTCTCGTATAAAGAGAAAAATAAAACGCTGTTTTAACTAAGGGGATGCGATGATTATTGGCAATATTGAACATCTGGAGGCCTGGCTGCCGACGGCGTTACGGCAGGCGATTGAGCACGTCAATGCGCATGTCACGGCAACGACCGCGCCAGGTAAGTATGACATTGACGGCGACAGGCTGTTTTATATGATTTCTGAAAATATGACGGAGCCGGGCGAATCGCGCAGCGCAGAGTATCACGCCCGTTATCTTGATATTCAGATTGTGCTACAAGGTCAGGAAGGGATGGCATTCAGTACCCGGCCTGCGGGAACGCCGCACACGGACTGGCTGGCGGATAAAGACATTGCATTTTTACCGACGAGCGTCGACGAGAAAACCGTCGTCCTGAACGAAGGCGACTTTGTGGTGTTTTATCCCGGCGAAGTGCATAAGCCCCTGTGCGCGGTGGGAGAACCGGCGCGGGTACGTAAAGCGGTTGTGAAAATGCTGATGGCGTAATATTTTGTGCCGGATGGCGGCGCCTGCACGTTGCGATCTTGTAGGCCAACCGCCATCCGGCATCATCACGACATTATTTAGACAGCGTCGCTACCATTACTGCTTTGATGGTATGCATTCGGTTTTCCGCTTCATCAAAGACAATGCTGGCCGCAGACTCAAAAACCTCGTCGGTCACTTCCATCCCGCCATGTAAACCGTACTCTTCGGCCATTTTTTTGCCGAGCGTGGTTTCGTCATCATGGAACGCAGGCAGACAATGCAGGAACTTAACCTGCGGATTGCCGGTTAACGCCATCATCTGGCTGTTGACCTGATAATCACGCAGCAGGGCAATACGCTCCGCCCATTTCTCTTTGGGTTCGCCCATAGAGACCCAAACATCGGTATAGATAAAATCCGCGCCTTTTACGCCTGAGGCGATATCTTCGGTCAGGGTGATGGCGCCGCCGTTCTTTTTCGCCATGGCGCTGCACTCCGCCACTAACGCGGCTTGCGGCCAGCAGGCTTTTGGCGCGACCAGACGGAGATCCAATCCTGTTAACGCGGCGGCTTCCAGCATGGAGTTACCCATGTTATTACGCGCGTCTCCGGCATAGACCAACGTCATCTCGTTAAAGGCTTTACCCGGCAGATGTTCCTGCATGGTGAGCAGATCCGCCAGTAATTGCGTTGGGTGATACTCATCGGTTAAACCGTTCCATACCGGCACACCGGAATATTCAGCCAGCGTTTCGACGATCTCCTGGCCATATCCTCGATACTGAATACCGTCAAACATCCGGCCCAGGACGCGGGCAGTATCTTTGATGGACTCTTTATGGCCGATCTGGCTCCCGCTGGAACCCAGGTACGTCACGCGCGCCCCCTGATCGTATGCGGCAACTTCGAAAGAGCATCGTGTCCGGGTCGAGTCTTTTTCGAAGATGAGCGCAATATTCTTACCCACCAGCTTTTGTTCTTCTTTACCGTTTTTCTTATCGGCTTTCAGTTTGGCGGCAAGCTGCAACAGAGCAGTGAGCTCGCTGGCGGTGAAATCAAGTAACTTTAAAAAAGGTTTTTGGTAAAACGTAGACATACTTCCCTCACATGGCTTAGGCCTCTCATTGAATTAAAATTCACTTTATATGGATGATTATTCATTTGCAACCCTGTTTGATAAAACTTTTCTCGATAAGGTGGAGGCAACGTCGGCGGTATGTGACAATAAGAGTATCGGCAGGACATCTATGAGGAACGAGCTATGGCAAACCCGGAATTACTGGAAGAGCAGCGTGAAGAAACGCGGTTAATTATTGAAGAGTTACTTGAGGATGGCAGCGATCCGGATGCGCTGTACACTATCGAGCATCACCTTTCCGCTGACGATTTCGAAACGTTGGAAAAAGCCGCGGTAGAAGCCTTTAAACTCGGCTATGAAGTGACGGAGCCGGAAGAGCTGGAAGTGGAAGAGGGCGATACGGTTATTTGTTGCGACATCCTCAGCGAGTGCGCGTTGAACGCCGAACTCATCGACGCTCAGGTTGAGCAACTGATGAACCTGGCGGAAAAATATGATGTCGAATACGACGGCTGGGGAACCTATTTCGAAGACCCTAATGGCGAAGAGGGTGACGACGACGATTATGTCGATGAAGATGACGACGGCGTGCGTCACTAAAGCTGCATAGTATGACGGTACGGCAGCGTCTGCTGTCGTATTTTTTTACAGGTTACGTATGAATTACCCGCAAATACTCTCTCCGGTGCTTAATTTCCTGCATTGCCCGACGCCGCAGGCGTGGATTGTCCAGGCCCGCGATCCGCAAAATCTTCCTCTTCTGCTTACCGATCACTTGATCTGCGAACTGAAGGCTGCGCAAACCGCGTTGCTGTTGGTGCGTAAATATGTCGCCGATAAATCGGGCGCTGACGCGCTGCTCGCCTGGCTGCAACCTTACGAGGCGTTCGCGTTTCGTCAGGGGCCGGAGCCGGATTTTGTTGCCCTGCATAAACAGATTAGCAAAAGCGCCATGCCGCAAACTGATGACCCTTGGGGTCGTCAGCTTATCGACCGTATGGTGTTATTGATTAAAGAGGAGTTGCACCATTTTTGGCAGGTACGCGAGGTCATGCAGGCCAGAAACATTCCTTATGTGAAAATCACCGCCAGCCGCTACGCGAAAGGAATGTTGAAAGCGGTACGCACGCACGAACCGCTCACCTTAATTGATAAGCTGATTTGCGGGGCGTATATCGAAGCCCGCTCCTGCGAACGTTTTGCCGCTCTGGCGCCCTGGCTGGATGAGGATTTACAGACGTTTTATCTCTCGCTTCTGCGCTCCGAAGCGCGGCATTATCAGGATTACCTGGCGCTGGCGCAGCAGATTTCCGCCGAGGACATTTCTGCGCGCGTGCGCTATTTTGGCGAGGTGGAAGCTGACCTTATCTTGTCGCCAGACCGCGAGTTTCGTTTTCATAGCGGCGTGCCAGTCGCCGGATAAAGGGTAAAATTAAAGATTAGCGTTTTTATCTTTTACGCTGTCGCCACCTGCGTGGTCATCCGCCCGGCATCAAACTGCTGGCGAGCAGGAAAAGTCATTTTCATGATATTCTGTCCTGAGTAAAGCCTGCCCTGCGGCAGGCAAAAAGAACTCACTCAGTGTTATATTCCCGAAAGGTGACCGTGAACAATGCCCTTTTTGCATCATCACTACGGGTTCTTGTGTTGAAATACTTACTGTTTCACGCCTTTTGACGCTTCAGAGCAGGTCTTGCCAACAAAGGTTTGTTTAATTTTGTTGATGGAGGTTGTTTTATTACCTCCTGCATCGACATCCGATTTCATGGTCATCGCAAATTCTGTATCGCTTATTTTCGTCGTTTCTACAATAGAGTGCGATTTGACATCAGGATTATTACAGACAGTCTCATTGATCAGTTTGGTATCCGTACTTTCTACAAATGTTGTCGTGCAACCGCCTGCACTGGTAGAAAAACCCTTCACCATTTTTTTAGAATCTTCAGACATTTTAGGGGTATAACACATAAGCGTCGCTATGCCCGAATTTTTTTCATCCATTAATACTTCTTTTGTATCTGGATTGATGGTGCGCATTTCTATATTTTCCATTTTCCATTCGCCGGGCTGTATATCTAATGCATATACATTAGATATACTAATAAACATAGCGGGGAAAACAATTGCTGATAATAGGCGTTTCATTTATAACTTCCTTGAATAATAAGTGATTCCCGGATAACAGGATGTTTCCGGGATTACTTATATCAGCAAAAATAATACCTGGCGAGGATAAATAAACGCCTGGCTTTCAGAGATCCTTTAACATCCTCACTTCGCAATCGACATGTCCGGTGCAGCCGAGCGGTTCGCTAATATGTTCAAATCCTAAACGTTCGTATAGCGCAATCGCCTCGCGTAAAAAAGCCGTTGTTTCCAGATAGCAGCGTTTAAAACCCTGTTCACGGGCATGATCCAGCGCCATCAGCGCCAGCTTTTTCGCCAGCCCCTGGCCACGAATCACCGGTAAAAAATACATTTTTTGCAGTTCACAAATGTCTGGTTCGCTACAGGATAACGGCGCCACGCCGCCGCCGCCCACCACACAACCGTTTTGCTCTACCACCCAGTAGGCCGCGCCCGGTTGGCTATAAACCTGATACAGTTCATCCAGATTGGGGTCGGCAACGGTATAACCTTTATCGGCGGTAAGTCCGTATTCCGCTGAAACCTGACGGATGACACGGGCAATAGCGGCATTGTCGGCGGTAGTGATTCGGCGCACCGTGAGCGTTGGCGAGGCGACATTATTCATAATATGGCTCAATTTTTAAAATTTATTTATAGATTACTTTAATACCACCGTCTTGAGTTACGCGCAAGGAGATCCTGAATCAGACAAAATAAAAGGCGGAAAAATTAAACAAAAATAGTATCGTAGTCAAATCAGTAACAATTTACTGGTTTTTATTATTAATTCTAATAGATTGTAATTCAGGGATATGATTCATGAATAACGTTATCAGTAGTAAAGATAACCATAATCACACGTTGGTGTTTACAGGCAAGGGCGGAAAGTATTTTGTTATTTGCCTTGTGAATTTCTTGTTGACGTGTATCACGTTTGGAATCTATGCGCCGTGGGCGATGGTGAAATGTCGACGTTATATTTATACTAATATGACGCTAAACAATCAGCCTTTTGCTTACAAAGCCACGGGCGGCGCATTATTTATTAGTGTGTTGTTAGTTTTTATTATTTATATTGTTAGCCTCTCTCTTATTGAACACGGTCATCCCGGTCTCGGTTTTACGCTATTCGGCTTATTAATTGCGATTATTCCTTTTATGGCGGTGAAAGGATTACAGTATCAGGCGATGATGACTTCGCTTAATGGCGTACATTTTGGATTCCAGTGTTCCATGCGGCGCGCCTGGTGGTACATGTTCGCTCTCCCGGTACTCCTGATGGTGGCGCTTTATATTGTTCTTTATATTATCTCACTGGTAACCATCGCCGTCGGCGGTTTAGTGTTCAATATCGTTTTTCTCGGTTTGCTGGCTATTATTGGGATAGGGGTCATTAACGGTATTACCTACAGCAAATGGATGACCTTGTTTGGCAATGGCGCAAACTTTGGCATTCATCGTTTCTCGATTCAGGTTAATGTTAAAACGTGCATCAGAGGGTGCGTGTTGGCAATGTTGACCCTTTTCCCTTTTGCTGTCGTGATTGGTTATCTAATCGCGCCGGTGTTCACCGACATGATTCTTTTGAGTATGATGGGGAATGCGCAGGCAGGAGGGGCGCTTATTCTGCAATATTATGGCCAGATAATGGCATGTTATTTCCTCTATTTTCTCGCGATTATTGTGGTAACCAGTTACTTATATGTGGCGTTACGCAACCTGTTTTTAAACAATTTGTCACTGGCGAACGATTCGATTCGTTTTCATTCCTCTGTCACTGCACACGGTATGCTGTGGCGGTTACTGGTGGTGTTTGTGATTTCCGGCGTGACCTTAGGGCTGGCTTATCCGTGGTTGAAAATTTGGCTGGTGAGCTGGCTGGCGCAGAATACACAGGTCCAGGGCGATCTGGATTCGCTTGAGTTAACCAATGATGAGAAGCCGCTGGAAAACAGCCCGCTAATGTGGATTTCTCGTGGCATTATGCCTTACTTCCCGTTTATCTGATGTAAAAAGGCCGACGTTTACGTCGGCCCATAATTCATGTTGTCGGATGGCGGCGTGAATGCCTTATCCGGCCTACCGATCGCGCCATGTCAATAAGCGAACGTGTAGGCCTGGTAAGCGAAGCGCCATCAGGCTTTCAGATTACAGCGCGCTAATAACCGCCTGCTGCTCAATCAGCTTCGCTTTGGCTTCTGCATAACCTTCCAGCTTCTCACGCTCTTTGGCAATCACCGCTTCCGGCGCACGGGCGACGAAACCTTCGTTGGACAGTTTGCCTTCGATACGGGCAATCTCGCCTTCGATTTTCGCCACTTCTTTCGCCAGACGCGCCAGCTCATCGTCTTTGTTGATGAGGCCTGCCATCGGGATCAGCAGTTCGGCGCCGTCGATGATTTTGGTCACGGAAACCGGGCCTTTGTCATCGGCTGGCAGCACGGTGATGCTTTCCAGACGCGCCAGGGTTTGCAGGAAGCTACGGTTGTCGTTAACACGACGAACGGCTTCTTCACTACAGCCGCGCAGCAGCAGTTCCAGCGGTTTGCCCGGGGCGATGTTCATTTCCGCACGAATGTTACGTACTGCGACGATCGCCTGCTTCAGCCACTCGGTATCGGCCAACGCGGCTTCATCCACCTGTGCGGCGTTATATTCCGGGAACGGCTGCAGCATGATGGTGTCGGCGGTAATACCGCAAATGACCTTCACGCGCTGCCAGATGGTTTCGGTGATGAACGGGATGATCGGGTGCGCCAGGCGCAGCAGACCTTCCAGTACGGTGACCAGCGTATGGCGGGTGCCGCGCAGTTCAGACTCGGAACCCCCGGTCATTACCGGCTTGGTCAGCTCCAGATACCAGTCGCAGAACTGGTTCCAGGTGAATTCATACAGAATGCCCGCGGCGATATCGAAGCGGAAGCTGTCCAGCGCGTCGCGGTAGGCTTTAACGGTCTGGTTGAATTCCGCCAGGATCCAGCGGTCCGCCAGCGACAGCGTCATTTCGCCGCCGTTGAAGCCGCAATCCTGCTCTTCGGTGTTCATCAGCACAAAGCGGCTGGCGTTCCACAGCTTGTTACAGAAGTTACGATAACCTTCCAGACGCTTCATATCCCAGTTGATATCGCGGCCGGTCGAGGCTAGCGCCGCCAGGGTAAAGCGCAGGGCGTCGGTGCCGTGCGGCTCGATGCCATTCGGGAACTGCTTCTCGGTACGCTTGCGAATTTTCTCCGCCATCTGCGGCTGCATCATGTTGCCGGTGCGTTTTTCCAGCAGTTCCGGCAGGGAGATGCCGTCCACCATATCCAGCGGGTCGATAACGTTACCCTTGGATTTGGACATCTTCTGGCCTTCGTCGTCGCGAATCAGACCGGTCATGTAGACAGTATGGAACGGCACCTGCGGCTTGCCGTTTTCATCTTTGATGAAGTGCATGGTCATCATGATCATGCGGGCAATCCAGAAGAAGATGATGTCGAAGCCGGACACCATCACGCTGGTCGGGTGGAACTGACGCAGGGCGTCGGTGTTTTCCGGCCAGCCGAGGGTAGAGAAAGTCCACAGCGCGGAGGAGAACCAGGTATCAAGAACGTCTTCGTCCTGACGAAGCGCAACGTCGGCGCCGAGGTTATTTTCCTGACGCACTTCGTCTTCGGTACGGCCAACGTAGACGTTGCCGTCGTTGTCATACCATGCCGGGATACGGTGACCCCACCACAACTGACGAGAGATACACCAGTCCTGGATATCACGCATCCAGGAGAAGTACATGTTTTCGTACTGCTTCGGCACGAACTGAATGTCGCCGTTCTCAACCGCTTCCACCGCCGGTTTCGCCAGCACGTCGGCACGGACGTACCACTGGTCGGTCAGCATCGGTTCGATAACCACGCCGCCACGGTCGCCGTAAGGGACGGTCAGATCGTGCGGTTTAATTTCTTCCAACAGGCCCAGCGCGTCAACGGCAGCAACGATGGCCTTACGGGCAGCAAAGCGTTCCAGCTTCTGGAACTCAGCCGGAATCTCGCTGGAATAAACGTCAGATTCTTCACCTTTGGTATCGAACACTTCCGCGCTTTCGCGAATGTCGCCGTCAAAGGTCAGGATGTTGATCATCGGCAGGGCGTGACGTTTCCCGACTTCATAGTCGTTAAAGTCGTGCGCCGGGGTGATCTTCACGCAGCCGGTGCCTTTTTCCATATCGGCATGTTCGTCGCCAACAATCGGAATGCGGCGGTTAACCAGCGGCAGAATAACGAATTTACCGATAAGACTCTGGTAGCGCGGATCTTCCGGGTTCACGGCCACGCCGGTATCGCCGAGAATAGTTTCCGGGCGGGTGGTGGCGACGACCAGGTAATCTTTACCGTCTGCGGTTTTCGCGCCGTCGGCAAGCGGATAGCGGATGTGCCACATCGAGCCTTTGGACTCGCGGTTTTCCACTTCCAGGTCAGAGATGGCGGTGCGCAGCTTCGGGTCCCAGTTCACCAGGCGTTTGCCACGGTAAATCAGGTCTTCTTTGTACAGGCGAACAAAGACTTCTTTCACGGCATTGGAAAGACCTTCGTCCATGGTGAAGCGCTCGCGCTCCCAGTCAACGGAGTTGCCGAGACGGCGCATCTGACGGGTAATGGTGCCGCCGGATTCCGCTTTCCACTGCCAGATTTTGTCGATAAACGCATCGCGGCCGTAGTCGTGACGGGTTTTACCTTCTTCAGCGGCAATCTTACGCTCAACCACCATCTGGGTCGCGATCCCGGCGTGGTCGGTGCCGACCTGCCACAGGGTGTTTTTACCCTGCATACGCTGGTAACGGATCATGGTATCCATGATGGTTTGCTGGAAAGCATGTCCCATATGCAAACTGCCGGTGACGTTCGGCGGCGGGATCATGATGCAGAAGGACTCTTTGCTTTCGTCGCCGTTAGGCTTGAAATAGCCCTGCTTTTCCCAGTGCTCGTAAAGCGGCTGTTCGATATCTTGGGGGTTATATGTCTTTTCCATTATTTCCAGGTTGCCGTATTCAGGTTAAAACCAGCCACGCGGTAGGCTTTGTAGCGTTCGCGCGCCAGTTGTTTCAAAGTTTCTTCGTAAGGGACGAAGTCTACCACTTCTGTGAAAGCGGTGGCAAAATCTGCAAAGCTTGTACGCAGGCTGATTAAAATATCGCGCGGGCTGCTGTTGCGTTTTTGCGGCCAGGCGATTTCAACCGGCGCGCCGCCGCGTGGGCCTTCGCCTGCCAGATTGTGCGGGACAAAACTTTCCGCCGGTCTTGCCCACAGCGCTTCATCCAGCCGAATGGCCTGCTTCTCATCTTCGCAGGCGATCAGCACGCGCTTGCCAGCGCGCCAACGTTCTGCGGCAATTTCACACACCAGTTGTTCAACGGCGCTTAAACCGTTGACGGTGGTGTCATTGTCCAGAAGATAGAACGTCGCATTCTTCATATATGAGGCTTCTTGTGGTGGATTTAAATGCGTTGCCATGATGCCTCCCGTAGGCCGGATAAGCGCAGCGCCATCCGGCAAAACGCCTGATGACGGCGCTAATGCGCCTTATCAGGCCTACGGGGTAATCTCAAACTTACTCTTCGCCGTTAAAGCCCGCACGATTGAGCAGGAACTGCGACAGCAGCGCTACCGGACGACCCGTCGCGCCTTTCGCTTTGCCGGATCGCCAGGCGGTGCCGGCGATATCCAGGTGCGCCCAGTTATACTTACGGGTAAAGCGCGACAGGAAGCAGCCCGCGGTGATAGCGCCGCCAGGACGACCACCAATGTTCGCCATATCCGCAAAGTTGGACTCCAGTTGTTCCTGGAACTCATCGCCCAGCGGCAGACGCCACGCGCGGTCGCCCGCTTGTTCGGACGCGCCGATCAGTTCATGTGCCAGCGGGTTATGGTTCGACATCAGACCGGTAATGTGATGGCCCAGCGCAATCACGCAGGCCCCGGTTAGCGTCGCGACGTCAATGACGGCCTCCGGTTCGAAGCGCTCAACGTAGGTCAGCACGTCGCACAAAACCAGACGGCCTTCAGCATCGGTATTCAGCACTTCAACGGTTTGACCAGACATGGTCGTCAGCACATCGCCTGGGCGATACGCGCGACCACCCGGCATGTTTTCACAGCCCGCCAGTACGCCGATAACGTTAATCGGTAGCTGAAGCTCGGCGACCATACGCATCACGCCGTAAACCGCCGCCGCGCCGCACATGTCGTACTTCATCTCGTCCATCCCTTCAGATGGCTTGATGGAGATGCCGCCGGAGTCGAAGGTCAGGCCTTTACCCACCAGCACGATCGGGCGCGCGTCTTCGGATGGATTGCCCTTGTACTCAATCACCGACATCAGCGATTCATTCTGCGAACCGTGGCCGACCGCCAGATAAGCGTTCATACCCAGTTCGCGCATTTGCTGTTCGCCGATGACGCGGGTGATGACATTTTTGCTGTAGCTGTCGGCCAACTGGCGCGCCTGTGACGCCAGGTAGGCGGCGTTACAGATATTGGGCGGCATGTTGCCGAGATCTTTCGCAGCCTTAATCCCGGCGGCGATGGCCAGACCGTGCTGAATGGCGCGTTCGCCGCTGGTGAGCTCACGGCGGGTCGGCACATTAAAGACCATCTTACGTAGCGGGCGGCGCGGCTCGCTCTTGTTGGTCTTGAGTTGATCAAAGCTATAAAGCGTCTCTTTGGCCGTTTCGACGGCCTGACGCACTTTCCAGTAGTTGTTGCGGCCTTTAACGTGCAGTTCGGTCAGGAAACAGACGGCTTCCATTGAACCGGTATCATTCAGAGTATTTATCGTTTTCTGAATAACCTGCTTATACTGACGTTCATCAAGCTCGCGCTCTTTGCCGCAACCAATGAGGAGGATTCGCTCGGAAAGAACGTTAGGAACATGGTGCAGCAACAGAGTCTGCCCCGGTTTTCCTTCCAGTTCGCCGCGACGCAGCAATGCGCTGATGTATCCGTCGCTAATTTTGTCGAGCTGTTCTGCAATCGGAGAAAGGCGACGCGGTTCAAAGACGCCCACGACAATGCAGGCACTCCGCTGTTTCTCCGGGCTACCGCTTTTTACACTGAACTCCATGCACTATGCTCCTGAATCTTAAAGACAACAGTGGTGGCTACAGCTATACTCGTCGTCTTTCAAGTTGCAGATGCGTTGGCTGCGCCTGCTCACCCCTGTCACTTACCTGATGTAAGCTCCGGGGCTTCACAGTCTTGCCGCCTGCCTGCAACTCGAAATCCATTAGAGTATAGAAATTGAAAGCTTTCGTAACTCATGTCCGCTGTTGCGGTGACTTCGTGTTAATCTTAACGTTATTACGGCATTGGCACGTCAGAACAAGTTCTGAGAGGTGAATCCGCTGAGTATAATGATCTTAGCGATGATTTCGACGACTCAAGAGAATAAATGACGTTTAAGCCATGAAACAAGCTAAATTCCAGCAAAAAAATGGGTTTTTACGGGCGTATTTAAAGTGATAATCATAAGATATCTGGTGCGGGAGACGCTCAAAAGCCAGCTGGCGATACTCTTCATCTTACTTTTGATCTTCTTTTGTCAAAAGTTAGTGAGGATTCTCGGCGCGGCGGTTGACGGCGATATTCCCGCAAATCTGGTGCTCTCGCTTCTGGGGCTGGGCGTACCGGAAATGGCGCAGCTCATCCTGCCTTTAAGCCTGTTCCTGGGTCTGCTGATGACGCTGGGCAAACTGTATACCGAAAGTGAAATTACGGTCATGCACGCCTGTGGGTTGAGCAAAGCCGTGCTGGTAAAGGCCGCCATGGTACTGGCGTTATTTACCGGTATCCTTGCGGCGGTTAACGTGATGTGGGCCGGCCCCTGGTCGTCAAAACACCAGGATGAAGTGCTGGCGGAGGCGAAAGCGAACCCCGGTATGGCGGCGTTGGCGCAGGGGCAATTCCAGCAGGCGACCAACGGCAGCTCGGTGCTGTTTATCGAAAGCGTTGATGGCAGCGACTTCCACGATGTTTTCCTGGCGCAGATTCGCCCTAAGGGCAATGCTCGTCCTTCTGTAGTCGTGGCCGATTCCGGACACCTTACTCAGTTGCGCGATGGTTCCCAGGTTGTCACCTTAAACAAAGGGACGCGTTTTGAAGGGACGGCGTTGCTACGCGATTTTCGCATCACCGACTTCCAGAACTATCAGGCAATTATTGGCCATCAGGCCGTGGCGCTGGACCCGAACGATACTGACCAGATGGACATGCGCACGCTGTGGAATACCGACAACGATCGCGCTCGCGCCGAGCTGCACTGGCGTATCACGTTAGTCTTTACCGTATTTATGATGGCGCTGATGGTCGTGCCGCTCAGCGTGGTGAATCCACGTCAGGGGCGCGTCTTGTCTATGTTGCCCGCCATGCTGCTTTATCTGCTGTTCTTCCTGATCCAGACCTCCATTAAATCGAATGGCGGTAAAGGCAAACTGGACCCGGTTATCTGGATGTGGGCGGTCAACCTGATCTATCTGGCGTTGGCGATTGGTTTAAACCTGTGGGATACGGTGCCGGTCCGCCGCCTGCGTGCCCGTTTTCTGCGTAAAGGAGCGGTATAATGCAGCCATTTGGTGTACTTGACCGCTATATCGGTAAAACCATTTTTACCACCATCATGATGACGTTGTTCATGCTGGTGTCGCTCTCCGGGATCATCAAGTTTGTCGATCAGCTGAAAAAAGCGGGGCAGGGTAACTACGACGCGCTGGGCGCGGGTATGTACACCCTGCTCAGCGTACCTAAGGATATCCAGATCTTCTTTCCTATGGCGGCGCTGCTTGGCGCGCTGCTGGGACTGGGGATGCTGGCGCAGCGTAGCGAACTGGTGGTGATGCAGGCATCGGGTTTCACCCGTATGCAGGTGGCGCTGTCGGTGATGAAAACGGCTATCCCCCTGGTGCTGTTAACCATGGCGATCGGCGAATGGGTCGCCCCGCAGGGCGAGCAGATGGCGCGTAACTATCGTGCGCAGGCGATGTATGGCGGCTCGCTGCTTTCCACCCAGCAAGGTCTGTGGGCGAAAGACGGGAATAACTTTGTCTATATTGAACGGGTGAAGGGCGACGAGGAGCTGGCCGGCATTAGCATTTACGCTTTCAACGATCAGCGTCGTTTGCAGTCGGTGCGTTACGCCGCTTCGGCAAAATTCGACCCGGAGCATAAGGTCTGGCGTTTGTCGCAGGTGGATGAGTCCGATCTGCAAAACCCGAAACAGATCACCGGTTCGCAGACGGTGAGCGGCACCTGGAAAACGAATCTGACGCCGGATAAGTTAGGCGTGGTGGCGCTGGACCCGGATGCGCTTTCCATCAGCGGTCTGCATAACTACGTTAAATATCTGAAGTCGAGCGGACAGGACGCCGGACGTTATCAGCTCAATATGTGGAGTAAAATCTTCCAGCCGCTCTCCGTGGCGGTGATGATGCTGATGGCGCTGTCGTTTATCTTTGGACCGCTGCGTAGTGTGCCGATGGGCGTGCGCGTGGTGACGGGGATTAGCTTCGGCTTCGTCTTCTACGTCCTCGACCAGATTTTTGGCCCGCTGACGCTGGTATACGGCATTCCGCCGATTGTCGGCGCGCTGCTGCCGAGCGCGTCTTTCTTCCTGATTAGCCTGTGGCTAATGCTGCGTAAGTCGTAATCACAGGCCGCCATCCGGCAATGCAGTAAAGCGCAGTGCCTGATGGCGCTGTGCTTTTCAGGCCTACTCCGGACCCGTAGGCCTGATAAGTCCTTTCCGCCGCCATCCGGCAGACCGCCTGGTATTCCTCGAATGATGTAGTGCGTAACCTGACGCGTGGCGCTTTTGGCTACCCGTTAAGCTCAGGCAAGCTGCGGGAAAAAGTAGATCAAAAAATTTATAACGTGCTGCCGTGATAAATCTGATAACCCAAATCAATCGTATTATGGTTGAGATCATTATTTTTAATTTTGTTGAGCAACATCTGCGCGGCTCTGCGCCCGATCTCAAAACGAGGGGTAATTACGCTGGCGAGGCTCGGTATCATTTGCCTGCCCATCTCCAGACCGTGGAAGCCGGCGATGGAGATCTGCTCCGGTACGGCCAGTTGACGCTCGCGGCACCACAGTAGAGCGCCCATTGCGATATCGTCATTTGTACAAAAGACGCCATCCACGTCCGGGTGCGCAGTAAGCGCATCACGCATTAGCTGTATCCCCAGATGGATAGAGGAGATAGCGCGGGGATTGATGCGCAACGGCGCCAGCCCCCGGCGCGTCATCGCATCGCAGTAGCCATGATAACGCTGCTCATCACGGATATCGTCTTTTGAACCCAGATAGAGGATTTTTCGCCGCTGGCGTTTATCCAGCATGGTGCTGACCATATCGAAGGCGGCCTGACGGTTATCAAACCCCACCTCCATATCTAAGCGATCGCCCTGGATATCCATGAGTTCTACAATCGGGAGGGTAGCTGAGCGCAGGAATTTGACGGTTCTGAGGGTATGATATTTTTCTGAAAGAATAATGCCGTCGATATTGTAAGACAGTAAATTGATAACGGACTCTTCTTCCGAATCGCGATTGTAATTGTAATTCGCAATGAGAGTTTGGTAGTTATGACCCGACGTTACGGATTCAATCCCGGCAAGAATGTCGGCAAACAACTGGTTCTGAAAAGAGGGGATCAGCACGCCCAGAGTGTAACTTTGCGCGTTTAACAGCATAGCTGGCGCGCGATTTGGTATGTAGTTAATTTCCTCCATGATCTGCGCAATACGCTCGCCGGTTTCCCTGGCGACTTTTTTCGGCGAGCGGATGTAACGGCTCACCGTCATTTTTGTCACGCCAGCAAGCGTAGCGATATCCTGCAAAGAAATTCTGTGATTCCTCATGTTTTCTCCAGTACCGGGGGCGGGAACGTCGCCCCCATGGTTAATTGGGCTGCGGATGATGAATTAATGCAGAACCGCATTCAGCGCCAGTACGCCCAGCAACCCCATGACAGAAATCAATGTTTCCATAACGGTCCAGGTGCGTAGGGTTTCCCCGACGCTAAGATTAAAATACCCTTTAAACAGCCAAAAACCGGGATCGTTAACATGTGATGCAATAACGCTTCCCGCGCCTGTCGCCAGTACCATTAACGCCGGATCGGCGTGGGTTACGTTAATAATCGGCAATACGACGCCCGCTGTGGTTATCGCAGCCACGGTCGCGGAACCTAACGCAATACGCAGCACGGCGGCTACCGTCCAGCACATTAATAACGGAGATAGCGAGGTGCCGGTCATTAATTGCGAGATATATTGACCCACGCCGCTATCCACCAGCACTTGCTTAAACGCGCCGCCGCCCGCGATGATAAAAACAATCATCGCAATAGCGCCAATGGACTCGCCGACGATATCCATCACCTGCTCAACCGTACGTCCGTTGCGTCGGCCCAGCGTAAAAATGGCGATGATAATGGCAATAAACAACGCCACTGCTGGATTACCGATAAATTCGAAGAAAACCCGCACGGCATTCGTTTTTGGCAGCGTGATTTCACATACCGCTGCGATGGCCATCAGAATGACCGGGATCACGGCGGCAAAAATACTGTTCCAGAATGACGGCATCTCTTCTTCACTGAATAGATGAGGATTAAATAATCCTTCAGGCGGCGCTTTCTCAAAGCGCGCCAGCAATTTTGAAAACAGAGGGCCGGCAACAATCACGGTCGGTATGGTAATGATTAACCCATACAGCAGGGTCGTACCGAGATTTGCCTCAAAAATTGTCGCAATAGCGGTAGGGCCGGGATGCGGCGGCAGGAAGCAGTGCGTAACGGATAAGGCGGCGACCATTGGAACCCCGACATACAGCAAGGGCAGTCCCGATGAGGCCACAATCGTAAAAACGAGCGGCAACAGCAGTACGAATCCGACTTCAAAAAACATTGCCAGGCCGACGATAAGCCCGGTGATCACCAGCGCCCATTGCACGCGTTTTTTGCCGAACGTATTAATGAGCGTCGTCGCAATGCGCTGCGCGGCGCCGGTATCGGAAATTAATCTTCCCAGCATCGCGCCAAAACCGAGGATCATGGCGAGTCCGCCCAGAGTACCGCCAATTCCGTTTTGTATGGAGTGCAGGACGTCTTGCGCGCCCATCCCTTCGGCAAATCCCACCACGGCGGCAACCAGAACAAGGGCGATAAAGCCGTTAACTTTAAAGCCAATCATTAAAACCAACAGCAGCGCAACGCCTGCCGCAATAATTATTAATGGCATATTCGTCTCTCTTATTAGCGCCAAAATAGCAGCGCTTACGCGCTGCGTCGTATTTCCCTGGTCAGACGGCAACCAGCATACCGCCATCGACAAACAGCAGATGTCCGTTAACAAAGTCGGAGGCTTTTGACGAGAGAAACACCGCTGCGCCAATAAGCTCCTGGGGATCGCCCCAGCGTGCGGCAGGCGTACGTTTGCATAGCCAGGAGGTGAAGGCTTCATCTTCAACCAGCGCTTTGGTCATCTCCGTTTTGAAGTACCCCGGCGCAATACCGTTGACCTGGATATTATGACGCGCCAGCTCCACGCACATGCCGCGAGTCAGCATCTTCACGGCACCCTTCGACGCGGCGTATGGCGTAATCGTGTCGCGGCCCAGCTCGCTTTGCATCGAACAGATGTTGATCACTTTTCCTGCCTGCCGCGCCACCATACGGCGCGTAACGGCCTGAGAGACGAGAAAAACCGCGGTCTGATTTACGGCGATGACGTCATTCCACTCCTGCTCGGGAAACTCAGTAAACGGATGACGGCGCTGGATACCGGCGTTATTTATCAGGACGTCAATGACGCCGATATCTTTTTCGATATGTTCAACCGCAGCTTCAATATCCTGTTTATGGGTGACATTAAAAGGAGCGGCAATAGCCTTTATCCCTTCCTGCTGAAGTTTCGTCACGGCTGTGTCGGCGCGCTCCGGAGTAATATCGTTAACAATAATGCGCGCGCCATAGCGACCAAGACCGGTCGCCAGCAAATAACCAATTCCCTGAGCGGCTCCGGTGATAAGGATATTTTTACCTGCCAGTGAAAAAAGATCGTTCATGATAGTGTCCCTTATTTTACTTTCTCAGAAAACGAGCTGAACTTTTGCCGCCTGTGTTTTGTCTCCGGCAAAGATCAGCGCCGCTTCCAGGTCGGTAAATGGATATTCCGCGCTCAGTAACGGCAGCGGATTGATAACGCGGTTGGCAAGCCAGGAAACCGCAGTATTAAATTCGGTAGTAAAGCGGAAAGAGCCTTTCAGGGAGATCTCTTTGCTTATTACCATCATCATCGGGAAGTTGGGGACTGCGCCGCCCATGCCAACCTGCACCATCACGCCTTTGGCCCGTGTGACTTCCAGACACGTTGAGATAGAGGAAGGATGCCCAGAGACTTCAAAACTGATATCGAAATACCCTTTTTCTGCTTTCCAGTCATCGAGAGAATCATGCTGTGGGTTCACCAGCGTATCCGCGCCCATCTGCCGGGCCAGCGAGAGAGAACGGGCGCTGATATCGGCACATACTACTTCCGCCGCGCCCAGCGTTTTTACCGCGCTAACAATCAGGCAGCCGATAGGGCCAACGCCGGAGATAAAGACGCGTTTGCCTTGCAGATCGCCCGCCTCATGAGCCGCATGAATGGCAACCGCCAGCGGTTCGGCAAAGGCCATGGCTTTTTCGTCTGCCTGTTCCGGCCAGGGAATGCACTGAACGGTATCGACAGCTTTAAATCGGGTAAAACCGCCATCGACATGCGGAAAATACATGGCGCTGCCAAAGAAACGCATTTCAGTACAGTGGTTTTCTTCATGCTGCAGACAGTATTTGCAATGACCGCAAGGCTTCGATGGATTAATCGCTACCGGTTGTCCTTCACGTAATAAATCTGAGTCGCTATGAACGATTTTGCCAATCACTTCATGACCTAAAATCATTGGCGCTTTTACTGTAAAATTGCCGACTTTGCCTTCCTGATAATAATGTAAGTCAGACCCACAAATGCCGCCTCGGGTAATTTGTACGAGTGTTCCTTTATTATTCCATTCAATATTTTGTTCCGTAACGGCAACAGCACGCTTACCCGCAACAACGCAGGATTGAGTTTTTACTTCCATAAATTCCTCACTGGTCAGGTAGTTACCCTGAACGCATTTAAGCGGTTTTATTTGTCATTATTTGTGACTTATGTCACGCTGGAAAATTGTTACACTACAATGTTACGCATAACGTGATGTGCCTTAGAGTTCTTCTCTATGGAAATTAAAAAACGTGAAATTGTCGAACGTAGAGGCGTAATATTGTGTTGTGGAATATGACTCAGAGGTATTTAAATGGCCGGGGAAAGCTATATTTTAATGGGTGTTTCAGGTAGTGGTAAGTCTTTAATAGGCAGCAAAATTGCAACATTATTTTCTGCGAAGTTTATTGACGGCGATGATCTCCATCCGGCGAAAAACATTGATAAAATGTCTCAGGGAATACCGTTAACTGATGAAGACCGTTTACCCTGGCTGGAACGATTAAATGACGCTTCATACAGTCTTTATAAAAAAAATGAGACGGGATTTATTGTCTGCTCGTCATTAAAAAAACAGTACCGCGATATTTTACGTAAGAGTAGCCCTAACGTACATTTCCTGTGGCTGGACGGCGATTACGCTACCATTCTGCAGCGAATGCAGCGTCGTGCCGGGCATTTTATGCCGCCAGACCTGCTGCAAAGTCAGTTTGACGCGCTGGAGCGACCCTGTGCCGATGAACATGATATTGCGCGTATCGATGTTAATCATGACATCGAGCACGTGACGGAGCAGTGCCGACTGGCTGTACAGGCTTTTCGTCAGGCACTCAGCGCTTCCTGATCATTGTCAAAGCGCTGAGTCAGGCGGTCAGAAGTCAGCTTTTAGCACTACACGATAGCGGGCTTTGCCGTCGCGAACGTGCTGAATAGCCTCGTTGATTTGTGACATTGCGAACAGTTCCGTGGTGGGCGCGACTTTGCTGCGTCCGGCGAATTTCATCAGTTTGCGAAGTTCATATGGCGTTCCGGTTGCCGAGCCTGAGATACTGCGATCGCCGGCAATCAATGTAAACGCCGGTACGGGCAGCGGCTTCAATACGGCCCCAACGGTATGGAAGTTGCCGCCATAGGTCAGCGCTTCGAAGTAGGGCTGCCAGTCGAGATCGACGTTGACCGTGTTAATAATGAGATCGAACTGGCCCGCCAGTGCTTTTAACGCTTCCGGATCGCGGCTGTTCACCACGTTATTGGCCCCCATTGCCAGCACTTCCTGCTCTTTCGATGGATTTGAGCTGAACGCGGTGACTTCGCAGCCCATTGCATGTAACAGCTTTATGGCGATATGCCCCAGCCCGCCGATACCGATGACGCCAACGCGGCTGGTAGCAGTAATATGGTGCATCAGTAGCGGTTTAAAGACCGTAATGCCGCCACATAACAGCGGACCTGCGGACGCCATATCTATATTCTCCGGAAGAGGAATTACCCACTGCCAGCCTGCGCGAAGCTTCTCGGCAAAACCGCCACGATTGAGGATAGTGGGCACTGCGCCTTCCTGGCAGTTAATTTGATTGCCGCTGATACAGGCATCGCAGTGTCCGCAGCTGCGCGCCGTCCAGCCGATTCCAACGCGCTGGCCGACTTTTAGTCCCTTATCCTGTGCCGCGCTACCGAGTGCGGCTACCCGACCGATGACCTCATGTCCGGCAACCAGAGGGTATTGAGAGAACCCCCATTCATTGTCGATCATCGACAGATCGGAATGGCAGATCCCGCAGTAGTCGACCCGTACCTCGACATCTTCCGGTTGGAGTTCTCCCGCATCATATTCATAGAGTTCGAGCTCGCCGCCCGCCTCTTTGGCGGCATAGCTTTTTATTATCGTCATTGTGTTTCCCTTAATGTGGTGTTGAACTGAAAAGTGTAGAGCATGGAGGCAAGGGACGCCCGGCGTTAATCTGCTGGAGAAGGCGGGAAGTAGCCTGATTATTCTATTTAATACTCAACGCTGCTGAAATTTTCAGCACTTAGCGAAACAGGTGTATGCTCGTGCTTGCATGGCGGCGTATGACAGGTATAATCCACAACGTTTTCCGCATACCTCTTCAGTGCCGAAGTGGCGAAATCGGTAGACGCAGTTGATTCAAAATCAACCGTAGAAATACGTGCCGGTTCGAGTCCGGCCTTCGGCACCAAAAGCATGTAAATGGACCTCAACTGAGGTCTTTTTTTATGTCTAAAATCCGCGCCACACAAGGCTTTTCACGATTTTCCCCTTAATTGAAGTCAATCTAACTCAACCCACATCAACAAGCTTGTGAGTATACTAATGAGTATATTTTCCGATTCTATATTGCTTGTATACTCACGAGATACCAATCGAAGGAGGTCCATCATGACCTAACGGATACTAAAGTTCGTTCTGCGAAACCTGAGGATAAAGAGTATTCACTTGTTGACGGTGACGGCATGTCCTTACTTGTAAAACCTAAATAGCTGCGCCAAATAGTAGATCACTTTGAGGGAACTCAGCCCGGATTGTGCGATCTGATCAATCGCCAAAAATCACAAATCACCAACCGGACTGAGCGATGCCGATCATAGCACCAATTCCCCGTGACGAACGACGCCTGATGTAGAAAGCTATCCATAAAACGCACGATAAAAATTATGCCCGCAGGCTGACTGCCATGCTGATGCTGCACCGGGGCGATCGCGTCAGCGACGTTGCCAGAACGCTCTGCTGTGCCCGTTCCTCCGTCGGTCGCTGGATTAACTGGTTCACGTTGTCGGGTATTGAAGGTCTGAAATCATTACCTGCCGGGCGTACCCGTCGCTGGCCGTTTGAGCATATCTGCACGCTGTTACGTGAGCTGGTAAAACACTCTTCCGGTGATTTTGGCTACCAGCGTTCCCGCTGGAGTACAGAACTTCTGGCAATAAAAATCAATGAGATAACCGGTTGCCAGTTACATGCCGGAACCGTTCGCCGCTGGTTGCCGTCTGCGGGGCTTGTGTGGCGAAGGGCCGCGCCAATCCTGCGTATCCGTGACCCGCATAAAGATGAAAAGATGGCGGCAATCCACAAAGCGCTGGACGAATGCAGCGCAGAGCATCCGGTATTTTATGAAGATGAGGTGGATATCCATCTTAATCCCAAAATCGGTGCGGACTGGCAGCCACGCGGGCAGCAAAAACGCGTGGTGACGCCGGGACAGAATGAAAAATATTATCTGTCTAGCGCACTGCACAGCGGAACAGGTAAGGTCAGCTACGTGGGTGAAAACAGTAAAAGTTGAGTGTTGTTTATCAGTCTGTTAAAGCATCTGAAGGCGACGTACCGACGGGCAAAAACAATAACGCTCATCGTGGACAACTATATTATCCACAAAAGCCGGGAAACACAGCGCTGGCTGAAGCAGAATCCGAAGTTCAGGGTGATTTATTAGCCGGTTTACTCGCCATGGGTAAATCATGTTGAACGGCTATGGCAGGCGCTTCACGACACGATAACCCGCAATCATCAGTGCCGTTCGATGTGGAAACTGTTAAGAAAAGCTCATCATTTTATGGAAACGGCCAGCCCATTTCCCGGAGGTAAACATGGGCTGGCGAAAGTGTAGCGGTATTCGGCGCAGCTTTTTAGTGAAATATGACCGATGGGGCTACAGCCTGAACTGAGGCTGGCGGCGTGACCAGCTCGCCGATCTGGAGCGGATGCTGTACCTGCTTGACGGGAAGACTATTCCCGATAACCGGCATGATGTCTCCATCCGGTTTATGGACTTCGTGCGTGATAATCCGCATCAGCAGGTTTTCGAAGACGAACTTTTCACTATTCGTTACTTTCAGAAGGGGAGCGGGCACATTACGTTCAAACGGTTGGATCTGGTAGAGAAGATGAATGATATCGTGGCAAAACACTATCCAGGGATGTTAGCCGCAAAATGAGGTTGATGTTTTTATAAGCATTGTTTTATCAAACTCCCCTAGGGCTTTTAGCGAGGTAATCTTAATGAATTCGCTTGCAATACAAACCATTAATGTACAAATTCCCGTGGAGTTGACCGCAGCTATTGAACATCTTGCAATTGAATTAGGCTGTTCCAGGAACTGTATTATTAATGAAGCGCTGACCCGTTTTCTGGCAGAAAGAGAACGGCGTCATCAGAGTATCCAGGCCGGTCTTGCCGATGTGGATGCTGGTCGTGTGGTGAGTCATTCGGATATGGTAGATTTTGCCAACCGTTTAAAGGAAACCTGACAGGCAAAGATGTTGCTATCCGAGCGAGATAGTCGCCTCTCATTGCCATTTGCTTAAATACTCCCCATACTAGATACATGTGTTTATTACACGTGTAATTTCAGGAGGCTCTATGTCGGGTATGAGTGTACGACATAAAAAAACGGTCAGTGTCACGCTGGAACCTGCATTGCTTCAGCAAGCCCGTGATGCAGGTATTAATCTGTCAGCGGTGCTTACCGCCGCGCTGAAAGAGGAAATCAGTGCCACAGGCGTTGAACGCTGGAAAGCAGAAAATAGAGCGGGTTTGCAGGAGCTCAATCGTATTACTGATGAGCACGGCCTTTTATCGGACGATTACAGGACGTTTTAATCATGCAATACATGGTTTATCGCAATAAAGGAAACAGCAAGGCTTATCCTTATTTACTTGATGTGCAAAGCGATATTATTGATGAACTGCATACTCGCATGGTTATCCCATTGTTTCCTGTGAGCAGATTGGTAAATAACCCAGTTAAGCGCCTCACGCCCACTCTGAATGTGGAAGGTAATGACTATCTGGTGATGACTCACGAAATGGCGAGTATCAGGCTTTCGCAGATTGGTGATGAGGTGATGGATGTTCGTTCCCACAGGCAAGCCATCAAAAATGCTCTCGATTTTATCTTTGACGGGTTCTGAATGGCTTGCAGGTTAAATGGAGAGTTGTTCACCGTTCTGGAGGGGACTTGACGCGCTTGAACCTGTGGAAGAAGATGAGGCGTGATTTTAAGTTAACTGCGTTTTCAGAGAATCGCGCATGAGTATACATGTGAGTATATATAGCGGTTCTCTTGTTTTGTAATCTTATTTACTTCAATAGGTTACGTCGAGAATCGCGGTGCGGCCTTCGCACCAAAAGCATGTAAATGGACCTCAACTGAGGTCTTTTTTTATGTCTGAAATCCAGTATTTACCCACTTTTCCCGCTATATTAACCCTCTCAAGGTCAACCGACATCAATGTACATCAACTAACACATGTTGGTACAGATGATGGTATTTCCGGTTCGATAATGCTTGTACCAACAGGGAGGGGATAAGCATGGCGTTAACAGATATCAAGGTCAGAACAGCCAAGCCAACGATAAGCAATACAAACTGACCGATGGCAGCGGTATGCACCTTCTTGTCCATCCTAATGGTTCTAAATACTGGCGTTTGCAGTATCGTTTTGACGGCAAGCAAAAGATGCTGGCACTTGGGGTTTATCCTGAAATCACACTGGCGGATGCCAGAGCGCGTCGTGACGAAGCGCGTAAGCTGCTAGCGAATGGCGTCGATCCGGGAGACAAAAAGAAAAATGATAAGGTTGAACAGAGTAAAGCGCGGACCTTCAAAGAGGTGGCGATCGAGTGGCATGGCACCAATCAAAAGTGGTCTGAAGATCATGCCCATCGAGTGCTAAAAAGTCTGGAAGAT
Organism: Salmonella sp. SG203; assembly: GCF_013350575.1. NCBI lineage: Bacteria > Pseudomonadati > Pseudomonadota > Gammaproteobacteria > Enterobacterales > Enterobacteriaceae > Salmonella > Salmonella sp. SG203. Next base: position 278,009 of record NZ_SNMT01000003.1, read on the forward strand.
AATCTCTTTGCAGCGCTTGGTGAACGTAATATCGCTGAATTAAAAACTCGCGATTTATTAGCGCCCATTAAAGCCGTAGAGACGTCTGGACGTCTTGAGGTGGCTTCCCGTCTCCAACAACGTACTACGGCCATCATGCGTTATGCAGTACAAAGCGGTTTAATTGATTACAATCCGGCTCAGGAGATGGCAGGAGCGGTTGCTTCTGGCAATCGAAAGCATCGTCCTGCGCTGGCCTTAAAGCGTATTCCAGAACTGCTTCAGAAAATAGATGGCTATACCGGAAGACCATTAACCCGTTGGGCAACCGAACTCACCCTGCTTATCTTTATTCGTTCCAGTGAACTGCGTTTTGCACGCTGGTCGGAGATAGATTTTGAAACCTTGATGTGGACGATCCCTCCTGAGAGAGAACCCATACCTGGCGTTAAGCATTCTCATCGCGGCTCAAAGATGCATACACCGCATCTGGTGCCTTTGTCTAAGCAAGCACTGGCGATCCTGAAACAGATAAAGCAGTTCTGTGGCAAGCATGAACTGATTTTTATTGGCGATCACGATCCGCGTAAGCCGATGAGTGAAAACACGGTGAACAGTGCGCTACGGGTGATGGGGTATGACACTAAAGTTGAGGTTTGTGGTCACGGCTTCCGCACGATGGCTTGTAGCTCATTGATTGAGTCAGGGTTATGGTCAAAGGATGCGGTAGAACGACAGATGAGCCATATGGAACGTAACTCAGTGCGGGCAGCGTATATCCATAAGGCGGAGTTTATCGACGAACGCAAACTGATGCTGCAATGGTGGGCTGATTTCCTGGATGCGAACCTCTTTTATATGTCTCGGAAAGAAAGGTCGGTATTCCGAAAAAAGAAAGAGGCTTAAATACAATGAAATTCATATTTATTGAAAATTCGTAAATTGCCATGTAGTGGCAGGCTCGATTTTTGATTTCATGAAAGTTACGTAAATGTAATGGCATGTGTGTTTTGAAGGCAGAGCATCACACAGATTACATACATAGACAAGAAGAAATGGCTTTTAATGTGAATATGAACATAACTATGCCATAAGATGGCGAAAGGCCTATAGAGATCAAAGGGTAGCTTGTATAAAATAGGCGAATTCTTACTTTAGAGAACATGAAGTTATGAGCGCAATCACATTACGTAAAGCGTTGGGTGTACTTGCGAAGTCATCTTCGTTTTCCGTCACCACCGTGACACACCGTCAGAAGGATGAGTTCGATCAGTTAAAGGAACAACTCTTTGTTAAACAAGAGATGGAAACTGAATTACAACGCTATCTGGATGTTGCTAAACCCGGTGAAATCATTTTTTTGTGCGGTAGTAGCGGGGATGGAAAGTCCGAAATTTTAACCCGCTGTCAGTCCGATCCGCGTTATCAGCGGCGATTTAGTTTCCACCTGGATGCTACGCATAGCTTTGCCCCTCGACAATCAGCTATTGATGCTTTGAATGATTTATTTACTAATCATCACCAACAATCATCTCCGTTGCTCATTGGTATCAACACAGGGATGCTAGCCAATTTTGCCAGAGAAGGTGCTGAATGCCACCTGGCGATCCGGTCTGCAATTGACTCATTTTTATCAGCGCAGCAGGATGAAAGCCGTCCTTATCGTAAGGATAATTGTTCTTTTTTTGATTTTGAACACTACCCTAAATTCCAGTTTAACGAAAATAAAAACTATTCATCATTCATTAAAGCCTTATTAGATAACTTAACTCGTGATGATGATAATAATTTATTTCAGTTTATCTTTCGGCGCGATGAGTCAGTTAATCCGGACCTAAAAGAGGTCGCAAACTTTAAATTGCTTTGTATACCTGGTGTGCAGAATGTATTAATTACGCAGCTTTTTAAAGCGCGATTAATTAAAGACCAGTTTGTAACGACCCGAACGCTGCTGGATTTTTTGCATCATCTGCTGATGGGGCCTGGCTACTTGTTTGATAACCTCTTCACCGGTGCAGAAAATGATCTGATTAAAAAAGTTTCCGATTTTGATCCCGCCAGATTGCACACTTATGAACTTGATCAGTTTGTTTTGCGCTATGAATTGGGATTGGTTGATGCTGAGCTCGATGATTTTTTAGCCGCACTTGAGCCGTTACACATTAAGTTTGATCGCCAGTGCGTTAAGCCCGGTGACGCAACCTCCTTGATCCGGCTTTTCTGGCTATTGCAGCACGAGTCGTTGGGTAATGATTATCATCGGAGATTTTCCGCGTTCTTTAACGAATCGTTGTTTGAACGTTACTCAGAAATCTGGCATTTGCATAGAAATTACACAGCAGATCCGGAGCAAAAAAGATCACTGAATCGCTTTTATGCTTTTGAGCTTATCGCGGGTATCCAGCGCTATGCTAACCGCAAAGCACCTGAATTAAGTATGCAAAAAGAAGAGTTCTTTTTGGGTGAGTTTGGTGGGGTTAAAATAACCGCACCGGTGGAGGTAAAGCCTGATTGGGATGCTATCCGTAATAAACATACGGCTCATCCAACTGGCTTCGATGTCTATTTAAAGGTGGGGCAAAATCCACTACCGCATATCCATATCGGGCTTAATTTGTTCGAATTATTGGACAAGTTGAATAATGGCTATCGTCCGAATAAATACGATAAAAATGCCATCGTGTTACTGGATGAAATTGTTGAGTTGATCGCGGAGCAGGCTAAATCCAGCAGCGAAATCAAATTTTATGATGGCAGACAACGGGTTTATCGTGCAAAGGCGGATGACGATATGATCACTATTAGCGGTATGGAGGGTTAGCAGAATGTATCCTATCGCAACCGAGTTAAAAGTGGGTAACAATCAACTGGATAGTTACCTGCCTGTACGCAATAAAAACAACGATATTAGCTGGCAATTCGTCACCGGACTGGCCCTTAGCTACGCGCTGAAACGTAAAATTGAAGCCTACGATCCTGACCAATTCCGTGAAGATTGTAAAACACATATGCAGGAGCTGCTTGATGAGCCTGCATTCTGGTCGGTGCTGGAACGGATGTATTTTTCCAGTCAGGATATTTTCCGTGTATCCCCTCTTTTTTTACTGTTTCACGCTCAGTTTGTGGGCGAAAAAATAAGTGCGGGATCTACGGCAGATAAACGTCTTGGTACGCTGTTTGCCAATTTGATGGGCGATTTCAGCCTTCGTTACCCCATACAGGACAGACTGAACTTCATTGAGCAGCAAATGCTGAATAAGCTCAATGAAAAAATAAAATTGCTGGGGAAAGGACCTTTTGCCGAAGAGCAACCCTATCTTCCGTATATGGTCACGTGTTTTCAGTCCGATCTGGCGTTTTTGGCGGAGCACCCACAATACCTTTTACAAGAATTGACCAACACCCTACGTTTGTACGCCTTTAGCTGGTGCGCTCAACTGGCGCTCAATCTGGACAACTGGCAGGACGGTGAACCACAAAGCAAATCACTGTTTTTTATTCTTGATAGCGAAAAAGCCAGCTCCGAACGGGAAAAGGTGAAACGTTATGGCTATAAGCTGTTCGCCAGCCAGAGCGAAAAACTGTTCCCGATACTTTCCGCGCTGGAGGTGTTGCAGGTAAAAGGGGAGAAAAAACGCCCTCTCTGGCAGGTATATCAGGATTGTTTGAATTATTCGGGTCCCCCAAATCAAGTGTTAGATGAGATTAATGATTACATACAGAAATTTATTAGTAAGGAAGAACGAGATCTTCCTGCTCGTGACCGCGCAACAAACCTGGAAAGTGCTTTCAAACAGCTATTATCCGTTGCCGTAGAGCAATTCCAGGATAAAAAAACTAACCGCGCGGATATAAATAAGAACTACATTAAGGAGCTGGAAAACCAGATTTGCACTGACTTCATTCAAGTGCGCGGTCGGGCAGGGAAAGTGCTGGTGCTGAATCAGGATCGTCTTCTGTTGCTGACCAACCTCACCGTGGGCAAAAATGACAAACTCCGCCTGCACGAACTGTTGCGTGGTTTTGAACAGCGCGGTTTTTATCTGGATAATCAATCGGCGCAAACGCTGGTGGCGTTTTATGAACGCATGGGAAATGTAGAGCGAATGAGTGATAGTGGAGACGCCGTGTATGTCCGTAAAACAGTATGAAACCTATCTGGCAGAAACCTTTATTGAATGGGTAGGTGGCATCATTCAGCCCGGCGAGCGCTACCAGTTCAAATCTCCCGATCCCGATAATGCCCTAAAACTCTGGGAAGCATTCGTCTCTCTGGCGAACGGCAATCAGTTGGAAATTGCGCCAGGGCAATATATTGATTGCCTCCTCTGCAATGGTGTTCAGCTTATTCCTGTACTGCACGGTGCCGAGGCTCCAGCATTCACAGAAAACTACATTTCTCATTTGCGCGATGAAGTTGCAGGGCGCAGCGGCGTTTTTGCCCAAACAGCACTGTTGATTATTCACAACAGTATGCTCGATACCCTGATTAACAGCACGAAAGACGTGGCAGCGCCGGATGCTATCTGGTACCCACAAACTTTCAGTCATCAACTGGAAAAGCTCATTACCACTGGCAGTAACCGTTCAGAATTGTCCCGCTGTTTGCTGGAGGATCAACTGGCGACGGTACTGGATGAAGGCGCTACTGTCTTTGGTTTCTCGTCGCTGTATCGCTTGCTGGATGATGGCAATCTGGATTTCTCCGAGCTTCATTTGTTTAAAGATGATGAACTACTGAACTATAGCCAGAAGCAGCTACGCACCCGACTGAATGAAAACCGGAAATTATATCGCCAGATAGAAGACTGCGTTGAACGCTACAGCGGACAGCTGGAGAATGTGTTGCCTGAGTTTAGTACAAAATTCATTCAGGAGCATTTTTACGATAAAGATGACTGGCGTGAGCTCGATTTCTCCGACTATAGGAAAGAGAAAGAGCAGAACAGTGAACAAAAACTGGTGCTGGAGAACGTCTCCGTCGAAAACGGCGAGGTTTGGCAACGGGCGAAAAGCGCCAGTAAGGCAGGCAAACGTGACATCAGCCTGCTGGTCCAGGTGCAGCCAGGGCAATCAAAGGCTGAGCTGGAGTTCTGTTTTCAGGGTAATGATCTTCAGGATAACCAGATAAAGATTGCTCATAATCGCCAATTAAAGAATGCACCTTTCTGGCGTACCAGCCGGGCGGGCGGCAAGACTTCCCGCATTATGGCGTCGGTGCCTTTTGACGGGCATCCCTGCTTCTTTAGTCTTGAGCTGACCAACCGCAATAATTCAGCCGAAGAGTATAAATTTCGCCTGTTGTTGGTCGAGCAGGGGCAATTCTGGCTAAACGATATTCAGCACTGCTACCGTGTTGAGCCAGGTAAAGATCAAATAACCCTGCAACTGGAAGATAACACGCTGCGTATTGCCGAGTCTGGCAACCTGACCTGTACGTTGGATGATGAGAGCGAAGACATCGACTGCCAGCATTATGCTCAGGTGAATTTTGAGACGCTGGCGAATCAAAGTGATCTGGTTCAGTTTGCGCTCGTTTCCGGTGATTCCCGTCTGTCGTTTAACATCGAGGGACCGGGAGCAGAAGAAGGGCTAACGCTACCGTTGCTTTTTGACCAAAGTCGTTTCAATAAGTTGTTCAAAGAAGAGGGCAATGCAACCTGGAACCGACTAAAAGGGCGCATCATACTCGATAATACTGAACACAAGGTTGTCGGTGTACGCCAGCAGTTGTTGATACTGGAAGCCTCATTAATTGAGCAACGTCTGCTGGGTACGGGAAGTGACGATAGCGTGTTTGCGCTGGATGAACTTCTTGCCAGCTACCCCGATCTCCATAACGCTTATGAGCAGCTATTTGCCTACTATCATCGTCGTAACACCCTGCCGAGTCTGGTGTCGTGGTCAGCGGAATATCGCACACTGGTCAGCTACATTGTTACTACGTTTGAACAGTCACTCCAGCAAATCGGCCTGAGCAGAGCGCTGACAGCGCAGGAGAAACGTCTTCTCCATCTGGGGATCTGCCGCAATGATAGCCATGAGCGTCTCTCACCACTGCACCCATTAGTGCTGGCCTACCATCTACAACTGGCAGAAGCTATCGTTGCGGAGTCGGAACAGAACGATTCGGCTTCATTTGCCACACTACCGCCGATCACTCTTGATCGCCTGATGGTTTCCGGATTAATGCCGTTTGTTTACCACAATGAGCATGAATACGCGCAACTACAGCCGGTGGAAGAAAACCGCTTCTGGATTGACGCGGTTCCCCAGCGGCAGGTCAGCCATGACTACGTTAAACGTCTGGTAAAAGACAAACTCAATGAGTTCACGGACGCTTACGCCCGGTTGTTCCAGAGCGCTGAAAACAGTGCGTTGATTATCAATGCCATTAATCAAGGGAATGCCAAAGAACTGTTTCTGGGATTAGTAGAATATTTTAAGCAAGAAAAAGAGCACGCTATTTCGGTGCATGTGAACTGCTACGATGAACGTTTGCTACCCAATATGTTCGATCATTTTGCCGAAAGTGGTAGCTATGAGCAGCTTAAAAACGATCTCGATCTGAACAGCGGCGTATGGCGGGCAGAAGCCGATATGCTGATTGACCTGCTGCGTAGCCGGTTAACGTTCAGCAAGTTTGTCCTGCCGTCAGAAAGCGACAAGCTGGCCTATGCGCATCTGGCATTTTTCACCAATATAGCACCTGTGGATTGCCGCCAGATCCGCATTGAAGATGCATCCAGCGGGGTATTGTGTCATGGGTTGATCGCTGGGGAAGGTGCCGAAACGCAGGGGGATGCTTACTTTACCGCCTTTGGACTGCGAGATGTGGATACTGAGTCTTATTGCGCCCTGCGTCTTGCCAGACTAATCGGCTGCCTGTGGCAACCCGCACGTCAAAGCAACAGCCAGTATCATGGACAAGGGATCGGCCTGGCCGTGAGTGGCAATTTTAAACAGCTGCTCAATTACTCTTACAATAGTGCGCTCTGGACCACCATCATTGATCCTAAAGTCACCCTCGACTTTTTCACCAGTCAGAAAGATGTGGTGCTTATCCACTATTCTGACCAGTACACCAGTTGCGCAGGCTACGATGCCGTCACCGTCACGAAGCAGGTTGATTTGTTCCTGCGGTTGCTCCAGACCGGAAGCCAGTCAGGGCAACCTGCTGTTGATAGTCAGCATTTGCTGGCTGAATTTAATGCCTTTAACGGTGAATGGCTGCTGAAAATGCTGCGCTCCAGTGAAAGGGAGCGTAAAGAGAAACACGGCATTATAGGCGCGTATAAGTTTGTGCAATCCATGTTGCACCAGTCCGATATTTGCTGGATTCCGCTATCGGTGGCCGAAATGATCCGCGTGTCCGGCAATGTCGGGCTGAAAATGAAAGAGACTGATTTATCGAGAAATTTACAGGGTTATCGTAAAGGTGCGATCTCTGATGATGTACTCTTTGTGGGATTCAAAGAAGACCGCCTCTATCTGTTGCCGCTGGAAGTTAAAACTGGGGCGCGACCGGACTACAGCTATGCAGGCCAACAGGCTCGTGAGTTGAAACGCTACTTACAGCAGGACATTCTGGAACCACAGACGCTGGCATCACAGCTGTACCGGGCGCTCTTTATTCGTCAGGTGCTGATGCAGGTGGAGAAACTGCGTCTGTATGGTGTGCTGGACAGCGACAAACTGGCTCCCTTGCTGGATCGACGTGAATGGTGGTTAACGGGAGACTATCAGTTAGGTGAATTGGCCGACTATGTGGACGGCATCGTCGTGGCGCATGTGGACAGCGCAACCTGCTTTGCTCCCTCTTATAAAGAGACGGTGGAGAATATCTTACAGATCGAAATCCCTTATTCACTGCTACCGTCGCTGATCGCTGCGCAGGGGGATGAACCACCGCTGGCGGAACGTCATCGGGTGCCGGAAAAATATCGGCTTAAGCCAGTGTGTGATGCCACTCCGTCACAACCCGAAGCCGTGGTAGGAGTCACAACGCCGACTACTGCACAGTCCATTTCGGAACCGGGGTCGTTACAGCCCGCTGTATCAGTGGTGACTCCTGATATTAGCGATACACCATTACAGATCCTGTTTGGTCATGACGTTGCGCGCCAGAGCCCATTGTATTGGGAGCCAACCAACACCGCGAAGTTCATGAATACCAATACCGGTATTATTGGAACAATGGGCACCGGGAAAACCCAGTTTACTAAATCGCTGGTCACACAGTTGATGCGTAATCAGTCCTGTAACGTTGATGGCAAGCCTATTGGTTTGCTGATCTTCGACTACAAATCAGACTATGTGGATGAGGCTTTCCTGGATGCTACAGGGGCTAAAAAGTATCAGCTATCTTTGTTGCCTTACAACCCCTTATCGTTATTTGGTGATATGCCGATGTTACCCAGGCATACGGCTATGGCATTTGCTGAAACGATGGGTAAAGCCTACAACCTTGGCGTAAAACAACGCATGAAGCTGGTTACACTAATAATGGAGTGCTATGACTTAGCAGGAATAGTGCCTCATGATCGAGCAACATGGAATCGTGTGGCACCGACCATTGAAGATGTGTGGCAACAGTATCTGGCTCAAGATAAAGTAGACGAAGATTCATTGTACGCTGCACTTTATAACCTGGCAGGTTTCCAGATATTTGAAACAAATCCCGAGAAAATGACCAGTTTGTATGATCTGGTTGATGGCGTCACTGTTATTGAGTTAGCTGGTTATTCACAAGAAATTCAAAATCTGGTGGTAGCCCTGACACTGGATCTGTTTTACGCGCAGATGCAAAAGCGCGGTAAACCGGTGGTGCGGGGGGATTATCGTCAGCTCACTAAAATGATTCTGGTGGACGAAGCCGATAACTTTATGCGTCAGGATTTTTCCAGTCTACGTAAGATCCTTAAAGAAGGCCGTGAGTATGGCGTTGGTGCGATCCTGTCAACGCAAGAGATCACTCACTTTAAGACCGGGGAAAATAATTATGCCTCCTATATTTTAACTTGGGTGATCCATCGTGTTTCTGAGATTAGGAATGCAGATATCAAGGCGGTGTTTAACGTTGATGATAAAGGTGATCAGGAGTCTTTGATGGGGCAGATTCGGCAGCTTGAGAAGCATTTTAGTCTGTATGTTGATGGGGACAAGCAGGTTAAGAAGATGCGTGACCGGGCGTTTTGGGAATTAAGTTTTTGAGATTGATTTTTATTAAACTTTAAGGGGGGGATGATGTTAAAAGATGACACTATTCACTGGCGGAATCTAGGAGCAGATATTAAAGATCTATATCCTAGGATTATACAACCGAAGTTTGTTTTTATATCGATAGTTACGCTTTCTGTGTCTACATGCGGCATATGGATCGGCCCACTTTTTTTGGGGGATTCGAGCCAAGTAGGTTTTTCTATTTTCTCTTTTATTATTGCCACACTAGGTGTTCTTGCTGCTGAAAATCTATCAAGAGAAGACGAGTTAGCTCCAACATTAGTTGATAAATATCGTAAACAGGTAAGAATATCATTTTCAGTATTGTTATGGTTTATATCATTCGTTTTTTCATTTTATGGGTTGAAAAATAATGTTAATTTTGCACTAATAGTATCATTTTTGATAACATTGCTTCTGTGGTTTTCTATTACTGTTGCAAAATCAGATTTTGATGCCCCAACTAAACCTGATGATACGGTGAAAAAAGAATTAGAAATAAGAAAGAATGATGATGAACCTGGTGCGGGGTTATAAAATGTCAGAAGAAATCGAAATTTATGCTTTTAAAGTTTCCCAACCATATGGTGATTTTTTCCAGGCTGCTATTTCGGCCGAAAATCTGTTGAAGTGTACCTACGTTAACCAGGCTCAAATGGAAGACGGTGAAATAACAGGTGTTCAGCGAAAGGAATCGACACCAAGAGCTTTAGATATAGCTAAATTCATTGATTCTGATGAGGCTGCATTCCCTAACTCAATAATATTGTCAGTGAATTATGAGGCGGATGATACTCCTACTGTAGAGGAGAATAAATGGCGCTTTGAGCGTATTGATGATGTCTTATATAAAATAATAATACCAAACATAAATTTAAAATTATGTTCTATTATCGATGGGCAACACAGATTGCTTGGTTTTCGTTATTCAAATAATAAAAGCATCCAGTTACCTTGTTCAATCTATGATGCTTTACCACCATCAGGACAGGCATCAATATTTTCAACAATTAATTTTAATCAGCAAAAAGTACCTAAAAGTTTAGCATATAGACTTTTTGGTTATTCACTTGATGATATATCTCGGGAATATTGGCCTCCGGATTTACTTGCTGTATATTTCAGTGAAAAATTCAACAACGCAGAGGATTCTCCATTTTTTAATAGGTTAAAGAATAGAGTCCTGCATGAAGAGATCGAAAGAGATTGGTCTGTTTCCTCATCTGTCTTCATTGATGGTGTATTGTCTTTAATATCTAAAAACCCACGTTCAGATCGTTATACGATTAATGCCACAAACTCAAAAAATAGTGAAAAAGGACGGAAGCGGCTGTTGAATGAGAATGTTAATGATATTAGCCCATTGCGGGCAATTTATATCGAGGGTAATGATAGAGCTATAGAACAGGTGTTGAATATATTTTTTAAATCTGTCAATGATATTTTTTGGACTGAGGATTGCATAGCGGAAAAAACTGTTCTTATTAGGGCTATAGGTATATCTGCTTTATTCCAATTCCTGCGAAAAAAACTGTTGGATATGGATGCGATAACAATTATTAATTTAAACTCTTTATGTCAGTCTTTAAATGGAATAGACCCTAAAGAATTTACAAAAAAGGAAGTATATCAATCAACAAGCGTTGGCAAGAAGAAAATATATGATTTTTTAATCGAAAGTACAATGGGTAAATAAATAGGCCCCAGTCATCTAATCACCATTAGAAGACTGGGGGCCATTTTTAATTTATTGCTTGTATAAAACTTAGTAAGCTACGGTGATTTCTAAGTACCGCAATCCCATCCTCAACATGCGCCGCCCACGCCTTAATCATCGCCCTCTGATCCAATTGCGGATAAAGCATCTTTAACACCAGTTCCGTAGCTTGCAGTGTTTCCCCCAGCCACGTAATTTTATCCAGTACCAGCGAGCCATCCAGCTTCTTATTATCCCGCTCAAGCGAATAGCGAAATTCACTCTCCACCGAGCGGAAAAATGCCAGTCGAGCCGCGACATTGGGCGTAATCCCAGTATATCCTTTTAACTTCTTGAGCTGGTCTTCAGTCTGACGACTAAGCGCCATTCGATTCGGGAGCATCAGATAGCCTCCTTGGTTAGTTCCCAGAAATAACCGGGTTTCAGCGCAGATGATTTGGTATGTGCATTAAACACAATCTCATAAGCATGAGAAATATCATCACGCAGTCGATCGACGAAATAACGCTCGTCCACTTCAGTATCGGTGGATAGCAGCACTACCTGATGGCTGGCCTCCGGGAAATAATGATTAATCAACTTATCCCGGTGCTGAGAATCCAGACGCCCCAGCGGTGTATCAATAATCACCGGGAAATCACGCCCAGAAGTTTTTGCTAGCGCCTCAAGAATGGCAATCGCATAAATCTGCTTTTCACCCGCAGAAAGCAACTTACGATTAATCACCGAACCCTTTTCATCCACCAGTTCAACATCAAATGTCTGTGGATTTATGTGCGCATTAAGCTGTAAATCCTCTTTACGAGCAAGTTTGTGGTAGGCAATTTCAAAGTTTGCAGATAACTTTTTCACTCGCGCCTGCGTTAACACATCACTGTAGTAATCGAGCAGGTTAATGGTCTCCTGCGCATTTTTAAATGCGCTGCTCAAACCATGTTGGCTACGGGTGATGTCATGTGCTTTCTGCACCTGACGAACACAGTCCAGTTGTTGCTGTTTCGTTCGTTTAGCCTCTTCCAGCAATGAGCGATATTTTTGCCGCAGTTTTTCACGCTTATGATCGAGATCGCGTAATGCTGCAAAGAGATCCATTAACTGCTCGTCTTCCGGGGCGCGAGCAATATTAGCTGCGGCTTGCTCCAGCTGTTGTTCAATATCCGCTAATTGATGGCGGTAAATATCAAAACGCTGCCATGCTTTTTTGCTGTCCTGCTCAATGGACTGCTGGAGCATACCGGCTTCACGTTCAGAAATATCAAACAGCAAATCACCTTTTGGTTTGGTTGCCATATATGCGTCCAAATTATTGGTAATCGCTTCGGTAGCAATGGCTCTGGTACTACTCTCACTGCTGGAACGGAACGCGATATCATTTTTGAGTTGAGTTAAAAATTGATTTAACTCTGTCTCAAAAATTTTCGCCTGCTTGATCTGCGCTTCATTGGCAATTTTTTCCAGCAACCGCGACAACGTATTAGGCGCTAGCGCATAGGGCAACGATCCATCGCATTCCTGTCGTAACGCTTTTTCCAGACGCTCTTTTTCTTTTAACAGCGTTTCAACTTTCTGTTTTTCCTGTGCTTTGGTCTGGGCAAATGCGCCGCCCTGCGCATTTAACAATCCCTCATGGCGAATAATGTCCTGGGATAAAAATTCGATCCGCGAGTTGACGAAATCGGCTTCTTCCAACAATTTCTCTGCCTGACCGGCAAGCGTTTTAATCTTTGCCTCAAGCGCTTCAACCTGCTGTTGCTGGGAGCCACCCAACTGGGCGGTTTGCTGGCGTTTGACAAAAATCATCAGATCATTTTGCAGTCTGGCGATCAGATCCAGTCCCAACAAACGACGCACCGCTGTACGCAGAATATTGCCGGATTCATCTTCCGCTAGCTCTGCAATCTTCTCTCCATCAAAAAAGAAAAGATCGGCGACACCGTGAGGAATTAATTCATTCAAAAATCCCTGGCACTGGTCATAACTGAGTTCACTACGCGGTTGTCCATCCTGCTGCAAAGAGAGACGATCTTTCTTTCCTTTCTTCCAGCTACGCGTGACGGTGAATTCAGTCTCATGGCCGTTTTGGTTGTAGGTAAAGGTCAGTTCTACTGCGGCCTCATCCGGGCGCTCTGCTGTATACGTCCCGTTGTGCACCAGTGCCCCGAGTTGTTCAACATACTCCTGTTGCTGCATTGCCGGGCCAAACGCTAAACGCCCATACAGTGCCAGCCGAATTGCCGACAAAATAGATGTTTTCCCTGCACCATTTAAACCACCAAATAGCACTATCGGGCGAGGGTTGACTTCATGCGGGCGCTTTCTGGGAGCCAGATCGATGGTGTGTGTGCCGCAAAATACGCGAAAATTATGTAATACCAGTTGCTTAATGAGCACGTTCATTTTCCTCATCGATAAGCACAGACGATTCGCCCGCATCGATAATTCTGCGCTGTAAAGTCTGAAGTTCAGCTTCCAGCTTTTCAACTTCGTCCTGATGAATATCCCGATCGTTGCGTTTTTGCAGCGTTGCTTGTTGCTGCTGGATCTCTTCCAGGCTGCCCCAGTCCTGCTTCAAAATTGTGCCGAGCTTGTCAAAAATCCCCTGACGACGACTTAACCCTTCCATCGAAGTTTCCAGTTCAATCAGTTTCATCACCATTTCAGGTACTACGTCGAACCCTTGCGTTATCTGCGCCAGCAAATCAGCATCGCTGGCATCAAAGCGCGACTGATCGTCAACCACCCAATTCAGATTCTGCTGATATACCTCACGGTAAATCTCCGGCAATGTGTCGTGCCAGTCTGGCTCGTTAGGATCTTTCAACCACTCCTGACGGATAGCGTGCAGCTCCGGCTGGGTAATTAACGTAATCGTGTGGCCCTGGGCGTTTAAATCACGCTCAATTTCCAGTAAGTCTTTTAACCACTGCTGGCGGTATTTGAGCCAGTAGGGGCCAGGAACATGCTTACGCTCTGCACTGCGATCTTCGCCGTCTTTAGCGTACTGATAGCTCACCTTACCGGTGCGGCGTTTATAGTTGCGATAGGTGTCTTTATTCGCCGGATCGGTGGTAAACGCCAGCAGATCACGATATTTCAGCAATGGCGACATCCACTCTTCGCCGTTTTTGATCAGGCTTTCCATCGCTTTATCTTTGGTGACTACGGTACAGGTCCAGCAGCCAAAGCGAGAGTTCCCGCAAGAGGGGGTACTTTCGTCGATCACCAGGGGACACTCACCCTGTGCGGAAGAATCCATATACAACGTCCACAGAGGACGATTGTTTCCACCCCACGGGCTTTCCCATTCGTCGATATCTTCAGGAGCATAGCGGAACGCGCCGCGCAGCAGTTTCCAGACGTCTTCTACATCCCAGGTATCAATAGGGGTATAGATAAACGCATTTGCCAGCGTGGTATGCCGAGCCAGGCGTGAGCCATCAATTTTGTGCTTTGCGATGACCTGCGCACGGGAGGCGCTCTCGCTACTACGTGAACCGAGGACAACAATCACTTCATCAAACTGGCTGACCTTATCTTTAATAAAGTCGCTCACCGGATTGATTTTCATACGCTCGGTACACCAGCGAAAACTACGGGTTGGGGCCGGATAACCTTTTCCCAGTAAATTGACCCAGAAGGTTTCATTCGTTTTAGGCGTTACCGCATGTTGAGTGATCGGCAGGCCATTACGCTTTGCGCCTGCCTCAATCTGCAACATCGTTTTCTTAATTAAATCTACTACCACAGGTGTTTCCACCAGCGTATCGGATGACACTACAAAAACATCTTTGCTGCGCATTTCCGGGGGCAGGCCAAGCAGGGCCAGATACACCAGCGTGATCACGGCAGAAGAATCTTTCCCGCCGCTATAGCCAATTACCCACGGACGCTTATCCGCACAATAAATTCTTTGAACCTCAGCAACATATTCGGCCAGAGGGCGTCCAGCGAACTGCTCCTGATTAATAAAATCTTCGTATTCGGCCAAATCGTAGGCCTGAACTAATTTACTCATGAGGCAACCATTTGAGCTTCAAGTTCCTGTTCTTCAGGAGTGAGGGGAATTGAGAGCGCGGTTTTTAGCGCATTACAGGTGAGCTGGATCGCCGTATTGGTTTTACTCAGTTTGCCGTGCTGCATCGCACGTTTGATGAGATCCGGGTTGTTTCTGCGCCAGTTAAAAGTTTTAAGTGCAGCTATTTTCTCCGGCCATTGCTCAGGATAATCCTTTAGCAGGGTATATCCCAGTTGCCCAAGTGCCTGCAATCCGATGCCATGAGCGTGAACATAATCTTGTCGTAACTGAACCGGTGAAACCTCTTTTTTAGCCGCTAGCTGCCAATCCGGCATCACGTTAAAAATAGCTTGCCAATATTGGGTAGCTATTTGGGTGCATTCCTCAAAGTTGTTCTCTTTGGGATCTTTACCCAACAATGCGCGGGTAGCCTGCTTGATGCTGCTCAACGTAAATAACTTATTCGACCGCTGACTGATGCCTGATTTTTCCAGTTCTGTCATCCCAACAAACGGCTCTATGGACATCGCCAGATAACGTGCCAGATTTGAACTGGCATCGCGATGATCGTATAGAGACGCCAGCGACGGGCTGGGGCGAATGGCGTATTTATTCAGATCGGCGAACATCTGCTGGCTACGTTTTAAGCCTTCATCAACAAAGAACAACACCGGAATATTATCCTGGCCCAGCTCCGGGCGAGCATCCAAAGCGTCTTCAATCGCTTTACGGCGATGCTGACCGTCGTTGATCAGAATTTGTGCATCCATTGGCACGCATAACGTCCCCAGGTTGTTGGAGTTAGGGAACTCATCAAACTGAACGTCAACGGCAATAGACGCTGTCAGTGCTGAAAACACATAATCTTTTGGATTTTCCAGCAGATAACGCACCATTTCGGGGATGCGTGATTTATTCAGCGTGCGTTGTGCTCGTAGCTCAGGAGGGACGTCATTTTCATCAAAGCTGAATATTTTGGGTATGATGCGCATCGGGCATGTGGCAATATAGAAAGGGCGACCTGCCTGAATGCCACGTATAGCCGGAAACGAGTAGCAGTAGTCTGCATCAACACTAGCCATGCTGTAATCCGTGTAAAAATCGAATGAATTGAGTTACGTGATATTTTACGTAATGCTTAATAAAATTTATAGTTTTTTTTATGTTTTACGTGATTTTTTGCGTGCAGGGTTCCATATCTGAGAGTGCTCGTGGCTGCTGTGTTATTATTTTAACCTCCGGGGGGGAATGACGCTGATACCTCCTGTCGTTAACGGTAGGGGGATGTTCGATATGGTGATTATCTCAACATCACCCGAGCGTGTAATAAACTGAATCCAAATTAACTCCAGGCATCTGAGCCGTTTGGTGGAGGCATGAATGCGAAACTCACGTTCACTGGTTATGCGGTTGTTGCGCTGGACAGATTGGTGAGGCCAGGCAGCTGTTTGAAGGTTTTGGTTCTATGTCTCTATTGACTAAATGGTATTGCAGGTGCTTTTCGGTCTGAAGAAAAAGCATAAACCTATTGTGTTCGAATTGGCGTTGCTGCGTGGTTACCCTGTTATGGATAGCATTGATGCGGTTATGTGCATATTAATGAAGAGGCTAAGGATGAAATTGCGCTATACCGATTGGTCGGAACTCATAAGCAAGGGCATTGTGCCCCTGTTATTGATGGAGTTTCGAGAATGGCACGTACACGCGCCCAGCGCCGCCACCATGAGTGGCGTTTGAAAGCAATGCGCAGGCATTATAATAATGCTAGAAGTTGTTCGTCGACGCATGTTGGCATGGTTTACCACACTCCCTGTTCGTGTAGTTGTTGGATGTGTGGGCATCAGCGTAAAAATCATGGGATGAACCGGCAGGAGGTTAGAGCCCGCCTGCGTTACACCGATTGAGAGGGTATATGCGTTATATACAGGAGCATTGGTAACAACCTTTAACGGGAGTTACCTATGTCCAATTTTAATACCAGAAAAGATCGCGATCGGAATGGAAATCCGCTACCACATTATCGAATCAACTATCTCAGCAGTGAAGGGATTACTTATATCCATTACCGTGACCGCAACACTTCGAGTCTACCTCGCTGGGATGCAACAAAATCGCCAGGCTGGTGGAGGCGGCTAATGACTACACGCCCACGTCGTGCTGCAAACCGTATTAACGTGGTTCGCGTGTTGCGTGGAGCTGACCCTGATGGCCTGTTATGGCGCACAGGGAACCGGCCGCAGATCTATTTTTATTGAAAACCAACCCGCCGTCCTGGCGGGTTTATTCATATCAGAAGTCTGTATGCCGCGTGGAACGGAGTCAATTTATCCGATGCGCTATCGGTGTGAATGGGCGTAGCTCATTTGGTACGACACCCAGCCAATACTCGCTATCAGATTAAAGCAATGTAATCTTCAATTTGTGGCTGTAACACCCAGAATTCCTGTAGCTTTTGATCTGTCCACGATATCAGCGATTCCGTGGATAACCGGTGCAACTCCTTCCATTCGTTGTGATCGATGCCTGTTGCCAATTCAGACCAGCACAACAGCGTTAACCGCTCTCTGAGCCCTGGCCCCCTGAATTGTTGAAACAATGACTGTAGCTTGTTGCTGAGGCGACGCATCCCCAGTCGCTTGCATTCACTGAGCAGCACACCCGGCAGTAGTAACGGCATCAGGTTTTTGTTGATGTCCTGCGCCACTGTTATTGGTGCTGTTGTCGGGATATTGAGAACGCGCTGGAGGCCTTCAGGGAGCAGCAGCTCGGCAAGCTCACTACAGGGCAGTGTGCAGATCACCATCGTCAGCGTATGCCAGCGGATAATCTCGGGCTGGCACTGACCATGAAGGATAGCCGGGCGAGTATAATCATCCAGACAGGCCTGATAGTGGTTGAGCAGTACATCATGACAGGCCGTGGTTTCTTTCATCGATCGATACCTTGTAAAGCCGACAGTAATAAATATCGGTGTCCTCTCGCACTATCGGCAGGGTCACGATCGCCTGTTTGATTATGCTTCTGAAATTCATGAGCAATTGCTGGATTTGCTGGAACGCTATGGGCCACAGCGCCGTGAACAGCGCCCGGATATGCCGTTCTGGCGTCTGAAGGGCGATGGTTTCTGGGAATTGCAAAACGCGGAATTCTGCTCAACCAGCGGTAGCCGCCAGCCGCCCAAGCGCGAACTCATTGAATATAATGTCGCTGGTGGGTTTGATGTCGACAATTTCGCGCTGGTAACAAAAAAACGTAAGCTAATCGACACGCTGGCGCAGCAGATCCTTGAGGCGCATTTCCCGACCAGTATTCAGGAAGACATCGCTGACGAGATGGGTTTTGATATTCGCACCTCTCTCCGTCAACGCGATCCGAAGTTCCGCCAGGCGGTGCTACGAGCTTACAATTATCAATGTGCGGTCTGCGGCTTCAATATGCGCCACGACAACGCCCCTATAGCCCTTGAAGCAGCCCATATCAGATGGAAGCAGCATCATGGTCCTTGTGAAGTGCCTAATGGCCTGGCGTTGTGCGCAATTCATCATAAAGCGTTCGATCGCGGTTCGATTGGCCTGGATGAAAATATGCGCGTGGTGGTTTCCGACGCGGTGAATGGTGGCGGAGTGGTACAGCGGTTGTTCTGGGATTTTGCGGGGAAAGAGATCGCGTTGCCCCCGGTTAAAGAAAATTATCCGGGCGAGCGGTTTGTGGAATGGCATAGGAAAGAGGTGTTCAGAGGAGGGCATTGATCTGGGGGAGTATTTTGAGTGTGGTATACGTTATCTGTTAAAAATAGCTCCACATCAAAGGCATCAAAGTAATCGGCCACGGTTCTCGCACTATGGTCTGTAGCGCGCTGGTGGAGTCACACCTGTGGTCAATCGACGCGTAGAGCGCCAGATGAGCCATCATGAGCGCAAGCGGAATTTATAAGGCGCGGCGCCTTAAAGAGCACAGGGAGATTGTAAGTAGCCCGATATTGCTGGCTTTTGCTTAGCTTGCTGACGGGATTCGTCGTATGAAACATGAAAATTACCTCATGTTTTATATAAGGATTCGACACTATATCAAAACCGGTAACTCTCAATCTTTCAAAGCTATGTGTCAGATCAGGTCGTGATAAGACACGTAAATTTAAAAATCTATATATCTGGCCAGATAGACTTTTTTATAACAGCTTTATAAATTAAACAAATCTGCCATAGAGACAGATTTGTTTAATTTATAATTAGAGGTTTGCAACGTTATGATATACTTTTTGCACATCATCATCATCTTCAAGGGCATCAACAAGTCCTTCAAAGATTTCTAAATCTTCTGGTGAAAGTTCAACTTCTGATTGAGCAATCATTTCTAATTCTGTTGTTGAAAATTCAGTAATTCCAGCTGCTTTTAGCGCTGCGATTCCTTTATGCAGGTCTGTAGCTTCAGTATAAATAACGATGTTCCCTTCTTCTTCGGTTACATCACGAACATCAACTTCAGCATCAAGCAAAATTTCAAAAATATGGTCAGGGTCTGTTCCTTTAAATACAATCACTCCAGTATTGTCAAACATATAGCTGACAGCACCTGCCGCTCCGATATTCCCGCCTTTTTTATTAAAAATTGTGCGGATATTAGCAATCGTACGGTTAACATTAGACGTCAACGTTTCAGCGATAACCATTGAACCATTGGGTCCAAAGCCTTCATAACGCCCTTGCACGAACGTTTCATCTCCGCCACCTTTGGCTTTATCAATGGCTTTATCAATAACATGTTTTGGAACCTGTGCTTGTTTCGCACGTTCAATAACGAATTTTAAAGCTGAGTTTGATTCCGGGTCTGGTTCACCTTGTTTAGCCGCAGCATAGATTTCTACACCAAATTTTGCATATACTTTAGACGTTGCACCGTCTTTAGCCGTTTTTTTAGCAACAATATTTGCCCATTTACGTCCCACTGGAAACATCTCCTCAAAGAATTATTTACATTAATGGCAGATTAATAACCTGCATGTTTTTCTGCCGTATTATATCATAATATATAAATTCTCGTCTATGAGAAATAAAAAGTTCCAGCTTTTACGGGGGATTACTTTGATTTTAACAATGGCCAATATGGTGGGTAAGTCATTTTTTAATTTTCTTCTGGTTCTTTTTTATTTTTAATAATTGAATCGCAGCAATAACGTCTTATTGATGGTGATTTCGCTCATCAGGTGAGGTGGAATGCTTGCACGTCTTGCGACATATTGTGGCAGAAACTTAATGGCGAAATTAAGAGCCTATCCCATTAGGGCTATTTTACTTGCCATTTTGGACCTGGGCAGTGCTCAAAATCCTCACGTACTACGTGTACGCTCCGGTTTTTGCGCGCTGTCCGTGTCCAAACTGGCTGCGCCAATAACGCCTGGTGGGATAGGCTCTAAGACGATATATTCCCGCCTTGAGCCGTGTTAATTTGTTGCATACTTTTAAACGGAGGTATACCTCTTGTAGGCTATACCTCCTGCTTCACGTTATCGCGCGATTAACGCAAATACGCCCCAGCCAAAGTATTCTCGCGTCCAGGTGACGTGACGTTTGGGGGCTACCGTCAGTTCTGTTCGAACCTCTTGCGCAAACTCATCGTCAGGGTTTTCCTCCAGCCAGCGACGCATGGTCATCCACTTCGCGGCTTCATATCTGTCCCAGCCTTGCGGGTCCGCCAGCACCATTTCCACTACGTCATAGCCGAGTTGGTCGAAAAAGGCGACCAGCTCGGGCAGGGGACGAAAATCGGCGACGGATGAGACGCCACAGGCGTGGGCGATCTCTTCCGTTGCGGGGATCCGACGCCAGTACGGTTCACCGATGAGAATGATCCCGCCAGGTTTGAGGCTTTTGGCCAGCAGATCTATTGTCCCCGCGACACCGCCCGCAATCCAGGTCGCGCCTACGCAGGCCGCCACGTCATATTTTTCCTCGTCGATATAACCGGCCGCGTCGTTATGAATAAAATGTACATATTCACTGACGCCGAGCTCTTCTGCACGTTGTTTTGCCTGTGTGGTGAAGAGCGGGCTTATGTCAATGCCAGTACCTGTAACACCGTAATCGCGAGCCCAGGTGCAGAGCATCTCACCCGAACCGCTACCGAGATCGAGAATCCGCGTGCCTGGCTTCATGCGTAACGCATGGCCCAGTGTGGCGTACTTTTCCGCTGTAAACGGATTATGGATACGGTGTTCGCTTTCGCTAATGGTAAAAATACGTGGGATATCCATTGGGTTATTCCTTTTACTGAGGGTGATTCCCTCAGCGGGAGGGGCTTTTTCAGCCAGTAGCGCAAACAGCTTGCCTGCAAAAGTCTCGCCGACCGGCCAGGTGTGACTGTCCGGGCGCTGCAACACAGTGAAGCCAGCATCACCAAGCAGGCTGATATATTCATCATCGCGCCAGGCCTTCATTTGACTGCCGAAACGGGTGGTACAGCCGTTTTCCGCTATCGCCCAGAACTGCGTTGAGCTGGTTTGAGCCTCTTCATCCCAGGCATTTTCCGTTAACAGCAGATGAGGCTTGGCAAGAAACAGGCCGTGCGGACAACGCTGCCAGCATGGCTGCGCCATGCCCTGGCGTTTAACTTCATCGAAGGTATGCACTTCAACAAGCAGTTTGCCGTCCGGTTTCAACCACTGCGCGCAATGACTGATGAGGCTTTGCGCATCCGCAGCGCTAAAGACATTCAGTTCCCCAAACGTCATCATAATGAAATCAAAAGGTTCCGTGGGGTGGTATGTACGAATATCCTGCTGAATGTAGTCAATATTCAGGTTTGCGGCTTGCGCCTGCTGGCGAGCCCATGTGATGGATGCCGGAGAGAAATCTACGCCTGTGCAGTGAAACCCACGCTCCGCTAACAGGCGGGTATAAAAACCGGGTCCACAGCCGAGATCCAGAATGCAGGCGCCAGCGGGTAACTGACGGGTAATCCATGTTACCTGTTGCTCAATCACGGTTAGCCGGCGGCTGGCCCAGTCGTGGTCCTGTGACAGATGATTTTCCAGAATGCGTTGGCTGAAGGCTGGCTCGTCCCAGGGGATTTTGCCTTCATCGGGTAATAGCCGAATGCGATGCGTTGCAAAAATAACGGCGCTGATATCCATCATCATCTCCTTAGCGATTATCAGGCTGGGCGCGAACGTTGTTCAGCCCGGTTGTATTAATGCGGTAGGGCTGACCGTTAACGGATTTGATCAGCTTTTTGGTTTTGAGTTTTTTGAATACAGCGAGCGTGCAATCGGCGAGCAACAGCCCTTCGCGGCTATAGCACTCAACGGCGGTGACGCGGCCTGACGCATCGCGGATGTGCGTAATGCGTCCGCCTTTGGCGAGAACGTGTAAGGTACGTTGTTCCTGACGGGATAAATTCATACTGAAGAACCTGTTTAATCATCATAGGCAAAACGTGCAAACACACTGCGGTGTCCGCATTCGATTTCGGCGCATTGATAATCAGTCCGGCCTGAAAAGGTCGGGGAACTGATTATCAGATGATGACATTCTCCAGCATCAAAGCCTCGAGTTGAGTTGAAAGGTATTTACGTCGTGAATGATAACACCTGATTTCTGTAAGTGAATAACCGGGAGTGAAAAGTGTGATCTCAAAGGGAGGATCATGCGTTTAGTAAGTCAGTTGAATAGATCCCGCCGCTACCATAATGAATATTGATTAAACTCATATACCCGATAATGACCGCTTTGATAGTCTCGACGTATCTTTTGGCCATTGACAGGGTTGTAGCGTTGGAAATCTTTTTTTAACCCGCTGAAAAATATGACTTAAATATTTTTCATACACAAACATTTATGGTCCGCTGAGTTCGGATCCGGTTTTGTATGGGTTAAAAAAGGTACGTTATGAAAGTCATATGGACTGTCACTCCTGTGGGGTATCAGCGCATAGCGAAACGTTGCCCTTCATGCAGCGTAAAACGGGACTTCACGCCTTCTGGGGCATTTCGGGTTAATTCGCAAAAGAAGGTACTTGATGTCTGGAGTATCTATAAATGCACACACTGCGATTACACCTGGAATATCTCCTTGTTCTCACGCCTGCCAGTCAGCAAAATTAACCGCGATCTTTATGGTCGACTGATGGCGAATGATGCCACCACGGTGCAATATTTTGCTTATGACAACGCGATCCTGAAGCGAAACAATGCTGAATTATCGGGGCCGCCTGATTTTCACATTCAGGAACGGTGGCTGGTCAGTATCGCCTCCCACAAGCAGGTCAGTGTTAGCGTCAGGATTTCCCGTTCTTTTCAGGTCAGCCTGCTGTCGATTTTGAAGAAGCAACTCCTGCTAAGCGCAGCCGAAATCAAGAGACGGATTGAAACAGGGCAAATAAGTGGCGTCACGATGAAAATGCTTAAATCACGAAAACTGAAGAATGCGAAATATGATTTGCAGTTCTCTGTTGAAACACTGTATGACCGGCGAAGGATTGTTCTGACCCGTCGATAAAAACAATAAGCTCACCTTACGTTTAAGTGTGCTGGTATGGCAACGACGCAACGGAATGAAAGAAGGACTAAGGGACAGGTGAGCTTTAGTTGAATAACGCTTGTCTGTGGCATTCAGTGAAGACTGAATGCCATGGATAATCCAGATTTTCGCACCAGTGATGATCAGCAGAATGACAAAGGGCGATGGGTTATAATTATCTGTAGAGTAAACAAAAGGAATATAATGTGGCGCTATACAATATCTCTGAGAAAATACTGACTACCCTTGAAAAAACATCTTTCACCATCGAAAGGCTGCAGGAACGCTATGATCTTCAGGAGGCTATCAAGAAGAATATTGATATTGTTGCGCCGGGCTGCCTTGTCATATCCGAAGAATTCTCTGATTGGGAGGATAGTCGGCGGAGGATTGATTTATTAGCGATTGACAAGCAGGCCAATTTGGTTGTCATTGAACTGAAACGTGATGAAATCGGCGCGCATATGGAACTGCAGGCGCTAAGGTATGCGGCAATGATTTCAACGATGAGTTTTGCGAAAGCATGCGAATATTATCAGGCATATCTTTGGAAGCATGGGATCGATGAGAATGCAAAAGAGAAGTTACTGGATTTTGTAGAGTTAGAAGAAAACGAACTCGCTGATTTTGGTAAAGATATTCGCATCGTTCTGGCATCAGCGGATTTCAGTAAAGAATTAACGACAACCGCAATATGGCTAAGAGATAAAGGTGTCGATATTCGCTGTGTTCGCTTAACGCATTACAACTTTAAGGGTGAAGTGCTGATTAATGCTGAACAAATAATACCAGTCCCTGAACTGGAAGAATATCAGGTCAGATTCAGAGAGAAACGCACGGAACAAATTATTAGCAGTCAAAAGTCGGAGAGGGATTATTCCTTATATAAATATAAAGGAAAAACCTTCAATAAACGGAAGCTTGCACTTGAACTTTTCACTGACTGGATTAATAAACATAATCCTGCGAATATAGATGATCTCAAGAATAAATTGAGTGAAGACTTACAGAAAAGAACAGTAGCACTGGTTGAGCAGATCCCTGAAAAAAGGAAAAACAGATATCATATGCAAGAAGATGCGTTGATTGAGTTGCCGTCCGGTGAGCGTATTGCTATATCGAATCAATGGGGGTTAGGGACTATAGAACTGCTTATTGATTTTGTTCGTCAGGATAATTTTGTAGTTGAAAAAGTGGGTTGACAGGAAGTAATAATAAAACAGATCCCATTCATTAATGGGATCTCACGTTTCATCCGATACGAAGACCCTGGTCTCTTTGACAGTAGCGTCATAATTACGCAAGCCTCTTTACTTTGCTTATCATTTATATTTAATGTAAATATTCACTCAACACCATTAAAAAATAAGAAAAAATGACTCACTGTTGAGCTGATATTAATACCTGAACCACTGAATTAGAGTAGTGTGGCGCTATCCATAGCGTAAGTTCTGTTGCGGTTACAGGGGGAGGAATGCACACCTTTAGACCATACTCACTAAGGCATAGCGATCTGTTATATGAAGATATTCCGTTAGAAATACGCGAGCAAATACTCTTATTGATTATTAATACGCTAGGAAATTGCTCCTCTTTTTATGATATGACATTATACTGCTATCATAATAGTCATTCTGACGAAGTTTATCGAAGAATATGTAAAACGTTGCGCAAAGAGTATGGCTTATTCACCTTATATGCGCATTCAACGTCATATCTGGATGAAATGAGTAATCTGTTATTAAAAACAGATGATAAAAGAAAGCATATTGATACCATTGAGCTTGCTTTTAACTATATAGATACCTACCTTCGAACCTATGAAGTTACGCTTGGGTTAGAACCGGATAAGGCGATTAGTGAATTAAACAATATATTTCATGAGCATAGTTTAAAATATCGCTATGAAAATGGTAGAATTGTAAGGTTGCGCAGAATAAAACGGCTTAAAAACATATGTTATTATTTGTACTCCCCTGGAGAGTATGGCTTTGTCGAATATGATCTTATGGAAGCGTATAATCGCCTGATACTTAATGATTTTGCCTGTGTCGTAAGGGAATGTCATGCAGCCTTCAGAAGCGTTATTCTCAGAATTCATGAGAGAAAAGGTATCGTGTATCATGAACAAGATAGTTTAAATACACTAATGGCTAATCTGATGGCGAGAGGCGTTATATCTGCTGAATATGTACATAAATTTCATTTTTTAAGTGACGTGCTGGAGTCAGAAATATTTCTGCCGATGGCGCAAGAAAAATCGCATCATCACTACGCAATGATGCTCCGTATCTCTGAAGAGTTGGCCTGTAGTATCTATTATCTTACTGAGCGGAGTATATTTTTTCTTACCCAGCGGGCTGAAGAAGACAGTGTCGCGCCATAATAATGATCGCGCTGTCGCTCAGTCAGACTGGATCATCGTTATTTAAATTTGTTCAGACGTCGGAATTTTTTGTTCTGCCGTCTGTTTTTTTAGTGATGAGCTGTTCAGTGCAATAATAAGGGGTACAGTACGATGACTGATTTTTAAACTGCATATCATCTGTGTCGCATTTACTCATGGGTATTGGGTCAGGGAGAGAGAAGAATGAGCGCTATTTTAAAGCCTTTTTTATTGGCAATAACCCTGATGTTAATCTTAATAAGGCCTGGCTTTGCAACGGAGGATGGAGCGATAACCATGGTTAAAACCTACAGCGCTTATGACTATTTGCAGACCCGAGCGCGGTTGATGCACGCTGTCGCCGATCACGGTCTGGTGTTATTTGGGGAATTTGATCATGCCAGAGCGGCACAGAATGTTAACCTGAAAATGCCGCCGACAACGGTTCTGGTCTTTGGCAATCCTAAAGGCGGAACGCCTCTCATGCTGGCGCATCCCGAACTGGCGCTGGATTTACCGTTTCGGGTGCTCATTAGCCAGCAAGCCGATGGGCGAACGTTGGTCAGTTATCATCCCGCCGAAACGCTGCAACGTTATGGTCTTGATGCCGCAGACATACAGGCTTTGAAAAAACTGGAACAGCTCGTTGAAAAAAGTCTCCACTAAAGCTGAAAATCGGGCGATGTGTTTGCACAAGTGATGTCGCGAATAAATGCGCTCACATCGTCCATTACCTGATGCGATAAGGCGGCATCGAAGGTGGCGCTATCAGCATCACAGAACCCGTGCCGCGCATCGTACATTTTACACTGCACCCGGGGGCGCTTTTCCAGCGACTGTCGCATGGCGAGGGGATCAAATGCCGGCTCATAACGCGCGATAATAACCAGTGCCGGACAGAGAGGCGCAAGATGAAGGTACTGGCGTATACGGGAACCGTAATAGCAAATGACGCCATCGCATAACCCACTGGCTGCACTTAGCCATGCGAGCGTTGCGCCGACGCTATATCCTACGACGATTAGCGTCTCGTACTGCGTTCTGAGCTCGTGGAGTAATGTGGTAACGACGGCGGGATCAAAGCCGACATTTGCTGAAAAGTGACGGTAAGCCTCCTCCTGCTGTTCATAGCGAAAGGGGGTATGGTGAGGAAACAGCGCGGGAATATAGATGTCGAATCCGCGCGTCATCCATTCATGGCCTGCGCGTTGGATATGAGCGTTAATACCATAAATTTCATGCAGAATAATCGCTGCCCGGCGATGGCGGCTCGACAAACTGGAGGCGTTGCTTCCCCCGGATACGCCTGGGGCGAAAAACACGGTGTCTTTTATCATAACGCGTTCTTGATACAAAGAGAGCGGCTGGATTTTCGCCGATCACGCTATGTCAGAGGCATTATTCCTGTCAATGTACAGACACATTTTATGGCCTGATTTTTGGTTGATAAATTTTATATTGGTAAACCAATATGCTGTTCATATTCAGGCATCAGGGCTAAAGGTGGAACATCAGTTGTGTATTGTCTACTGCCTTTCCTTTTATCTGGTTATCTGGCTTCACTAGCGAAACGGGGCGCATTATTGTTTTGTTGGTTGACCAGTTTCGCGTTTTTGGTGTGCTACGCGTGCTATCCCTCTTTACAAATGCTATAGTCTGATACCGGGAAATCGCATCGGACGGGCACGACCAATATGAAATCAAACACTTCTCAGCAAAGACCTTACCAGGAAGTGGGCGCAATGATACGGGATCTGATTGTTCAGACGCCGTACCGCCCCGGGGAGCGCTTGCCGCCGGAAAGAGAGATCGCTGAGAGGCTCAATGTGACGCGTACCGTCGTGCGTGAAGCGCTGATCATGCTGGAAATTAAAGGTCTGGTTGAAGTCCGCCGCGGCGCCGGGATCTACGTGCTCGACAGCGCGGATAATAACGAGATGGAAGGCGCTGACGTCAATCACTGTAATGACGCCGGGCCGTTTGAACTGTTACAGGCGCGTCAGTTGCTGGAAAGCAATATCGCTGAATTTGCCGCTCTGCAAGCCACCCGCGAAGACATCATTAAAATGCGCCAGGCGTTACAACTGGAAGAGCGAGAGCTCGCCTCCAGCGCGCCGGGCGGCTCAGAAAGCGGCGATATGCAGTTTCATCTGGCCATTGCCGAAGCGACCCATAACAGTATGTTGGTAGAGCTCTTCCGTCAGTCCTGGCAATGGCGTGAAAATAATCCGATGTGGCTCCAGCTTCATAGCCATCTGGGCGATACGCTTTACCGTAAGGAGTGGCTGGTCGATCATAAGCAGATCCTCGCGGCGTTAATTAAGAAAGACGCCCGCGCAGCGAAGCTGGCGATGTGGCAGCACCTGGAAAACGTGAAGCAGCGTCTGCTGGAGTTTTCCAATGTTGATGACATCTACTTTGATGGCTATCTGTTTGAGTCATGGCCGCTGGACAACGTTGATGCCTGATTATACCTGGAATAGCGTGGGCAGACCCAGTCCACGTTTTACTTCCTGTAGCGTCTTTTGAGTGACCTCATGGGCCCGCTCGCTACCTTTTTTCAGTAATTCCATTAGCATTCCCTTATCTGCAATAAAGGTTGCCCGTCGTTCGCGTATTGGCGCGATCAGTTCTTGCAGGCAGGTCTCCAGCTCATTTTTACAGACACGATCGCCTAGCCCGCCTTGTTGATAATGTACTTTCATCGCCGCGACTTTGGCTTTATCCGGATGGAACGCATCCAGCCACGTAAAGACGACGTTACCTTCTATTTTTCCCGGATCGCTAATTTTTAAATGACCGGGATCGGTGTACATCGCGCTGACCGCACGGTGGATGGTCTCTTCGCTGGCGGAAAGAAGCAGGGTATTGCCGAGCGATTTCGACATCTTGGCGCTGCCGTCAATGCCGGGCAGACGACCCGTATCGCTCAGGAGCGCCTGACAGGGTCGCAATACCGGCGAGGAGAAAAGACTATTCATCTTATGAACGATCTCATTCGTTTGCTCAATCATGGGCAATTGGTCGTCGCCAACCGGTACCATTTCGGCCTTAAAGGCGGTGATATCTGCCGCCTGGCTAATGGGATACGCCATGAACCCGACCGGCAGGGAACGGGTAAAGCCTTTTTGGGCAATCTCATTTTTTACCGTAGGATTACGCTCCACTCGGGCGACG
This sequence comes from Salmonella sp. SG203, assembly GCF_013350575.1. Classification (NCBI taxonomy): domain Bacteria; kingdom Pseudomonadati; phylum Pseudomonadota; class Gammaproteobacteria; order Enterobacterales; family Enterobacteriaceae; genus Salmonella; species Salmonella sp. SG203. The sequence continues at coordinate 307,018 of NZ_SNMT01000003.1, forward strand.
GTAACAATATTCATATACAGCACCGTTAATTCAGCAAGGGCGGGTAACGCGGATTGCAGGCAGATCGTCGTCAGCGTGGGATCGATGCCGACGGCCAGATAGTCAGCTAACACTTGCGGAATATTATCGCGGATTTTTTGCGGATTACTGCCGTTATCGGTGAGTCCCTGCAGGTCGGCAATCAGGACATACTGTTGGTGATCCTGCTGTAGCGCGACGCGCTGGCGCAGTGAACCGACATAATGGCCGAGGTGCAACGAGCCGGTGGGGCGATCGCCAGTCAGAATGATGGGAAGGGTGTTCATTAAGGACTCCTTTATGCTTACTGTAAAGCCGAAAGACGTCCCGAAACGCAGTAGCCGCCTTTCGGCGGCTACTTAAAGAGGGATAGTGATCCGTGCCGCCTTCAGGAAGGCAGCCACCAGCGGAGATGACGTTGCGTAGCGTTGGATCGTTTCGTGTTCATGTGATCTAACGTATCACGACTAAACGTAAGGGTAAAGCGGCTGACGTGTCGTCCGGGCATAAAGTCATATCGCCTGAACAGAGAACATGTTACTGACTTTGAAACGCGATTTTATAATTTGCTGCCCAAAATACGTGGCGCTGAAAGGCGCATTTTTGATGCAAATCATTTATTACTGTGATAACACTGCGCGCGATAAAAACATTAAATATATTCACATAGTAAATATGTTCTATTGGAATGGTTGTTTTCGATATGACAAAAGTCTAAAAAACCCATTGATGTGAAAAGGAATAAGAATTGTCTATATTCCGATTCGGTGTAATTAAGTAATTTCTCGGATAAAAATAAGAAATGATATTGATATTTCTTTTTTGATATGGTTCTTATAGCGGCTATGGTTATTCAGGAAACGATGCTTGAATGCCTGGCGTAATAGATTTCAGGTCAGTAGCGCTATTGTAAAATGGATTGTTGATGGCAGAAGGTATTTAGCAAGAATCCAGTTATAGCAGATTGTCGGTATTTAATCTGGTATACAGAGACACCAACGAAATGGCTGGAAAATGGAACGTTCTTTCATTGTTGGCGTTCCGTCCTTGTCAGCCTGCTTTGCCGCATGATAATCACGGAGGGGGGATGGACGCCATCTATTTAAAACTGGACGGTATTGAAGGCGAAAGCCGGATCAAAGGTTTTGAAAACCAAATAAAACTTATTGCTTACAACCACAACCCGACGAAACGGGAGTCCGGCGAAGCGAGAGGGACATATATTGGAGGGTTGACGCTGACAAAGCCAGTCGATCTTGCTACGCCTGGCCTCTATGAGCACTATTGTAACGGGAAAACGGTGAAAGAAGGCGTGCTGACATTATGCCGTCGTGATAAGGGCGCAATGCTGCCATTTATTATTTATACGCTCACCAATGTGCGAATTTCACGCATGAGCAATCATGGCGACGCCGAAGGCAGCGCCACGGAGACCGTGGATTTGGTTTATAGCCATATTCGCTGGGATATTCCCGCATTAGCGTCGAAAAGCAAAACACGGCGGCCCCTTCACCGACAGGCGCTGTGGCGATGAGGACAAAACAAGCTTGCGGACTCGCAGTGGGCGATGCTGTATAGCGAAATGGCATTTAGCGGCTTGCGAAGGTCGATGAGCGCTCATGTAACCAATCGATTGCCTGAAAAGGCGATAACGCGTGGCCATTACACCCGTTATGATTTTTACGCATAGCCGCTAATAAAACGGCATTTTTTATATACACATCAAGTTGATAGTGTGTTTCTGACCTTGACGTAAATAAGCGGGAAAAGCGATGAAACACACCATTGGGATACTGGGGGGGATGGGACCTGCGGCAACGGCGGATATGTTGGAAAAATTTGTTGAATTGCGACATGCCAGTTGTGATCAACAACACATCCCGCTCATTGTCAGCTCTATCCCTGATATTCCCGATCGTACAGCATGTCTGTTATCCGGCGGGCCTTCGCCATACCGTTATCTGGAGCGTTATCTGCATATGCTGGAAGACGCCGGGGCGGAGTGTATCGTTATCCCATGCAACACTGCACATTATTGGTTTGATGATTTACAGAACGTCGCGAAAGCGCGAATGATCAGCATCCTGGACGCCACCCTGGGGGATATTCCGCCATCGGCGCGGCACGTTGGTCTGCTGGCGACCAATGCGACGCTGGCAACCGGGTTATATCAAAAGAAAGCGCTGGCGCGGGGGCTGACGTTAATTCAGCCAGAAGACGCGGGGCAGGCGTTGGTAATGCAGGCTATTTATACGCTTAAACGTGGCGATAAAACTGCGGCGCAAGCGCTGCTGCTGCCGCAAATCGATAGCCTTATTGCCCGTGGCGCCCAGGCAATTATTATGGGGTGTACCGAAATTCCGCTTATTGTGGCCGGACATGAACGCGCGATAGCGTGCCCGATGATTGATTCCACAGCGTCGCTGGTGCGCGCGGCGATTCGTTGGTATGAGTCCTGGCCAGACACCCGCGCCTCTTTGACCGGGGAACAACGCCTTACCGCCTGAGGTGTTTACAGCGCGGCCTGAGCCCACGCAGGTCGCGCCAAAATGTTTCGGCTACCTGACTCATGCGGGTATTCATGCGATAAGCATAAGCCTGGATCGGGATAACCAGTTCGTCGGCATCAAGCACTATCAGGCGTCCGTCTGTAATCTCCTGACGGATAGCATACTCGGGCAACCAGGCGATTCCGCAGCCGTCCATCGCAACCTGTTTTAACAATTCACTCATCGAAGAGACGAAAAATGTACTGAAACTCAGTTCAGCATGGCGAGTCAGAGTACGATTTATCAGCCGGCCCATATAGGAGTTCTGACTGTAATTAAGCAGGGGAAAGTGCGGCTGCTCAAGCGTATAGCGCGGCTCGCCCCGGCCATTGTTGGCGCAAACCGGAAACAGTCTCGACTCAAACAGGCGGATGTTATCAAACGGCGCTTGTTGCAGATTTTCATCGTGATAAGAAAAGATAAAATCGCTTTGCCCCTCACGTAACATATCCACCGCCTGGTCGACATCTATCGCCTCAACGGCGTAGGTAAACTGCGTCGGCATCTGCTTAACGATGGTCGGCAACAGGCCGAGGGAGAGCGAGTGGGCGGCGGCAATCTTGATTTTACGCAGCGTATAATCGCTGCCGCCGCGCAGTTCGGTCAGATTACTTTCCAGCTGCTGTAACAGGTGGCGAACCTGGGAGTGAAAGATTTTACCCTGTTCGGAAAGCTGTAGCGGCGAGACCTGTCGGTTAAACAGTTCAACGCCCACGGCATGTTCCAGGGCGCGAATCCGCCGGCTAAAAGCGGGTTGCGATACGTTGCGGATAATGGCGGCCTGAGAGAAATTGCGGCACTTTTCCAGCGTCAGAAAATCATATAGCCATTTTGTCTCAATATTGTGCAAACCTGCTCCAGTTACATCCATTTACCGTTATCCTGTCAGTCGCCCGAAGGGGCATTCTACGTCCATTCGGGCGGCTGACAACCGCTTATCCCGTCCTCTTTCAGGATGCCGCGATGGGGCAGCCTGAAACTAGCGGGAATTACGCCGGTTCAAAGGTACCTTTTACGCAGGCTTTCCCCTCATTGACCATGCGTTTGCCGCGCGCATACACCTGCTCAATGCGTAAATCTGCGCTAAAGACAAGCAGATCCGCATCGTTACCGGGACGGATTTCGCCTTTGCCGTCCAGACTGAGGAAGGCGGCTACGCTGGTCGTCAGCGGGCGCAGAGCATCGGTCAGGCTGAATCCGTAGTGATTAACCAGCGTCTGCAACGTCTCCAGCAAACTTTCGAAGCCCGCGACGCCGATGCCCGTCAGATTTCCGGCAGCGTCAAATAGCGGCTGGCTGCCGTTACCGTCTGAACTGAGCGTCACCCGGGAAAGCGGGACGCCGGCTTTTACCGCTCTGGCAATGCCCTCCGCCGGCGCGACGGGATCCGGGATACTGGTGGTAATGTCGATTACGCCGCCTTTAAGCGCAAACGCCAGCGCCTGCTCGAAAAGCGATTCGCTACGGTTGACGTGGGTAGGCAGCAGTTTACCGATCGGCACGTCGCTGTTTTCCAGGATGTCATACAGCGGCTGTAACCCTTTTTTGCTGCTGCCCATATGAAAAACGCTGACACCGGGTTTACCGCCCAGCAGGCCGCCAACGCGTGATTCAGCGGCCATGCTGGCGAGTTGATTCCCGCTGGGCGCGGCGGAACGGTGGTCGGAGACTGCGCATTTCACGCCAATGACGCGATCGATCAGCGCGACGTCTTTTTCTACCGAGCCAGTAATGGTCGGCGACGGAACGTGATAAGCGCCCGTGAGCATCCAGGCGGTGATCCCCTCCTCATTTAGCGCTCGCGTTTTGGCTAACAGCGACGCGGGATGACGGCTGACGGAGTCGGTGCCAAGCAGGCCGACGACCGTTGTTATCCCGGCTTCCGTCAGGCGGCTCAGGGAGACTTCCGGCGTCCGCGTCGTCGGCCCCGCTTCGCCGCCGCCGCCGATCAGATGAACGTGTTGGTCGATAAAGCCCGGGCACAGCATACGACCGCTAAGATTAATCACCGCACAGTCCGGTACGATATCGCTGGGGATGTCAGCGCCGACGGCAATAATTTTGCCATTCGCGAGCAGAACATCGCAGATGCCCCGGTCTTCTGGCGCAAACAGGTGCGCACCCTGTAATAAGGTAAACTCCGCGGCGGATAAATCAGGCATGATAACTCCTTATTAAACAATAAGCTGCATGACCCAGATCGACAGCAGCGCATTGATGGCGCAGACTGCGATAATATGCGGGTAATATTTGGCGTTGACTTCGGCAGTACCGAGACAGCGGCCGACATTCTGTACCGGGTTTCCCATCAGGTAAATGGCTGGCAGTAGTACGGTAACATCGTGGCCGCTTAGCGCGCCGGCGGTAGCCAGACTGGCCGCCACGCCAACGGCGCCGCCCATACTCATCAGCGAAGCCAGAAGCACCGTAGCCGCTTCGCCGGGAAGCCCCCACAACGCCATCACGGGCTGGCAGATATGGCCTACCCAGTCGAGCAGACCGGTAATTTTCAGCGCCTGAATAATGACAAATGCCATGACCACATTGGGTAACAGGTTGGTCGTGGCGATGGTAAAACCGCGGCGTGCGCCATCGATAAACATATCCATGACATTCTTACGTACCTGAGTCGTCATGATTGGGCTCCTTGCGCAGGGTGACGGCGTTCTTCGATGTTAATCCAGATGCGCAAAAGGTTTGCGCCGATAAATTTGAATAGCAGAATGACCACCAGCGGAATGATGACTGACGTCCCCAGAAAGGCGAATACCGCAACGCCGGAGGAGAAATAGTTGGTGATAATAGCGCTGCCGCTGGTCTGCCAGGCGGCAAAAATCACTTTATCGCGTTCGGTGATTTCACCTTCCTGCGCCAGCTCTTTAGTCATACCCGCCGCGGCGTCGGTATTTTGCAGGTTGGCGATCAGCGCCAGTGAGCAAATGCCGGGAATGCCAAGCAATGGTTTCAGGATAGGCGTCATCAATTGCTGCGCCGCCCGCAGACCGCCCAGTCCATCCGTAATCGCGATGATACCCAGAGAAAGGATAACCGACGGTGCCAGCTCCAGCGCAAAAAGGAAGCCATCTTTCGCGCCCGTTCCGCCCGCGCCGCGAAAGGTCTGCGTACTGGTCACATGACCGAATGACCCGTTGAGTACGGTAAAATCAAAAACGCGCCACCAGCCTTCGCTTCCGGAAAATACGCCGGAAAAGAAAATAATGGTGAGAAAAAACGCCAGATATCCCTTTATCCCGACCTTTTCTGTATCAAGCGGCATGGCCGCCCCGTCCACTTGTTGCGCCATAGCGATCCCCGAATTTTTTTGATGATGTGTTGGTTGTAGCCACAGGCCAAAAAGCCCGAAACAGAAAGACCTTATCAGCCATAAGGGTAAGGACAAAATGCAAGTATGTATCGTGCTATGCGTTTCTTGCATAGCAGCGCGAAAAATCACCATCTTCGCTACTGCCGGAGGCGCGGGGAACCGTGGACGGTACAACGCGCGGTAAAAAAGCAAAGAAACAGGTGTTGACGCAGGCCAGAGCCGGGAGCAGGAAAAAGGGGAAATAAATTTGACGTTAGTCAATTTCACGCCACTTAATTATCGTTGTTAAAAAATAGGATTTTTTAACCTAAATTTTACTTTTTTACTGTAATTTTTCACGCCTTAAGAGGAATTGTCACGGTCAGGTCAGTAGCCGCTGATGGGTCAGCTTGCGCCCTAAGAATCCTGCGGGCAGGTAATAAAAAACGAATAATCGAATTAATTTCATAATGTGATTTATTTATAATTGTGATGATTTGAGAGGGAACGATAATCATCATAATGGAATATATAGCCAAAATAATTCGAGTTGCGTAAAGGCGGCAAGGGAGTGAGTCCCCGGGAGCATAGATAACGATGTGACTGGGGTGAGCAACGGCCCGTCAGGGCGAGGCCCATGGATGGGCCGAGTAATCCGTAGCCAACACATAAGCCACTTGAAGTATGAAGGGTATATAAAATAATAGGCAGATTGATAGCACTAAAAACCATAGAATAAGTATAGTTTTTAGTGGCATCTTTACCTTGAAATAACGTGTTGAGGATGTGCTATTAAAAACAGATCCGCATTGCGCCGCGAATAGCCTTAAAGATACAACCCGGTGCGGATAGAGCGGGTTTACTCTACCGCTTATTCACGTATCACAAACCGTTTTTGTTTTATCTGCTGCGCGGCGCTGATCAGCGCGGCAAAAAAGAGCGCCGCGGCGCCGCAAAGCGTGGCGTTGATAATTGCCGACGCGCCATTGCCTGACAGACTGGCGGCGAGCGGACCGAGAATTTGCCCAATACCATACGTTAGCGTCACCAGGCCTAACAAATTAATATTACCCGGCGCGCTGAGTTGTCGGGCAAGCGGCATCACCAGCGAGGTTGTGCCCATAAACGTGGCGCCAAAACCAATACTGCTCAGTATTAACAGCAACAATGAGTCGCTGGCGAGAGACAGCAGCACGCAGGCGCTCTGGATCAACAGGTTCGCGGTCAGGCATGGCAGGACGCCCCAATGTTTTGCCGCCCACAGCCAGCCGAAGCAGCCGGGAATGATCGCCAGGCCGACCAACGACCAAAGGTGCGCCGTGAGTAGTGGAGAGCCCGCGCTTTTCGCCATCAGCGGCAAATAGGTAGCGACAATGATGTAGCCGAATCCGGCGAAACCGTACAACAGCGCCAGTTGCCACCAGGGCATAGGCTGATTTTCGATTCTTGCTAAGGGCGCAGGCGGCAGCGCATGAGCGCGGGGGGGAATCAATATTGCCACGATTAATAGCAATATACCGGCGAGCGCCCCGGCCCCCAGCCATAGCGAATGGGCCGAAAGCGCATAATGTAAACCGCCAATGACATATTCGTTGCCCAGTGCAATCCCGGCCCCGACGCCGGAAAAGAGCGCGGCGATCACAAACGGATGGCGGGTATGATGCAACACAATCATTGATCCAAAAATCATCATTCCCGCGCTCGCGACGCCTGCCAGGAAGCGCACCAACATGACGACCGCGGGTTGGGTAAATATCGCCATGGCCAGAATAAGAATACCGGTGGCGACCGCCGAAGCCAGCAGCATGGGGCGTAGACGAGAGGGGAGATGAAAAAGGCCAAAGGAAAACAGTAAGCTTCCCGCCAGGTACCCTGCATAATTGGCGCTGGCAATCCAGGCGAGTTGGTTAAACGTTAGCTGCTTTTCCGCCAGCATTACCGGCAGCATGGGCGTATACAGAAAGCGGCCAACTCCCATCCCCAGCGTCAATACCATCATACCGAAAAGCGCCGTAAAAATGGGATGGCGAGGTGAAGCGCTCTGAGCATGAACCATGGTTTTTCTCTTTGCTAAAGTAAGGCAGGAATGCCGGATTGTTGTTGTAAATGATAATAAAAAGTAAAATTAATGTTTCAAATTTGCAAGAAAAGAAAGTGAAGCGCAGGCGAATAACGGATTGAGAAGAGGGGCATCGGTGGGAAATGGCATTAAATTAATGCCTCCCACGTGCGGGGTTTGGCAGTTAATCTGAACGAGAATTGCGCCTTCCCCTTCTTAGATACTGAGCAGTGCCGGTATTTGCGACAGTAAATATAACACCAGACCAATAGCGCCGCCGACCAGCGTGCCGTTCACGCGGATAAACTGCAAATCTTTACCGATATTAAGCTCAATCTGCTGCGACATATCGCGCGCATCCCAGCCTTTTACGGTATCGCTGATGTGGCGCGTCAGGAAGGCGGCGAATTCCGGCGCGACGCGGTGCGCGGCCTGTTCCAGATGACCGTTAAGCGAGGCGCGTAATGCGTCGTCGGCGATCAGCGTCTCGCCAAACCATTGTCCGGCATGAGCGATGCGCTGCTTCACCTTTGAGTCTTCGGCGTTGATATCTGTTTTTAACCACTGGCGTAGATCCGCCCAGATTTCGCCGAGATAACGGTTAAACGCCTCATCTTCCTTCAGGTAACTTTTAATGTTTTCTGCCCGGGCAGCCATTTCCGGATCATGTTTAAGTTTATCGATCAGCTTATACGTCGCACGATCGAAGGCATGACGAATCTGATGCGCGCGGTCGTGACTGATATCATCCAGCAGAGAATTCACCGCGTCGGAGACCAGTTCAGCGCTGTGTTCTCCCAGCCATTCGGTCGGCAGAATCTTCGCTTTTAACGGATGCTCGGTCTCCAGCCAGCGTATGATCTGTCTGGCGATAAATGTTCGGGAGCTGTCACGCTGTAACAGGGCGATAAGCTGGGCGATCAGCGTATCGAGTAACACCTGGTGACGATCGTTTTTGGTCATGCTTTCCAGCATCAGGGCGCTGGTGCCGGAAAGATCCACTTTATCAATCGCCTTATGTACCGCTCGCTTGAGCAGCCGCTGAATACGGGCGTCATCGGTTAGTTCCAGAAAACCGCTCATAATTTGCAGCAGATGCTGCCCGACCCGGCTGGCGTTGTCCGGCTGGCTGAACCAGTTTCCGATAAGCAGCGCGGGTTCATGGCGGCGGATTAGCGCGATCAGCGACTGCGTATCAAGGAATTTCTCCTGCACAAATTGCCCAAGGTTTTCGCCGATTCGGTCTTTGTTACGGGGAATAATCGCCGTATGTCGTGAAATAAACGGAATGGGAATGCGGCGAAACAGCGCTACCACGGCAAACCAGTCCGCCAGCGCGCCAACCATCGCCGCTTCGGCAATAGCTTTTACGCCCAGCACCCAAAAACTGGGCGGCAGGAAAAGCGTGGTTACAAACGTCGCGGCGGCTATCAGCAACAGTGAGAGCGCCAGGCGTTTGGCGCGTTTGAGTTCGGCGATTTTATTCATAGGGTTAAGGATAGAGCCAGACGGCAGGAACGTGCAAAAAACATCAGATTATCCTGTGCCGGATAAGCCTCTATCCGGCAGAGTGTTTACTTCTCAGCGGCTAGTTCTGCTGCCTCATGCTGGCGCACGCGCTGTAATAATGTCGCCAGGGTGAAGACCACGATCACCCCGGCCACCGCTGCCAGCAGGTGAAACGGCAGTCTCCCGCCGTGAAACCACAGCCAGCGGCCAACTTCGACCGACACCGCCATCACCGTCAGAATCACCATGTTCAGCGAGGCTGAAACGGTCCCTTTTGGCAAGTTGTTGGAGAAAAGCGTGAAGCGAAACAGCGTCGGGAAAATCATGCCAATGCCGAACGCGTACAGGCTGGTGCCCAGCACAGACCAAAGCCAGACGTGCGGCAGAAGAAGATTACCGAGGAGCAATGTCGCCAGCCCGCTTAACTGGATTGGTACGGCGCGCCAGATAAAACGCGGTCGGGTCGGATCTTTCACCAGGCGTACAACGATCATATTGGCCACGATCACCGCGCCGAATACGGGCACCTGCGCCCAGGCGAATTGCGAAGTACTCATCCCGCCAGCATCGATCAGGATCACCGGCGACACCGCCACCCAGCTCATCATCGGGATGTAGCTCAACGACAGCGTAGCCGCCCCGGTGAGAAAAATCGGGTTGCGAAACACATTACGAAAATCGCGCAGTACGCTCACCGCGCTGAACGGCACCGCGCCGCGTTGCACCGTTTCTGGCATCGCCAGCAGCAGGCCGCACAACGCTAACAGTCCCATCACCGCAATAATACCGAACAGCACCTTCCAGTGAACGAAGTGCATCAGCGCGGCGCCGGAGAGCGGGCCGATAACCGGAGCGACCAGCACAATGGAGGTAATAATCGCCATCAGCTTAATGGCTTTGGTTTGACCGAAGGCCTCCTGTACCGTGACGTAGCCGACCGTTGCGATAAAGCAAATGCTGGTGCCCTGCACAAAACGGGCAACCAGAAACTGCGTCATTGAGGTCGTCAACAGCGTTGCCGCGCAGGCGAGAGTAAAAATTAATGCGCCTGCAATCAGCACTGGCCGGCGACCAATCCTGTCGGATAGCGGCCCCAGAAGCCATTGCAACGCCATTCCGCCTGCCAGATAGAGACTGACCGAGGCCGGCGCAAGACTGACGTCAGCGTTAAAATCGCGCACGACGTAAATGATGCCAGGCTGAATCAGATCCGTCGTCAGATAGGCGGCAAAATCGTACAAAATCAGCGCCATCGGGAAAAATAACGTTGTGGCGCGTTGGGAGAAAAACTGAATAATCCGTTGCATAAAAAATGCGCTCCATGTCGGAGAACCCCATGATGGGACAGCGAAACTCAATACCGTCATCGTGACGTCAGGCAGGCGATAGAAACAGCGGCTGCGGATGTACTGAATTTCATGTAATCAAAAACGCTGCCGGTGAAAACACAGACAGGAAGAGACGCGTTCTGAATCTTGTCAGAACGTGTGGCGATTACAGATAACAATCAGCACATCACACCTCGGGAAATTTACGTTGCACGGAAAATATACACATTAAGTGTAATTAAATTTTGATGTTAATCAAAAGAGTTTGTCTGGTTAATAAAGATAAAGGCAGGGCGCGCAGGCTGGTATTTTGCGTGTTCAGTTCCGAAAATGCATGTGCATTACAGATAACAGGATTTATCTTCCGTCGCGCCTCGCAATGCTGAAAAGGTACGGATGAGAAAGGAATTTTCAGGAGGTAGAGTCGCAGCATCCTGGTTTGGGATGACGGAGCGCCATGAAAAAATCGACGACCTCAACACCGCATGATGCGGTGTTTAAAACCTTTTTGCGCCACCCGGAAACCGCCCGCGATTTTATGGAGATTCATCTGCCGGTGTCGTTACGCCAGCTTTGCGATCTGCGGACGCTAAAGCTGGAGCCCGGCAGTTTTATTGAAAAAAATCTGCGAGCCTATTATTCCGATGTGCTTTGGTCGCTGAAAACGCGCGAGGGCGACGGTTATATCTATGTCGTGATTGAACATCAGAGCACGCCGGATGCGCATATGGCGTTTCGGCTGATGCGGTATGCGATGGCGGCAATGCAACAGCATCTGGATGCGGGGCATAAGCATCTTCCGCTGGTGGTGCCGATGCTGTTTTATCACAGTGTTGATAGCCCGTATCCTTTTTCGCTGTGCTGGCTGGATGAGTTTGCGAACCCGGAAGTGGCAAGAAGACTCTATGCCGCTGCCTTTCCGCTGGTCGACATTACGGTGGTATCGGATGATGACATTATGCAGCACCGCCGCATTGCGCTGCTGGAGCTCATCCAAAAACATATCCGCCAGCGCGACCTGCTGGGACTGGTTGAACGAATTGCTTCGCTGTTAGTTACTGGTTGCGCTAATGACAGGCAGCTTAAAGCGCTGTTTAATTATCTTATGATTCAGCACGGACATACGCCTCGTTTCACCACGTTTATTCGTGATGTGGTAGGGCATGTCCCGCACACTAAGGAGAGACTGATGACGCTGATAGAGAGGATCCGCGCAGCGGATCGCAGAAAAGGGGAACGGCAAGGAAGACAGGTCGGTCTGGAGGAAGGATTAGCAGAAGGATTAGAAAAAGGGCTGGAAAAAGGTCAGCATGTTGCCGCATTGCGTATCGCCAGACAGATGCTGGCGGACGGACTTGACCGCGAGACTGTCCAGCGGTTCACCGGCCTTACGGCTGAAGAGCTTCAGGATGTTAGTCACTAACGCGGCTCCAGTCTGAATGTTGCAGGCCCGGTGCCCGCCGGGCAACGCTCTCTATAATTATCGTTGATAACCTCACGAATATACCGAACTTTACCGATAGCGCCAGCCATCTCTACTACCCTTATTGTTCTGAGCGGCATTTACGGCTGCCTTAATGACGATAACAAGGAGACATGTGATATGGCTTACCAGACAGTGAATCCTGCCAATAATCAGCTCATTAAAGAGTACCCCCCGCACACGGACGCGGATATTGAAGCCGCGCTGCAAAAAGCTGACGCGCTCTATCACTCCGACTGGTCCAAGGGAGAGATTGACCAACGTCTGCCGGTACTGCATAAGCTGGCTGACTTGATCGACAGCCGTGTTGAAGAACTGGCAAAAATCGCCAGCCAGGAGATGGGCAAGCTCATCGAGCAAAGCCGTGGCGAAGTCAAACTATGCGCGCAGATCGCTCGCTATTATGCGGATAACGCGAAGCAGTTTCTTGCCCCGGTGCCTTATAAAACCGAGTTTGGCGACGCGTGGGTAGAACATCATCCGATTGGCGTCATCATGGCCGTTGAGCCGTGGAACTTCCCGTACTATCAGTTGATGCGTGTGCTGGCGCCGAACCTGGCCGCAGGTAACCCGGTGCTGGCGAAACATGCCAGCATCGTACCGCACTGCGCCGAGACGTTTGCCCATCTGGTGCGTGAAGCCGGCGCGCCGGAAGGCGCATGGACCAACCTGTTTATTTCCTCCGATCAGGTGGCGAACATCATCGCTGACCCGCGCGTGCAGGGCGCGGCGCTGACCGGATCTGAAAAAGCGGGGAGCGCCGTGGCGGCACAGGCGGCGAAGCACATTAAAAAATCGACGCTGGAACTGGGCGGGAACGATGTGTTCGTCGTGCTGGACGATGCCGATCTTGAGAAAGCGGTGAAAATTGGCGTGCAGGCACGGCTCACTAATGCGGGGCAGGTATGTACGGCGGCGAAGCGCTTTATCCTGCATGAGAAAATCGCCGATCAATTCCTCAGCCAGTTCACCGAGGCGTTCAGGAAGGTGAAGGTGGGGGATCAGATGGACGCTTCTACCGAACTGGGGCCGCTGTCGTCGAAAGATGCTCTGGATACACTGACCAGACAGGTCGAGGAAGCGGTGAAAAATGGCGCGACGCTGCACGTTGGCGGCAAGCCGCTGGAAAGCAAAGGCAACTTCTTTGAGCCGACCATTCTGACCAATATTACGCGTGACAACCCGGCGTACTTTGAAGAGTTCTTCGGCCCGGTGGCGCAGATGTATGTGGTGAAAGACGATGATGAGGCGGTAAAACTCGCCAACGATTCCCACTACGGCCTGGGCGGCGCGGTGTTTAGTCAGGATATTGAGCGTGCTAAACGCATGGCCTCCCGGATTGAAACCGGGATGGTTTATATCAACTGGCTGACCGACACCGCAGCGGAGCTGCCGTTCGGCGGCGTTAAGCGTTCGGGCTTTGGACGCGAGCTATCGGATCTGGGGATTAAGGAGTTTGTGAACCAGAAGCTGGTAGTGGTGCGCTGCTAATCCCTGTTGCCCCTCTGAAAACGGGAGGGGCCTGGCTTTTTTGCAGCGAAGGACGCGGATCTTAAATCAGAACGAAATAAGCGAACAAAACACCTTCAATCGCCCTCCTTATTTATCCACGTTGCACTAACCGTGCTTTTTATCCCGATATTGTTTGTACAGACATTCATGATGCCCGCATTTTCTGTTCTATGCGGAGGCCGGTATGGAATTTTACGAGAACCGCCCCAGACAACCATTCATTGGCTTTGTGCAGCTCAGACGGGCGCTAAAAAGGTGGTGGCTGCGTAAGCGGGCCTGTCAGGCACTGCGACGAATGAGTGACGAGCAGTTAAAGGATATTGGGTTGGAAAGGAAGGATGTGGAATAACAGATAAGAGCCAGTAAAACTGGAAAGGCTGGATAATCTTATCTTAACCTCTCCAGTAGGCGGGTATCCTGGAACGCTAATTTTCTTGCCAGGCTTTCTCGATCAGCAGCCTGGCTTTATCCAGATCGTGTTCGTTACGCACAATCAATTCGACGTCGCCGGTTCCCCAGTGGCCAATGTTTGTGACGTCCCGGCTAAATCCTTCTTCAAGCTGGATATGCTGTGGATTAATTTTCAGCCACAGGCGTAGGTGTGGGTCGGTCACGGGATAAACAGCCACGCACAGAAAGTTACGAATGAGATGGAAGGCGTCATAGAGCTTAAGCTCTTTAAACTGAACCTCATCACTGAGTGAGAGCACATAGCTTTTTAGCTGTTCATATAATGAAAGCAGCGCGGGAGAAGCCAAAGAGAGCTGTTCGCGCTGCGTGCGGGTATGGCGTTTACCGCTGCTGACGGAACCGTTCGCGATGATGTGCTGAGGGCTATTTTCGACCACGGCGTTAACCAGTTCCAGCATTAACAGGTCGTCGGCAAAAAGCTTGTAGCGAATCAGGTTGATATTGCGGTTGATTTGCTGAACGGCATGTTCGTCGTATTTATTAAAATCGGCGGCAATACAGATTAACCGTGTGCCGGACCAGTCAATGGCTTTAGCCGCGGTTTTACTTATTTTTTCCATCACCAGCAACTGAAATTCCGCTTTATGATCGAGCAGCCAGTCGAGATAAAACAGCCCCTGGTTAATGACGTTTTCATTGCTGTGGCGCTTATATTCAATAATCACCGGGCAGTTATTTTCATCGAGGCCGAGGGAATCAATTCGCCCACGATGGGTTTTACCCGTGCGGTATTCGGTCTCGAGAAAGCGGACGCCAAGGAACGTTTCCATATGGGATTCGATCAGCATTTGCAGATCTTTTTCAATGGCTGCGGCTTTGCCCGGCAGTTCTTGTACTTTCCCGCCACCGAGGCGGAAAAGCTGGATATCGCTCATGGATCCCTCCTGAATTTTCTGCGCACTATCATACGTTATGTGAAAAGAGATAAAAGCGGAAATCGGGCTTTTGGAGGTGAGATATGTTATAAGCCCGACAGCAGGTGGTTACCGGGCAGCGGGCCGTAGGTCGGATAAGCGTTAGCGCCATCCGACGCTGTTACAGCAGTTTGCGCATCTTACAGAAGGAAAGTCCAGCTGAAAATCAATGAAAATAAGCCGCTGGATGAGAGGTGATATTATATTTGGTGATGAGAATAAAGCGGCTATTTAGTCGCTTTATTGGTTTCTGGGGGCAAGTTAATTTATGGCGGCGTCGGCATTATAAGAAGGAAAGGGTTCGAATGATGCAGACCCTGTTCATCTGCCCGGGCAACGTTGACTACCGTATAAAGCTGCCCCTCATTGATTTAACTTGTAATGAACTGCCACACAATCCAGCAGCCAAAGGCGATCAGAATGCCGCCGGCGGCGCGTTCAATTTTCCAGACAAGATTACCCAGACGACCTTGAATTTGCGGCAGGGCGATAAGCGTTATCAGCAGCAGATCCCAGAGTAACACTACGCTGGTCATCCAGATTCCACATATGGCCTGCTGTGTAACGGTCACGTTTGGGCCCAGCAGGGCGGTCATTAGCGCCAGATAAAACAGAGCATTTTTCGGATTCAACAGCGATGAACCTAGCCCCAGTAATAGTTGTTTTGCCAGTGACGGACATGCCGATGCGGCGTACCGCCACTCCAGCGGCCCGGCGCGGCTTTTCAACAGTTGACGGCCCACCCATAGCAGGTAGGCGGCACCCAATAGTTCGATGATGGTAAAGAGCAGCGGCGTCTGACGTAGCAGCCCTGACCCAATCACCACCAGCAGAATATAGAGCCCATTTCCCGCCGCAATGCCGAGGCACAGCCCGACGCTGCCGCGCAGCCGATAGCGTACGGCGTAACCGACCAGCAAAAAGAAGTCCGGACCCGGGCTGAGCAGCGCCATAAAATGCGCCAGCGCCAGTGCGGGAAACGCCGGGGGAAATAACGTTGTAACCTGTTCCATAATAACCTCAGTGATGATACTGAGGCCAGCCTATACCTGCGGATGCGCTATTTATTGTCGGATATTGATCTGTTCTGCGCGTACTGACGCGGCGTTGCCGCCGTGTAGCTGACGAAGGTTTTGTGGAAATGACTTTGATCGGCGAAACCGGTCTGATAGGCAACATCGGCAATATCGTCCCCGGCGCGCAATCGGTGCCGGGCATATTCAATGCGGGCCATATTGGTAAAGCTGACAGGAGTCAGGCCTGTATCCTGCTTAAAAGTGCGAATCAGAGTCTCCTTACGGAGCGCAAACTCCTGCGCTAGTGTGTCCAGCGTCGGCGGTTCCTGAAGGTTGCTGACTAAGCGGGCAACCAACTGGCGGCTGATGGCACATGGCGGTTCGGCGTCGGCACTTTGTAGCGGCAGGGCGCGCAACAGGTGGATAATAAGCGCCGGAAGTCCGGCGGTTTGCTGCTGAGTAATAGACGTCACAATTTGCTGATAAAGCTGGAAAAGCTGCGGGTCCTGCAACTGTGGCTGCGTGGTATGCAGGCGGCTATCCGCCGGCAAATGGGGAAGTTGCGTCAGGCACCAGTCCGCATCGAGATACAGCATATGATAGCTGCGTGGTCGCTCGTGGAGCGGGTTACAACTGTGTGGAGATTGCGGGGGGATCAGGATCAGCTCGCCGGGGCGTAACAGATACTCTTGCCCGTTACTGATGCAGCGGGTTTCTCCGGCGATGATCGCGCCCAGCGACAGTTGCGGGTGGCTGTGGCGCTTATAGGCCTGACGGCTTTCACTGGTGGTACGTAGCTCCAGCCACGGCAGTTGTGGCAGACGCCAG
This sequence comes from Salmonella sp. SG203, assembly GCF_013350575.1. Lineage (NCBI taxonomy): Bacteria > Pseudomonadati > Pseudomonadota > Gammaproteobacteria > Enterobacterales > Enterobacteriaceae > Salmonella > Salmonella sp. SG203. The sequence goes on from NZ_SNMT01000003.1 coordinate 324,009, forward strand.
AAGCGTTGGTGAATATCTCGGATAAGGGGCATACAATCTCCTGTGCGGTCCTGGCTTTTCTGCGCCCGTTTACTTCCTTAACCCCGCAAACGCCGCTCTGATCTCGTCTTCCGGCAACTGGATCCCGATAAACACTAGCGTGCTGTGAGGCGTTTCGTCGCCCCACGGTCTGTCCCAGTCGGCGCTGTAGAGGCGCTGCACGCCCTGGAACAGCAGGCGGTTGGGTTCGCCGTCGATCCACAGCATCCCTTTGTAACGCAGCAGTTTATCCGCTGATTCCAGCAGCAGGTTTTCCATCACCCGCGAAACCTCGCTGATATCCACCGGGTAATCCAGTTCCACCACAATTGACGACACATCGTTCTGTTTATCGGCAATAAAGTGGAAACGCGGTTGGCTTGCCAGCACGTTCTCTTCCAGCATAAAGCCGCTGGTATTAAACAACTGACTCAGGTCAATATCGCCGTGTACCACGGTGTAAACCGGGGCGCGGGCGTTGATACGCGCCAGCCGCTCGCGCAGTTTCTCGCTGTCGCCTGCCACGTCGGTTTTGGTCAGCAGGATACGGTCGGCGTAGCCTATCTGCGACTGGGCGATGGTGAACTGGTTCATCTGCTCGTTAGCGTGCACCGCGTCGACCAGCGCAATCACGCCGTCTAACAGGTAGCGTTCGCATAATACGTCATGGGAGAAAAAGGTCTGAATAATCGGGCCGGGGTCAGCCATGCCGGTGCATTCAATCACCAGGCGGTCGAAAGCAATATCGCCGCGGTCGCGGCTGTCGAGCAGGTCTAATAGCGCATCTTCCAGCTCGTTGGAGCGGGTACAGCAGATGCAGCCGTTAGTCAGGGTTTTGATCTGTGTGGCGCGATCGCCAATCAGTTGATCGTCAACGGAGACTTCGCCAAATTCGTTTTCGATAACGGCGATTTTAAAACCATGTTGTTCGTTGAGGATATGGCGTAGTAGGGTGGTTTTGCCGGCACCAAGAAAACCGGTAAGTAGGGTAACTGCAATCGGGGTCATAGTCTCTCCATTAACAACAGCGCATGCCGCCTTTGCCATCGCCGCCGTAACGTGCTTGCTGACGTTCGCGGAAGAACTCTTCATAGGTCATGTACGGCTTGTCGGGATGGTTGGTTTTCATGTGCTCGACATAGTTGTCGTAGTCCGGAATACCAATCAACATTTTTGCCGCCTGGCCGAGATATTTTTTTGCCTGACCTAAAGTATCAAACATTCTGCCGTCCTGTTAATGAATAAAGCCGGATGGCGGCTTGCGCCTTATCCGGCCTACACTAGCCGGGATCGCTGTGCGCTACCCGGCATCAGTTTTAGTGGTGTGAAGAGATCTTCACGCCGCCTTCCGGCACGGGCACATACGGGGTTTCTTTGTCGGTACGTTTATCGCTGTTGCGTACCTTCATCCAGGTGGTGAAACCGTAGAAGATAATACTGTACACCACCACCAGGAACAGAATACTCAAACCAGCGTTAGTGTAGTTGTTCACCACGATATGGTTCATGTTGGCAATCTGCTGCTCGGTCAGGTTGGTGCCGTTGGCAATCTTCTCTTTATACAGGTTTGCCATGTAGAAGAAACCTTCCATCTGTGGGTTGGCGCTGAACAGTTTCAGGCCCAGTGCCCAGGTGGTGCAGATCAGCAGCCATACCGCCGGGATCACCGTCACCCAGATGTACTTGGTGCGCTGCATTTTGATCAGTACCACGGTGCTCAACACCAGCGCCACGGCGGCCAGCATCTGGTTAGAGATACCGAACAGCGGCCACAGGCTCTTCACGCCGCCCAGCGGGTCGACCACGCCCTGATACAGCAGATAGCCCCACAAACCGACGCAGCCTGCGGTACCGATGATACCCGCGACCAGAGAATCGGTTTTTTTCAGGAACGGGACGAAGTTACCCAGCAAATCCTGCAACATAAAGCGGCCGGAACGGGTACCCGCATCCAGTGCGGTCAGGATAAACAGCGCTTCAAACAGAATACCGAAGTGATACCAGAAGCCCATATCCGCCATCGGCAGGACTTTGTGGAACACGTGCGCGATACCTACTGCCAGCGTTGGCGCGCCGCCTGCGCGGTTCAATACTGACGGTTCACCGATATCTTTCGCAGTTTGCAGGATTTGTTCCGGGGAAATCACAAAGCCCCAGGAGCTGACGGTCGCCGCTGCATGTGCGGTAACGTCTTTCAACTGCGCCATAATCAGCGGCGCGTTCTCGCCGCCCATCTCGTGCAGGTTTGGCATGGTAATGCCCAGACCTGCCGGCGGGGTGTTCATCGCGAAGTAGAGACCCGGTTCAATGATCGAGGCCGCCACCAGCGCCATCACCGCAACAAAGGACTCCATCAGCATCGCGCCGTAGCCGATAAAACGCGCATCGGTCTCACAGGCCAGCAGTTTCGGCGTGGTGCCGGAGGAGATGAGCGCGTGGAAGCCAGAGACGGCGCCACAGGCGATGGTGATGAACAGGAACGGGAACAGAGCGCCTTTCCACAGCGGGCCGGTACCGTCGACATACTGCGTCAATGCCGGCATTTTTAGTTCCGGGTTGAGGATCACAATCCCCAGCGCCAGACCGACGATCACGCCGATTTTCAGGAAGGTAGCGAGATAGTCGCGCGGGGCGAGAATCAGCCATACCGGCAGCAGCGCGGAAACAAAGGCGTAGCCGATCAGCGCGAAGGTAATGGTGGTGTCTTTAAAGGTCAGCGCCGGGCCCCAGTACGGGTCGTGGGCAATCACGCCGCCGAAGTAAATAGACGCCACCAGCAGCACGATACCAATAACGGAGACTTCGCCTACGCGTCCCGGACGCAGGAAGCGCATGTAGATGCCCATAAACAGCGCAATCGGCACCGTTGAGCAGACGGTGAAGACGCCCCACGGGCTTTCGGCCAGCGCTTTAACCACGATTAATGCCAGCACCGCGAGGATGATGATCATAATTAAGAAGCAGCCGAACAGCGCGATGGTGCCTGGAACGGTACCCATCTCTTCTTTGATCATCTCGCCAAGAGAGGCGCCGTTACGGCGGGAAGAGATGAACAGCACCATAAAGTCCTGCACTGCGCCCGCGAGCACCACGCCCGCCAGTAACCACAGTGTCCCCGGCAGATAGCCCATCTGCGCGGCCAATACCGGCCCGACCAGCGGACCTGCGCCAGCGATGGCGGCGAAGTGGTGACCAAACAGCACGTAGCGGTTAGTCGGCACGTAGTTCAGGCCGTCGTTATTGATAACCGCCGGCGTCGCGCGCGTCGGGTCGAGTTTCATGACCTTCTGGGCGATGTACAGGCTGTAGTAGCGGTAAGCCACCAGATAGACGGAAACGGAAGCGACCACGATCCACAGGGCGCTCACGTGTTCACCCCGACGTAGGGCAACGACCGAGAGGCAGAAAGCACCGATGATTCCGAGAATCACCCAGGGTATGTGCTTGAATATCTTTTTCGTATCCATAGTAAAACCTGGTTGTAAGTTTAATTATCAGCCGAAGCTGGGTGGATATTGAGTTCGTGTTTGAGGAGGTAGATTGACTGCTATGCTGAGAGGATCTTGCCAGATCATCGCGCGCGTAAAGTTAGGTAAATCAGTGAGTGGTTGTATGGCGGTTTAAGCGGTCGGACGTACCGGTAAGCGGTTTCGCGGAGGAGGGCGTGGGCTATTTTATGTGATTGAGATCACGATATAAAATGGGACGATCCTTGTTGCGCGGGGCGTCATAACGACTTAACTGAGCTAATCGTGATATTAATGGCGCGCATCCCATAAAGTTTTCCCTTTCCAGGCCGAAAATTCTGTATCTGTCTAGCGGAAAGAGAAAACATGTTAAAGCGAATTAAAATTGTTACCAGCTTACTGCTGGTATTGGCGCTATTTGGCCTTTTACAACTGACATCCGGCGGGCTGTTCTTCAACTCGCTGAAGAATGACAAAGAAAACTTCACCGTATTGCAAACCATTCGTCAGCAGCAGTCTGCCCTGAATGCAACCTGGGTGGAACTGTTGCAAACGCGTAATACCCTGAATCGCGCGGGTATCCGCTGGATGATGGACCAGAGCAATATTGGCAGCGGCGCAACTGTCGCTGAACTGATGCAGGGGGCGACCAATACGCTGAAGCTGACCGAAAAAAACTGGGAGCAGTATGAGGCGTTACCGCGCGATCCACGTCAGAGTGAGGCGGCTTTCCTTGAGATCAAACGAACCTATGATATCTACCACGGCGCGTTGGCGGAGCTTATTCAGCTTCTTGGCGCGGGTAAGATTAACGAGTTTTTTGATCAACCGACTCAAAGCTATCAGGACGCTTTTGAGAAGCAGTACATGGCCTATATGCAGCAAAACGATCGTCTGTACGATATTGCTGTTGAGGATAACAACAGTTCCTACAACCAGGCGATGTGGGTACTGGTCAGTGTGCTAATTGCCGTTCTGGTGGTGATTATCGCCGTCTGGTTCGGCATCAAACTGTCGCTTATCGCCCCGATGAATCGTCTGATTGAAAGCATTCGCCATATCGCCAGCGGCGATCTGGTGAAACGTATTGATGTGGAAGGCTCTAACGAAATGGGGCAACTGGCGGACAACTTACGTCATATGCAGAGCGAACTGGTGCGTACCGTGGGCGATGTGCGCAATGGCGCCAACGCCATTTACAGCGGCGCCAGCGAGATTGCGATGGGCAACAACGATCTCTCTTCCCGTACTGAGCAGCAGGCAGCGTCTCTGGAAGAGACCGCCGCCAGTATGGAACAACTGACCGCGACTGTGAAACAGAACGCCGAAAACGCCCGTCAGGCCAGTCACCTGGCGTTGAGCGCCTCTGAAACAGCGCAAAAAGGCGGCAAAGTGGTGGATAACGTCGTACAAACAATGCGCGATATCGCCTCCAGTTCGCAGAAAATCGCCGATATTATCAGCGTAATCGACGGTATTGCTTTCCAGACCAATATCCTGGCGCTGAATGCGGCGGTAGAAGCGGCGCGCGCAGGCGAGCAGGGACGCGGGTTCGCGGTGGTGGCCGGTGAAGTCCGTAATCTGGCCCAGCGTAGCGCGCAGGCGGCACGAGAGATCAAGAGTCTGATTGAGGATTCCGTGAGCCGTGTTGATGTGGGGTCGACGCTGGTCGAAAGCGCCGGTGAAACCATGGATGAGATCGTCAATGCAGTGACCCGCGTGACCGATATCATGGGCGAGATTGCCTCGGCGTCCGACGAGCAAAGCCGTGGTATCGACCAGGTGGGCCTGGCGGTAGCGGAGATGGATCGCGTAACGCAGCAGAACGCCTCGCTGGTGGAAGAGTCCGCCGCCGCGGCTGCGGCGCTGGAAGAGCAAGCCAGCCGTCTGACCCAGGCCGTCGCGGTGTTCCGTATTCACCAGCAACAGCAGCGTGCGCGTGAAGTGGCTGCGGTAAAAACCCCGGCAGCCGTGTCGTCACCAAAGGCCGCAGTGGCCGACGGCAGCGATAATTGGGAAACGTTTTAAGGGCGTATGGTGAACAGTCGGCCTACAGACGACCGTAGGCCGGATGAGATGTTCACACTTTTGCCTGATGGCGTAGCGTTTATCAGGCCTGTGCGCCAGTTTATGGATAAAGATGATGTGTAGGCCGGGTAAGGCGCAGCCGCCACCCGGCATATATGACCTTCTCTTTTAACCCTCAACATTCACCACTTTGATCTCCACCATGCCAATCCCCAATTTGCGCGGCGAATGGCCCAAAATATTACCTTCGTTGGTGGAGACGGGAGCGGGCGGCGCAATGACTAAGGTATTCGCGTCCGTCGGGTTGTTGAAATGCAGCGTGATAGTGGACACATCGTGACCCAGCACCAGCGTCTGTTCTTCGTTGCCTACGCGTACCGGAATCGGCCGATTCGCGTTGTCGCCGAAGGCTTTGGCGGTGATCACCAGATCAAACTTTTTCGGCAGCGGCGCTTTATATTCGATTTTAACCTCATCGCCCAACTGCGCATTTGACCAGCGCCCCCAGGACTCCGGCCGGGAAATGCCGCTAAACTGCTTCACCTCCTCCGGGGCGCCCGCCACGTTAAAGATAAAGCTATCGGCTTTATAACGAATATCGTTATCGACAATCTTTAAGGTATCGACGTTGCCTTTGTAGCGCTCCATATCGATCATCGTGTCTTTAAACGCCGTCTTACCCTGCCACTGCGCTTTATCAACATGCTGTACGGTTTGCTGCCCGCCAAGCTGCCCCTGCGAGACGCACCAGTCGGTAGAGAGCGCCAGCGCCGGCGCCCATAGCTGCGCCATTTTGTAGCAGCGATCGATCCAAACGAAATTATCGCGCGGGGCGAAGTCGGCCAACTGGAACCGTAGCGGAGCGGAGTATTCACTTTCCGGTAACGGCTCGACGCGCTTATCCGATACGCGCAGTAGTAACGGCAGGCGGAAGTGGCTGCCGGAAAAAGCGATCATGTTTTTGTCCCGAGCGACGGTAAAATCTTTTATCTCTTTCGGGAAATTCCACAGGCGAATGATATCCGGCTTCATCGCCAGCACTTTCTCTTTTACATTCAGGAACACTTCCGACAGCGACTGCCCGGAAAGGCTGCTACGTCCCAGACCGATAAAATTATCGCCGCCGAGAATATCCAGCACCGTTGCGCCGTTGTCCATCGTGTTGCGTTTGACCGCCAGCGTCTCCTGCTGTGGTTTATCGCCGCGCAGAATGAAAAACAGATTGTTGCGATCTTGCTTATTCAGGTATTTCCAGGCCGTATTATTCATCGCCAGATGGTCGGAAGAGACGACGATAACGGTATCTTTAAACCACGGTGACGCTTTGATTTTGTTGATAAACTCGGCGATGTTTTCCTGGCTGCAACTTACGGCGCTAAAGGACTGGTTGGGCTTGCCGTCGTAATCGTAGCGTTTGCGGTTGCAGGTGCGTGAGATAAACCCGTCCGGGTGGTGAGTATCTACGGTCAGCGTAAACAGCGAAAACCGCTGGCCTGAGCGGGAAAGCGCTTCAAATTTCTTCCATGCCTCATCAAGCACCGTATCGTCGTAGAAGCCCCAGTCGTTACGATAAGACGGGTCCGCCACCACCGTTTTTAGCTCTTCAGCGCCGTACAGATGATCAAATCCGTGTGATTTCAGGAACACGTCTTTCCCGGCAAAACGCAGGTTAGCGCCCTGCACGAAATAGTTCTGGTAGCCGGAGTTTTTCAGAATATCGCCGAGGCAGATATTCTGCGGGAAGAAGCTGGAAACCGACGCGGACGCATTGCCCTCAAACGGCGCAAACAGCGGAATACCACACTGGGAAGCCACCATCCCGGCGATGGTGTAATCCGTTCCCGGCAGTTGCATGGTATGGCTGAAATCCAGCCCCTCATTTTTCAGCGCGCCCAACTCTGGCGTGAGATTGGGGAACGCGTCATTATCAAAATAGGTCCGTTCCAGGCTCTCGCCGTAGATATAGACCAGATTGAGCTTCGGATTAGGAATGGTTTTTGCTGGTTCTTTATAATAAACGGCAAAATCCGGATCGCCATCGCGCATTTGTGATTTTACCAGTTCGGTAATCTGGCGAAACGCCGGGCTGGCGTCGACCGAACCCAACGCCAGCAGTAACGCCAGCAGGCTGTAACCGACGTGATGAGGATGGTGACGGCGGCGGCGTAGTACCCATCCCAGCGCGCCAAATACCGCCACTAACGCCAGGGCAATACCGATTCCCGGCAGAATATATTTGCCGACTCCCGCTCCCGTCAGACTATTCGTGAGCGTATAAAGCACTGCGTCATTGATCCCGTCGCCGGTAAAATAGTCGCTGGCATACAGGGTAATATTCAGAATGACAAAAAGTCCCAGCACCGTGAGAGTGGCGGCAAACCACCAGGTGTTACGGCCCGCCTTCCAGGCATATATCAGCACAGAGGCGAGAAACAGAGCGACAGAGAGCAACTCGGACAACTGACGATCCTCAATAAACCAGGCTTATCGCTGGCAGGAAAAAATTTCTAACAATGTAATAGCGATGTCACATTGCTGCAATTCTAATAACTTTACACGGCGCTGTTATTTAGAATGAGTTTAGAAAGTTGGTTTTTTGATCGGCATCACTTCCTGCCATAGCGGTTAATAACAGGAAAAGACGAAGAGAAAAATCGGGTTAATGCCGTGTTGGCGGGTAAAGGGCCAAAACACGGCTTTTATCAGGGCGTCCCGGCGTGGCGCACGGTCAGAAAAACGCAGTCAGGAGAGGAAATTCAGCCCTTGCTGCAACACCAGATCGCAAGCTTTGGTTTTCACCTTTTCCGCCAGCGGCGTACTGCCGATATTATTGAGGTTCAACTGCTGGCCGTCCTTCGTCTTGAGTAACCCTTGCAGGCCGTTCAGGTAGTTAGTGTCCTGCTCCTGCTGTGTGGTATCCAACCCCAACTTGTTCAGAATCTGATTTTTAACGTTTTCCACGTTGGTAGCGGACGCCAGCTTCTGTTTGGCGCAGTACTGCAAAATACCGGCGGCATTATTCATATTATCGGCGCTGAGCGACTGGGCACCTCTGCTGAGCAGACCGGTTAGCGCAGAAAGCGACATCCCGCCCTGCTGTGCGTTCGCGCCCTGAGCGCTTAACTGACTGGCGGCAATACCGCTGGTGGAAATCAGTACGCTGGCGATCGCCGCGCAGCACAGAACATGTTTCGCTGTATTCATGGTAATCACCTGTGTTATGCCAGCCAGGCGTCGTATCGCCCTGGAGCACGTTGCAATTTAATACTCTTTACCCGTCACCCGGCTGCGGTAACTGTCCCAGGTAAAATTAACCCATAAACTGTTGCCGAGACGCATACGGTCCATGACGCGTTCGCCAAGCATTTTCGTCATCTCTTCCATATTGCTGTTCGTCAACATGCCGGTGGGACGTTTTGACGAGGAACGACGATCGACAATTTGATTGATGATCACTTTTTCATAGCGGGATTCTGTCTGCACGCCGATCTCGTCGATCACCAGCAGATCAACGTTACTCAGATCGTTAAGCAACTGCTCTTCGCTGGTTTCCCGATTGCTGAACGTGTCTTTCATCGCTGACATAATATCCGCTACGGTGATAATCAGTACTGACTTTCCGCGCAGCAGCAGCTCGTTACAAATAGCCGCGGCGAGATGATTTTTACCGGTTCCCGGCTTGCCGGAAAAGACAAAGCTGGCGATATTGCCGTCAAATTCATCAACGTACTGTCGGGCTTTGCTTAACGCGTTCATTTGTCCGTCGCACTCAACCCGATAGTTATCAAACGAACAGTTTTGATGCAGCGGTCGAATGCCGGAACGGTTAAAGGTGCGCTGCATTTTCATCGCCCGATTTTCCCGCGCCAGCGCCGCCGCCCGGATCTCACCTTGCTCTTTCTGCCAGGCCAGCAGTTCTTCGCCCGTTTTAAACGCCGGCGTAATATGCGCAGGCATCATTTTTTGTAGACGCTGCATCAGGTCGCCAACATTTTTCATCGTTACCCCCTAAAACCTGGTGGAATATGATTGTCAGGTTCGCTGACGCTATTGATGTCGCGCTGCGGCATTCCGCCATTGCTGGAACGGCTGATTTGCACGCTGCGCGCCAGCTTTTGCTGCCACTGGATATGGTGAAAAACCTTACCTTCCGCCTGCCAGTAGGCGATAAACGCCGCCAGCTCTTCTGCGGTGACCGGCTCCCGAAGCGCCACGCCCCAAAGGGCGGCCTGACGCTGAAAATCCGCATCCGGTTGCCAGGCGGGATACATGGCGAATTTTCCGCAGGGAATCGCAACGGGGGCGGCTTCGGGTTCTTCGTAAAATTGCGCGTCTAACGCCACATCGCTTCCCGGACGTGATAACTTTTCTTCAAGCGCCAGCAGTTCAGCCATGCGTGCAGGCGTCACGGCATAAAAGGCAGGCGCATTATTAGCGAATACCGCCACTGCGCCGCCCGTTGACTTCGCCAGCACAGCATGATGATCGTGTAAAAGGGCGTCAATACCGATGACGTCCGACGTTAAAATTCTGGAAGACATAATGTTTCTCAATATGGAACAACAACCGAGAAGGGCGACTGTTTTTATAGTACCACACAGACCTGTAAGAACAGCAGGAGGCGTTCCACCATTCACACGCGGGGGCGTTTGCGGTACAGCCATAATCCCGGTACAGAGAGGCCAATTGAGAGCGCGCCAACAATGGAAGAGGCTTTCAGAAAATTGGTCAGCAGCGTAATCATCATCGGTTCGCTATAGCCCAGATGGCTAATTTTTACTGCGGAAATCATCGCGGTATAGGCGGAAATCCCCGGAAACATCGGGATCACGGCCGCGACGGTAAACACTTTAGGGTGAGCGAGATACCAGCGTGACCACTGAATACCAATACTGCCGACCAGCAGCGAAGCCATAAACGTCGACCATTCGATATTAAAGCCTGCGCTCATCATCAGCATACGCGAGCCATGACCCAGCGCCCCCAGTAGCGCGCACCACGGAAGCGCCCGGTGGGGAACATTAAAGACCATCGCAAACCCGACGGCGGGGATCGCAGACAAGATCATGTCCTGCATTAGCGCCAGTAAAAAGTCGATTATACCCATCCTCGTAGCCCCCATATTGTCATTGACATCACTACGCCCACACAGGTGGCCAGTGTCAACAGGCTGGCGATAGCCCAGCGCGCCAGCCCGGTATTAATATGTCCTTTAAACATATCTGCGACGGAATTAATCAGCGGAAAGCCCGGCACCAGTAGCAGTACGCTCGCCGCCATGGCGATAGTGGGCGTCTGGCTAAAGGCGGGAAGGGTGAGCATCAGCCCGGAAATCGTGGTAGCGACAAAGGCGGTAATGCAAAAATTGATCTGCGGATGTAAATGCCGCTGCGCCAGCATCTGGCGGATATACATGGCTATCATACTGGCGAAAAAGGTGATAACCGCGCCATCCCAGCCGCCATTATTCAGCTTACAAAAGCAGGAGCAGGAAAGACCGACCATAAACGCCACCAGCCAGCGCGGATAACGCAGCGGGCGGAGCTGGCTAAAGCGTTTTTCCACGCCTTTGTAATCCAGCAGACGATGTTCCGCGAGGATAACGATATGCTGAACCTCCGTGACGACGTGCATATTAATGCCGCGATCCTGGTTTTTACGTGTCGATGTCAGACATTGTCCGTCTTTAATGGTCGTCAGGACAATGGCGTTAGAGGAGATCGCGCTTTCGACGCTATCCATACCGAGCGCCAAACCGAGTCGGGTGGAAAGCTCATCAACCAGTGCGCTTTCCGCCCCGTGCTGCAATAAAAGCAGCCCGCATTGAATACATAACCGTGTTACTGCTCGTTGAATTGATTGCTCTTCTTGCATGACTCGTCCTGTCCGAAAAGACATTCTATGCGCCGCCACTATGACAGAGGCTTTCTTTTTAACACGAAGCGCAGGCATGATGGCGTTGGTTAAGATCAATTTCTTGTTGATAAAAACGTCAACCGCCAGACGCAACGCATAAGCTTCCTGAGACGTGCGCTTCGTCACAAGCAGGATATCCTTATGGGCGACGGTTCTCGTATGTCCGTTTCCAGAATAGAGGCATTATGCCAGCCTGGCCGCTCATTTTTGAATCAATGATATGGTGAATTTTATCAACGATATGCATTAATGGTTTAACCACAATGGCGTGAGCAGCGGGCGTAAAAATAGGCATGACTTAGTGTAATTCGTAGATATTACATGGGTTTTATGGATGGTGGACAGTATTGTTGGGCTTTTGTTTTAGGACTCAGCAATATGAATGAAGGGCGAACTCATATTTTAAATTTATTAATATGATGCGTTTTCGTTAGAATTGCTAATGTGCAAATTTAGTTAATTTAATTGTCTTGCTTCTGGTTTTATGAGTAACTATGCGATAGTGATTTCATGTTTTTGTGCTATGTGGATTGTAGCGCAATCAATGTTAGATATTTAAAAATAAAACAAGGATAATTAATCCACTCGGCCTATATTTCTTTGCGATCATTGTTAATAGTGTTTTTATTAATGGGGCAATGAAAAGTGGCGGCGTGGGTGCGGAGGAATTATGCTGCCAGGATGCTGCAAAAATGGACTTATTATCAGTAAAACCCCTCTTATACAGGAAGGCCTTAAAGGGGCTATAACAGGTAATTTCCCCGATTATAAACTGGCGTATTGTCGTACGATAGAAGAGCTAACGCTGCTACAGCTACGCCGAAGTAATTTAGTTATTGCTGATTTAGCAGTTAACAATGCCTCTCCCCGCGCTATCTGCGAATATTTTTATAGCTTAATCTCGCAATATCGCGACATACATTGGGTATTTCTGGTTCCTAAATCCTGCTATCCACATGCGGTTGATCTCCTGATGGGCCCCGTCAGCACCTTGCTTTCAGACGAAGAGCCAATCGAGAATCTTATTAGCGTTATCCATGCGGGAAACGCTCGCTCAGAAAGAATAAGCAAAACATTATTATCGCCTCAGGCACCGTCTGAAATTCAGCAGTCCCACGACAGGCCGATTGTCCTTACGCTGTCTGAACGAAAAGTATTACGCCTTTTAGGAAAAGGGTGGGGCATTAACCAAATTGCGGCGTTACTTAAAAAAAGTAATAAAACAATTAGCGCCCAAAAAAATAGCGCCATGCGACGCTTATCAATACACAGTAATGCAGAGATGTATGCATGGATAAACAGTTCTCAGGGAGCCAGAGAATTGAACCTACCTTCGGTATATGGAGAAACCATGGAATGGAAAACAGAATCAGCAAGAGAAATGTTGCGCTCGTAGAAAAATGCGTGATGAGCACTATTGGTATTAAAGGGCTATTTGATGCAATGCCGGATTGCCGACATACGCTTCATATTTTTTCAAAACCATCCGCGTTTTATAAGGCTGCGCTAAAGACGCCGTTTTCTGCCGTTATTTTTTCTCTTTCTGCGTTAAGAACTGAACGCCGGACAGGATTATCCAGCCTGACGGAACTGGCGATAAATTATCCCCATATGCGGCGTCTGGTGATTGCCGATGATGATGCTGAAGCCCGCTTAATCAGCGCATTATCCCCGCTGCCGCTGGATGGGGTCATCAGCAAAGCGTCGCCGTTGGATGTTTTACAGGATGCCTTATTTACATCGCTTAATAGCGCCCGGCGGACAACGGAGCGTACAGATAATCTTTGGGAACTTCACCAGAATTGTATGCTTAGTCCAACCGAGCGGGAGATTCTGCGTTTTATGTCGAACGGCTACTCAATGCCGCAAATTGCCGTCCAGTTAGAACGTAACATTAAGACTATCCGGGCGCATAAGTTTAATGTGATGTCCAAGCTGGGCGTGAGTTCTGATGCCGGGTTACTCGATGCGGCGGATATTCTGTTATATCTGCGCGCCGGCGATGCTACCGCGCTCCAGCATCGGGTATAGCCCGCGCCGGATGCGCCGTGCTTGTTCGGGGAATCCGGGGGCCAGGCGCGTTATTGGCACACGTCTACCCAGGTCGCCGATGTCAGTTCAGCCATTCTTTCCGGCGTGATGCGTACTGCGCTGTGCGTGGCGCCTGCGGCAGGCAATACTTCGTTATACCCCTTCAGAGAGATGTCGCAATAAACGGGCAGCGGGTGCTCCAGCCCGAAAGGACATACGCCGCCGACAGGATGTCCGGTTGCATTGACCACTTCATCGCTGCTCAACATACGGGCTTTTGCGCCGAAAGTGGTTTTAAGCTTCTTATTATCCAGGCGGGCATCGCCTTTCGCGACCACCAGGATAATGGTGTCTTTTACTTTAAGCGAGAGCGTCTTAGCTATTTGCCCTGGCTCTACGTTGTGCGCTTTGGCTGCCAGTTCGACAGTCGCTGTACTTTGATTTAATTCGATAATTTCTATATCGGGAGCATGATCGGCCAGAAATTGCCGTACAGATTGCAGACTCATTCTTCTCTCCTGAGACCTTACCAATAGCCACGGTAGACCCAAAAATGGCAAAACGTAATTTGGCATACGGAGAGCGCCGCTGTAAATATAATAATGTGACAGGCCAGCAGCAGTAAGCCGTGACGATAACTGAAGGCAACGTAAAGCGGTTTACTTTAGCGTGCAGTCGCCGCACTGCTGTACGTCAGGTAAGCGGTAACGTTGGCAGCAGGTTCTGCGTACCAGAAGACCGTCGCGCATTACGACGGTCCGCCACAGCGGGTTATCCTGGCCGTCGGATAGCTGCTTTTCAAAAAAACAGCGCTGGCGTAGCGTTGCCAGCAGGGCTTCGCCAAGCAGCGGTTTCATCTCAGTCAGATACCAGTTGATTAAATAACCGGTATTGCTCCAGATAAGTTTCGCGTTGATGTCGCCAGTCGCCTCCAGCGCCTGAATGACCGGCTGTAGTGCGGAGACTACCAGCGTTTCCATTCGTTCTTCCGGGGAACGCCCCGTTGCCAGGTTATCCTGATGCACGTCAAGCCAGAAACACGCGGCGCGCCCGGTTTCATGAAATTCAACGTGAATATGTTCTGCCGAGACATTGATAGCGCGCGCTTGCGTCAGTAATGCCAGCATCAGCGGCGGCGTCATCAGCCCGATATACCATTGCGCCCATAGGGAGAGTAACGGCTTATTTTCACGTGGCAGGCCTGGCGTGTGCCGATAGATGTGATCGGAATAGGCGGCCAGCAATGAACGAAACGTCGCGGGGCGCGTCCACTGGGCAAGAGTCATCGCCGCTGGCGGCGGCGTTTCATCCAGCCGGATGAAGTCCAACAGGTGCTTACGGGTAGAGGCGATCGTCTCGCGTACTGCGTCCGCCAGCGAGGCGTCTTCCGGCTGGGGAGTGGCTCGCCAGATAATATCGTCAGCAATCGGTGCGGAACGGTAGGCCATAGCGCAGTTTAATGATGTTAATCTAAATGATAATGATTGCTAATCCTATCGATAGCGATAAACGATGGCAAGCGGTTTATGGTTAACGCTGTTGGCGTAGCACGATTACGCCAACAGGATTCATAGGGCGCGCATGTCGTCGCTGACCAGAATGTGGTTACGTCCAAGATGCTTGGCTTCATAGAGCGCTTTATCCGCTTTTTCGATAGCGTCTCCGATATTGCGATCCGTCAGGGGCGCAATGCCGATACTGACAGTGACATTGGTGGCGACGCTTTCGTTAAACATATGCGGGATTTTAAGATCGTATACTTCCTGTCGGATACGTTCTGCGGTAGCGCGGGCTTGCTGTGGTTCGGCGGTGGTCAGCAACACCAGAAATTCTTCCCCGCCAAAACGGCAGACGACATCGCGCGATCGCACGGCGTCCCGAATTGCCGCTGAGACGCGGATTAACGCCTGATCGCCCATCATATGACCGTAGTGATCGTTATACGCTTTGAAATGATCGATATCCAGTAGCAGAACGTAGTGTTCATGGCTGCCCGGCGCCTGTAACGTATCCAGCCGATTTTGCAGGCCACGGCGGTTATATAAGCCGGTTAATGGATCAAGCATACTCAGGCCATTGAGGGTTTCCCGCTCGGCCAGCAGCTTAAACATGAGCTGTTGGGCAAAGTTATCGTAGCGTTTCTGGATAACATGTTGAATAGCGATTCCCACCATTGGCAGGGCCAGCAAATAGAGAATTCGCAAACCTTGTTCATTACCGTTCAGCCACAGGCAGACCGCGACTGGCGGTAGCGAATAGAGCGTAAACGCGACGATATTCGCGGCAAAGGCTATCGAGCCGATAAACAGAACGCTAAGCAGGGAAATCAGTAAAAAAGAGAAATCATAATGGCCTAACGCCGGATACTTTAGCGCAATATGCGCCGCCCATATTCCCCCAAAGAGTAGGGAGATAAAGGGGAGATTAATTCTTTTTTGTCCATATTTCCCATGCCATATCAACAGTAATACGCTCAGGACCACTATCCCGATCATTGGCGTGCAAAATACATTGATCTGATAAAGGGGGAAAATGAGAGTAAATAGCGCCGACACGGCGTTGAGAAACAAGAAAAGACGTAAAGAAAACTGATACTTCTTAATACGAAGCGACCGCCAGGATGGTGTTGTCATGGGTAATTGTCGTTATTTATCGGTGATATACACGGAATCGGGCGCCAACATGAAAATAACGTATGAGAAAAGGTCGCCTAAAGCGAGGTGTTGTTGTTTTTACGTTAACAGTCGGACAATTTATCACCTTACTGAATACGTGTCATCAACCGTTAAGTAAAACTCACCTCTTTAGCTTTCTCCCTGGCTGACAAATGAGAAAATATATCATATGATATTGGTTATCATTATCAATTCCAGAGGTGAAACCATGTTGCAGCGGACGTTAGGCAGCGGATGGGGCGTATTATTGCCTGGAGTGATTATCGTTGGACTGGCGTTTATCGGCCTGTCAGCTGATGCGCTGAAGCTGTTGATTGTATCAGGATTGCTACTGTCTGCGCTGATGTTGTATCACAAACAATTACGGCATTTTGTACTGCTGCCATCGTGTATGGCGCTTATTGGCGGCATGATGTTGGCAATGATGAACTGGAATCAGGGATGAAAATGAAGAGACAAAGGAAGGATAAGATAATTGGTGCGAGGGGGGGGACTTGAACCCCCACGTCCGTAAGGACACTAACACCTGAAGCTAGCGCGTCTACCAATTCCGCCACCTTCGCACAGTTATCTTACTTTTTGATATCGCCTCGTTGGTGCGAGGGGGGGGACTTGAACCCCCACGTCCGTAAGAACACTAACACCTGAAGCTAGCGCGTCTACCAATTCCGCCACCTTCGCCCAGTGCGAGCAATATCAACGTGGTTTTGGTGCGAGGGGGGGGACTTGAACCCCCACGTCCGTAAGGACACTAACACCTGAAGCTAGCGCGTCTACCAATTCCGCCACCTTCGCATACCATCGATTCTTGAAAAGAATCACTACCACGGAGGCGCATTCTAGTGGTTTTCAGCTATTCGTCAATAGTTAATTGCATGGGATAGATTGATTGCTGCAAAAATGGGCGCGAGACGTAGGTTGGATAAGACGCTTTGCGTCGCCATCCGGCACATGCAACCAGATGGCGCTGCGCTTATCAGGCCAACTATTTCTTCGCCTGACGGGTCATCACGGTACGATAAACCTTAAAGCGCCCGGTTTGCGCGATGACTTCATGGAAGCCAAAAGTCTCATCCAGAATCTTAGGATAGGGCAGAAAGGCGTTCGCCACGATGCGTAACTCTCCGCCGCTGTTCAGATGGCGCACTGCGCCGCGAATGAGCGTTTGCGCCGCATCGAGGCTGGTTTGCATTCCATCGTGGAACGGCGGGTTGGAGATGATCATGTCAAAACGTCCTTTGACTTCCGAAAAGACGTTGCTGGCGAATACCTCGCCTTCAAGACCATTCGCGGCAAGCGTGGCGCGGCTGGCTTCCACCGCCGGCGCGCTGACGTCACACAGCGTCAGGCGTACTTTCGGCGAATGGCTGGCCAGCGCGGCGGAAAGCACGCCAGCGCCGCAGCCGACATCCAGCACTTTACCTTTGGTGTGCGGCGTCAGCGTAGACAGCAGCAGTTGGCTACCAACATCCAGTCCGTCGCGGCTGAATACGCCCGGCAACGTTTTGATGGTCAGCCCGTCGATGTTGTACTCGGCCCACCAGGATTCGAGACTAAACTGCGGCTGCTTTTCCAGACGACCATGGTAAAGGCCGCAACGTCGCGCGCTATCTACTTTGTTCAGCGGCGCATAGTCCGCCAGCATCGGTTCGGCGCTACGCACGCCGCTACGGTTTTCTCCCACGACGAAAACATCGACGCCCACCGGCATCAGCGACAAAATATTCATCAACTGGAACTGCGCTTCGGGTTTATTTTTCGGCCAGTAGTAGATCAGCGTATCGCAGTCAGCGACATCGCTGGCTTGCGCGACCAGGCTAAAACGGACGTTATCGCCCATCTGGCGGCTTAACGCCTGCCAGTGGTGAAACTGTTGCGTATGCGCGCGGCTGGCGGCGCATTCAAAGCGCGCGGGCAGGTCATCCTGCAAATCTCCGGCAAAAAGAATACGGCTTTGTTCGAAATCATCACTGTGGCGCAGCAAGACTTCACTTGCCGGGGTAAAAGCAGACATGGAATGCTCCTTAATTCAGACTGGCGGCGATTATAGTAGTTTGATGGCGCAGATTCGACAGATTTGCTATATTTGCGCCCCTGATTACAGGAGCGTTTCGCTATGACATCCCGACGAGACTGGCAGTTACAGCAACTGGGTATTACGCAGTGGGCGCTGCGACGTCCTGGCGCGCTACAGGGCGAGATTGCGATTTCCCTTCCCGCGCACGTTCGTCTGATCGTGGTTGCAGAGGAATTACCCGCGCTGAACGAGCCGCTAATGCGCGATATTTTACGCGCGTTGACCGTGAGTCCCGATCAGGTTTTACCCCTGGCGCCTGAGCGCGTCGCCATGCTGCCGCAGGGCAGCCGTTGTAATAGCTGGCGGTTAGGAACTGACGCGCCGCTCCAACTCGAAGGCGCTCAGGTCACGACGCCGGCGTTTAATGAACTCCGGGCAAACCCGGCGGCACGCGCCGCACTATGGCAACAAATCTGCGAACATGAACACGATTTCTATCCTCAGCACGACCGATCTCCCCGCAGCCTGGCAGATTGAGCAACGCGCTCATGCGTTTCCGTGGAGCGAAAAAACGTTTTTCGGCAACCAGGGCGAACGGTATCTCAACCTTAAGCTGACCGCTGATGACAGAATGGCCGCGTTTGCCATTACACAGGTGGTGCTGGACGAAGCGACGCTGTTCAATATTGCCGTCGATCCGGATTTTCAGCGTCGGGGGCTGGGGCGTATGCTGCTTGAGCATCTGATTGATGAACTGGAAAAACGTGGGGTTGTAACGCTATGGCTGGAGGTACGCGCCTCTAACGCTGCCGCCATCGCGCTGTATGAAAGTCTGGGGTTTAACGAGGCGACGATTCGCCGCAATTACTATCCCACGGCACAAGGGCATGAGGACGCCATCATCATGGCGTTACCGATAAGCATGTAATAAAAGAGGCAAGGTGTAATGATGAAGTGGGACTGGATTTTCTTTGATGCCGATGAAACGCTGTTTACGTTTGATTCTTTCACCGGCTTACAGCGGATGTTCCTTGACTATAGCGTCACCTTTACCGCTGAGGATTTCCAGGATTACCAGGCCGTGAATAAGCCGCTATGGGTGGATTATCAGAACGGCGCGATTACTTCATTACAATTGCAGCACGCGCGCTTTCAAAGTTGGGCTGAACGGCTAAACGTTGCGCCGGGGCTGCTGAATGACGCTTTTATTAGTGCGATGGCGGAGATCTGTTCTCCTTTGCCGGGCGCCGTTTCGCTACTTAATGCGATTCGCGGGCAGGCTAAAATCGGTATTATTACTAACGGTTTTACCGCGCTACAACAAACTCGTCTGGAGCGCACCGGGCTGCGCGAGTATTTCGATCTGCTGGTGATTTCCGAGCAGGTTGGCGTCGCGAAGCCCGATCCGAAAATCTTTAACTACGCCCTGGAGCAGGCGGGGAATCCTGACCGCTCGCGCGTATTAATGGTTGGCGATACCGCGGAGTCCGATATTCTTGGCGGCATTAACGCCGGATTGTCGACCTGCTGGCTTAACGCGCATCATCGCGAGCAGCCTGCGGGTATTCATCCAACCTGGACTGTGGCGTCATTAAGCGAACTGGAGCAGCTCCTGTGTAAACACTGATTGCCTCCCCCAGGTTGATGGGTAAAATAGCCGCATTTTTCGTATTCAACATGCGTGGTCAAACGCCGCGCTTACTCAAGAAGATTTGACTATGACGTTGTCTCCTTATTTGCAAGAGGTGGCCAAACGCCGCACTTTTGCCATTATTTCTCACCCGGACGCCGGTAAAACCACCATTACCGAAAAAGTGTTGCTGTTCGGACAGGCGATTCAGACCGCCGGTACGGTAAAAGGCCGTGGCTCCAGCCAACATGCAAAATCTGACTGGATGGAGATGGAAAAACAGCGTGGTATCTCCATCACCACTTCGGTGATGCAGTTCCCGTATCACGACTGTCTGGTGAACTTGCTGGACACCCCGGGGCACGAAGACTTCTCCGAAGATACCTACCGTACCCTGACGGCGGTGGACTGTTGCCTGATGGTGATCGACGCCGCAAAAGGCGTTGAAGACAGGACCCGTAAGCTGATGGAAGTTACCCGTCTGCGCGATACGCCGATCCTGACCTTTATGAACAAACTCGACCGTGACATCCGCGACCCGATGGAGCTGCTGGATGAAGTCGAGAACGAGCTGAAAATCGGCTGCGCGCCGATCACCTGGCCGATTGGCTGCGGCAAGCTGTTTAAGGGCGTTTATCACCTTTATAAAGATGAAACTTATCTGTATCAGACCGGTAAGGGCCACACCATTCAGGAAGTGCGCATCGTTAAAGGGCTGAATAACCCGGATCTGGACGCTGCCGTCGGTGAAGATCTGGCGCAGCAGCTGCGCGACGAGCTGGAACTGGTGCAGGGCGCGTCTAACGAGTTTGATGAAGAGCTGTTCCTGGCAGGGGAAATTACCCCGGTATTTTTCGGTACCGCGCTGGGTAACTTTGGCGTTGACCATATGCTGGATGGTTTAGTGGCGTGGGCGCCCGCGCCGATGCCGCGTCAAACCGATACCCGCACAGTGGAAGCCTCGGAAGAGAAGTTCACCGGTTTTGTCTTTAAAATTCAGGCCAATATGGACCCGAAACACCGCGACCGCGTGGCGTTTATGCGCGTGGTTTCCGGTAAGTATGAGAAGGGTATGAAGTTACGCCAGGTCCGTACCGGCAAAGATGTGGTGATTTCCGACGCGTTAACTTTTATGGCGGGCGACCGTTCGCACGTTGAAGAAGCGTACCCGGGCGATATTTTGGGTCTGCATAACCACGGCACCATTCAGATCGGCGATACCTTCACCCAGGGCGAGATGATGAAGTTTACCGGTATCCCGAACTTTGCGCCGGAACTGTTCCGTCGTATTCGCCTGAAAGATCCGCTCAAGCAAAAGCAGCTACTGAAAGGGCTGGTGCAGCTTTCTGAAGAGGGGGCGGTGCAGGTATTCCGTCCCATCTCCAACAACGATCTGATTGTCGGCGCCGTGGGCGTTTTGCAGTTTGACGTTGTTGTCGCGCGCCTGAAAAGCGAATACAACGTTGAGGCGATTTATGAATCCGTCAACGTGGCGACGGCGCGCTGGGTGGAAAGCGCCGATGCGAAGAAATTCGAAGAGTTTAAGCGTAAGAATGAAACGCAGCTGGCGCTGGATGGCGGCGACAACCTTACCTATATCGCCCCCACGATGGTTAACCTGAACCTGACCCAGGAACGTTACCCTGACGTTCAGTTCCGTAAAACGCGTGAACACTGATCCCTTTCCGGGCGCGGCATCCGCCGCGCCTTCGTACTTTCCCTGCCTTTTTAACCGCTTACGGAATGTTCTTAAATCCCGCGTTTTTTCTCCGATCTGCCTGTTTTTTATACGCACCGACAAGCGATTTTAAAATTGTGATCTATATTTAACAAAGTGATGACATAAATGTCGGCTTTAATGCCTGTTCAATGCGTGAATATGAGAGCTTAAAGCTGAGATTTGTTTCAGTCACGATATTAATAACTGAAACGGAAGGGTGGCAGGCGACGCGTCGTTACAAATTCACGAATGTGATGCCAGTCATTGACTTCAGAAACCGGTGAGTTTCACCGCATTCAGCAATGCAACCTCGTGTTGCCTGAGCTCAAATTACGAGCAAACTATACAGGACAAAATCGATGACTATGACAAGACTGAAGATTTCTAAAACTCTGCTGGCCGTAATGTTGACCTCTGCTGTTGCGACAGGTTCTGCCTTTGCAGAAAACGCAACAACGGACAAGGCGCAAAGCGGAACCGAAACCGCAGGGCAAAAAGTCGATAGCTCTATGAATAAAGTCGGTAACTTCATGGATGACAGCGCCATCACTGCGAAAGTCAAAGCTGCGCTGGTAGACCATGACAATATTAAAAGCACCGATATTTCTGTCGAAACCAATCAGAAAGTCGTCACCCTGAGCGGCTTTGTAGAAAGCCAGGCGCAGGCTGAAGCCGCCGTGAAAGTGGCGAAAGGCGTAGAAGGCGTGACCTCCGTTAGCGACAAACTTCACGTTCGCGACAATAAAGAAGGTTCCGTGAAAGGCTATGCCGGCGATACGGCCACGACCAGTGAAGTCAAAGCCAAGTTGCTGGCGGACGATCTCGTCCCTTCCCGTAAAGTGAAAGTGGAAACGACCGATGGCGTCGTACAGCTCTCCGGTACTGTTGAAACTCAGGAACAAAGCGACCGCGCTGAAAGCATCGCGAAAGCCGTTGATGGCGTAAAAAGTGTTAAAAACGATCTGAAAGTTCAGTAATTCGTCGTAATTCGTCCTCCCGACGTTTGTCGGGAGGCGTAATGTGCACCACACTAAAAATATCGCGAATGAGTAGCCTGAGCGCTCATATTTAGCGGTCGACATTAACTATGGTAAAGGAGAGGCTTATGTTTCGTTGGGGCATTATATTTCTGGTTATCGCGTTAATTGCCGCCGCATTGGGTTTTGGTGGACTGGCTGGTACGGCTGCCGGCGCGGCGAAAATCGTCTTCGTCGTCGGGATCGTGCTCTTCCTGGTCAGCCTGTTCATGGGCCGTAAACGACCCTAGCAGGCATCTGTAAAGATATATTGCTATCAAGCCAGTCCAGCGGACTGGCTTTTACGGTTTTAGCCGTTAACGTTTTGCGTTACCTTGTCAGCCTGGAAAAAAATGAAAAACAGGAAGGCAGAGGTGGGCCAGCGAATACCGGTTACGCTCGGCAATATTGCGCCGTTATCATTAACACCGTTCCGGCCAGGCCGTATGGCGCTGGTCTGTGAGGGCGGGGGGCAGCGGGGCATCTTTACCGCAGGCGTGCTGGATGAGTTTATGCGTGCGCAGTTTAATCCTTTCCATCTCTACTTCGGCACATCAGCCGGTGCGCAAAATCTCTCGGCGTATCTCTGCAACCAGCCCGGCTACGGGCGTAAAGTCATTATGCGCTATACCACCAGGCGCGAATTTTTTGATCCGCTGCGATTTGTACGCGGAGGAAACCTTATTGACCTCGACTGGCTGGTGGAATCCACCGCCGCCCGAATGCCGCTGCAGATGGATACCGCAGCGCGCCTGTTCGACAGCGGAAAATCCTTTTATATGTGCGCCTGCCGGGGGGATGATTACACGCCGGGCTATTTCTCGCCGACAAAACAAAACTGGCTTGATATCATTCGCGCCTCCAGCGCCATACCGGGTTTCTACCGTACCGGCGTTACGTTAGAGGGCATCAACTATCTGGACGGTGGCATTAGCGACGCCATTCCGGTTCAGGAGGCGGCAAAGCGGGGGGCGAAAACCATTGTGGTGATCCGCACCGTACCCTCGCAAATGTATTACACGCCGCAGTGGTTTAAGCGTATGGAGCGCTGGCTGGGAGAGAGCAGTCTACAGCCGTTGGTCAACCTGGTGCAGCATCATGAAACGTCCTACAGCGCGATCCAACAATTTATTGAAAAGCCGCCGGGTAAGCTGCGGATCATTGAAATTTATCCACCGAAACCTCTGCACAGCATGGCGCTGGGCAGCCGTATCCCGGCGCTGCGTGAGGATTACAAAACCGGGCAATTATGCGGGCGTTATTTCCTTGCCACCGTTGGTAAATTGCTCGCCGCAACGCCGCCTCTCCTGCGCCATACGTCGCGGATTGCCGTGCCGGAAACGGTGGTCGTGCCTCCGGCGCCGGTGGCCAATGATACGCATGTGGCGGAGGTCATTAGCGCGCCGCAGGCAAACGACACCACATTTACCGACGAGGATCTGGCGTGAGCTGGCGCTTTATTGATACGCATTGCCATTTTGATTTCCCGCCCTTTACGGGCGATGAGCGCGCCAGTATTCAGCGTGCCTGTGAGGCGGGCGTTGAAAAAATCATCGTGCCGGCGACCGAGGCGGCTCACTTTCCCCGCGTGCTGGCGCTGGCGGCGCGTTTCCCGTCGCTTTATGCTGCGCTGGGATTGCACCCCATTGTGATTGAGCGTCATGCCGATGACGATCCTGATAAGCTGCAACAGGCGCTGGCGCAGCAACAGAACGTCGTGGCGGTAGGCGAGATCGGGCTCGATCTTTATCGCGACGACCCGCAGTTCGCCAGGCAAGAGCGATTTTTAGACGCGCAACTGCAACTGGCAAAACGCTACGATCTGCCGGTGATCCTGCACTCGCGGCGCACGCATGACAAACTGGCGATGCGCTTAAAGCGCCAGGATCTGCCGCGAACCGGCGTGGTGCATGGTTTTGCCGGCAGTCTGCAACAGGCCGAACGCTTTGTGCGACTGGGCTATAAAATCGGCGTCGGCGGCACCATCACCTACCCGCGCGCCAGTAAAACCCGTGATGTTATGGCGCGGTTGCCGCTGGACGCGCTGTTGCTGGAGACCGATGCGCCGGATATGCCGCTAAAGGGGTTTCAGGGGCAGCCGAACCGCCCGGAGCAGGCGGCGCGCGTATTTGATGCGCTCTGCGAATTACGTCCGGAGCCCGCAGAGGTGATAGCCGATACGCTGTATCGCAATACCATTACCTTGTTTCGGCTCTGATGGCATCGCAGCCGCCGTCCGGCAGGCGACGCTTACAAATATAGCGCCGGCAAAATCAGCTTCGCCACCCCACGCGCGCGCAATCCGTCAGCCAGCTGTTCCACCTCTTGCGGCGTCGCGCCTGGCCAGGCCTTCGCTTCGCCATAGACGCCGTGCGCATGAAAGGCATTCAAACGCACCGGAACCTCGCCCAGCGAAGTAATAAACGCCGCCAGTGAATCGATATGCGCCGCATAGTCCACCTGACCCGGGATAACCAGTAACCGCAGCTCCGCCAGTTTTCCCCGCGCAGCAAGAAAGCGGATACTGTGCTTAATATGCGTGTTATCACGTCCGGTCAGACGGTGATGACACTCGCTCTTCCAAGCTTTCAGATCGAGCATTACGCCGTCGCAAACCGGCAGTAGTTTTTGCCAGCCGGTCTCGCTTAACTGACCATTACTGTCCACCAGACAGGTCAGCCGTTGTAACTGCGGATCGGCTTTGATCGCCGTAAATAGCGCCACAATAAACGGTAATTGCGTGGTCGCCTCTCCGCCGCTGACGGTAATACCTTCAATAAACAGCGATGCTTTACGAATATGACGCAGCACATCGTCAACGCTCATGGTCTGCGCCATTGGCGTTGCCTGCTGTGGGCACATTTTCAGGCAGGTATCGCACTGCTCGCAGACGTCCGACCGCCATACCACTTTCCCGCCATCAACGCTGAGGGCGTGATGCGGACACTGCGATACGCATTCCCCGCAGTCGTTACAGCGTCCCATCGTCCACGGGTTATGGCAATTCTTGCAGCGCAAATTGCAGCCCTGTAAGAATAATGCCAGGCGGCTGCCTGGCCCATCGACGCAGGAAAACGCAATGATCTTACTGACTAAAGCGCATCTGTTGTTCATGGCTGACTACGCGTGGCTGTCGTTCCAGGATGCGGGTATTACGTGCGGCTTCTTCTCCCAGCCAGGTGGTATTCGTGCGCGAGCCTTCGGCGCGAAATTTCGCCAGATCCGACAGGCGCACCATATAACCGGTGACGCGCACCAGATCGTTGCCGCTGACATTGGCGGTAAATTCCCGCATCCCGGCTTTGAACGCGCCAAGACAAAGCTGAACCAGCGCCTGCGGATTACGCTTGATGGTTTCGTCCAGCGTCAGAATGTCGCTGATCCCGGCATGATAAAAGGCATGGTGCGGCGCGACGGTTTGCAAATGGGTGATAGGGTCCGGTTCATCGCCATACGGCAGACGCGCGCCCGGCGTAGTGCCAATATCGGAACTGATGCCAGACTGGGCATGGAGCAGCGCCCGTTGCTTCCAGCCATACTTCACTGGCGTATTTTCGACGAAATCCGCCAGTTGGGCGCTGATACGGTAGCCCAGCTCGTTCGCCGTATCATTCTTGCCGTAACGGGCGGTCAGGCCCGCGTTTTCGCACAGCAGATTCACGGCTTCCGCCAGCCCGTACATACCGAACATCGGCGCAAAACGTTCGGGATCGATCAAACCTTCCTGTACAAGAAAGCTATTCTCAAAGAAATGTGACTTTTCATAGAGGAATTCACATCGTGAATTAATGATGGCGATCTGCTGTCGGCAGTAGTGCGGTAGCGTGCGTGAAAAGAAGTCATCGACAGACGTACTGCGTTCTGCCACGGCTTTCAGGTTGAGACGTACCAGCGTACTGCCGCCGCCGCCAAGCGGTAGCGAGTTATAACAACTGACGATGCCATAATGACCTTTTGTGAAAATTTTATCATTTACAGGGCCATTGGAAATGTGTGGCTTACTACATTCACAAATGTTTTTGGCGACCTCCAGCAGCAGATCGTCCGGCGTAATTTCCGCATCGTAGATAAACGTCAGGTTAGGCGCCACCTGCTTTAGCTCGGCATCAGCGCGCAAAATCGCTCGTGTGACAGGCGTATCGGCAGGGCCAATATTGGCATGCATAAAGGCGTCTGGCAGCGTTCTGTCGAGATAACGCCAGAAACGTTTTATTCGAATATCGATCGCATCTTGTGTTAGAATTCTAACATACGGTTGCAGCAACGCATCAAGCTGGCCGAGATAAACCGGCATGGACGTCACGGAAGGAACGTGATGATACAGAATGGTGAGTAGGGATAACGCATCATCCAGATCTTTCGCGCCTTCCAGTTCCAGCCACTGTGAACCGTTAGCCAGAAATCGGGCGTAATCGGGCAACACGTAGCGTGGTTTGAAGGGGGCGTGCCCCTCAAACATATCGCAAATGACGCCTTCATCCAGCGCCTGGCGGGCATCTTCCGGCAGGGTGGGATAAGGCAGGGCGTTTTCAGCTTCCAGCGCCAGAAAATGGCGTTTTTGTTCAGGCGTGAGCACCGGGCTGGTCACAATTTGCTGGCAACGCTGCTGGAGCGCAGTTTCGCATGAGGCAGGCATCTTCGTTTCCTCTTTATGCCGGGACGATGCGCTATTGTAGAAAATGGCGGCAAACCGACTTTGATCCTGATGCGCTTATCGCTCGAAGAACAGGCGGTGACGGCGGGATAATTTGATTCAGATCTCATTACAGTAATGCAAATTTGTACGTAGTTTTCATTAACTGTGATGTATATCGAAGTGTAATCGCGAGTGAATGTTAGAATATTAACAGACTCGCAAGGTGAAATTTTATACGGCAATGCCGTTGGAGAATGTCATGACTGATTTAAAAGCAAGCAGCCTGCGTGCGCTCAAACTGATGGATCTGACCACTCTGAACGATGACGACACCAATGAAAAAGTGATCGCGTTGTGTCATCAGGCAAAAACTCCGGTCGGGAATACGGCGGCGATTTGTATTTACCCGCGTTTTATCCCGATTGCGCGTAAAACCCTCAAAGAACAAGGTACGCCGGACATCCGCATTGCAACGGTGACTAACTTCCCGCATGGCAATGATGACATCGATATTGCGCTGGCGGAAACCCGTGCGGCGATCGCCTACGGCGCTGACGAAGTGGACGTGGTATTCCCGTACCGCGCGTTGATCGCCGGTAACGAGCAGGTGGGTTTTGACCTGGTAAAAGCCTGTAAAGACGCTTGTGCCGCAGCGAACGTATTGCTGAAAGTGATCATCGAAACCGGCGAGCTGAAAGAAGAGGCGCTGATTCGTAAAGCCTCTGAAATCTCCATTAAAGCCGGTGCGGATTTCATCAAAACCTCTACCGGTAAAGTGCCGGTAAACGCTACGCCGGAAAGCGCGCGCATCATGATGGAAGTGATCCGCGACATGGGCGTTTCCAAAACCGTTGGCTTCAAACCGGCGGGCGGCGTACGTACGGCGGAAGACGCGCAGAAATTCCTCGCGATTGCAGACGAACTGTTTGGCGCTGACTGGGCAGATTCTCGTCACTACCGCTTTGGCGCATCCAGCCTGCTGGCAAGCCTGCTGAAAGCGCTGGGTCACGGCGACGGTAAGAGCGCCAGCAGCTACTAAGCTCTGATTTGCCGGATGGCGCTGCGCTTATCCGGCCTACAAATCCAGGCCTGTAGGCCGGATAAGGCGTTAACCGCCATCCGGCGATGTAAGCCTTCTACTCTTTTCCCTCAGGAGGGTACCGTGTTTCTCGCACAAGAAATTATTCGTAAAAAGCGTGATGGTCATGCGTTGAGTGACGAAGAAATTCGTTTCTTTATTAATGGTATTCGTGACAATACTATCTCTGAAGGGCAGATTGCCGCCCTGGCGATGACCATCTTCTTCCACGATATGACCATGCCGGAGCGTGTTTCGCTGACCATGGCGATGCGGGATTCCGGTACTGTCCTTGACTGGAAAAGCCTGAATCTCAATGGCCCGATTGTCGATAAGCATTCGACCGGCGGCGTAGGAGACGTGACGTCTTTGATGCTGGGGCCAATGGTAGCGGCCTGCGGCGGTTATGTGCCGATGATCTCCGGTCGCGGCCTTGGACATACCGGCGGTACGCTCGATAAACTGGAAGCGATCCCGGGCTTCGATATCTTCCCGGACGACAACCGTTTCCGCGAAATTATTCAAGACGTGGGTGTGGCGATTATTGGGCAAACCAGCTCGCTTGCACCGGCGGACAAACGTTTTTACGCCACCCGCGATATTACCGCGACGGTGGACTCTATTCCGCTGATCACCGGTTCCATCCTCGCCAAGAAACTGGCCGAAGGGCTGGATGCGCTGGTAATGGACGTCAAAGTCGGCAGCGGCGCGTTTATGCCAACCTATGAACTTTCTGAAGCCCTTGCTGAAGCGATTGTCGGCGTGGCAAACGGCGCGGGAGTTCGCACTACGGCGTTGTTAACCGATATGAACCAGGTGCTGGCTTCAAGCGCCGGTAACGCGGTGGAAGTGCGTGAAGCCGTGCAGTTCCTGACCGGTGAATACCGCAATCCGCGCTTGTTTGACGTTACCATGGCGCTATGCGTGGAGATGCTGATCTCCGGTCAGCTGGCGAAAGACGACGCCGAAGCGCGTGCCAAACTGCAGGCGGTGCTGGATAACGGTAAAGCGGCAGAAGTCTTTGGTCGTATGGTGGCCGCGCAGAAAGGGCCGAGCGATTTCGTTGAGAACTACGATAAATACCTGCCGACCGCCATGTTGAGCAAAGCGGTATATGCTGATACCGAAGGGTTTATCAGCGCAATGGATACGCGTGCGCTGGGGATGGCGGTCGTCTCGATGGGCGGCGGCCGTCGTCAGGCGTCTGATACCATTGATTACAGCGTTGGCTTTACCGACATGGCCCGTCTGGGCGACAGCATCGACGGGCAGCGCCCGCTGGCGGTGATTCATGCCAAAGACGAAGCCAGTTGGCAGGAAGCGGCGAAGGCCGTCAAAGCGGCAATTATCCTTGACGATAAAGCGCCAGCAAGCACACCTTCGGTCTATCGTCGAATTACTGAATAGTTGTATACTGATCTGATCAATTATTTTTGAAGCACTAAGTACGGAGAAGATATGAAACGTGCATTTATTATGGTGCTGGACTCATTCGGCATCGGCGCTACTGAAGACGCGGATCGTTTTGGCGACGTAGGTTCCGACACTCTGGGCCACATCGCAGAAGCTTGCGCCAAAGGCGAAGCTGACAATGGCCGTAAGGGCCCGTTGAATCTGCCTAACCTGACTCGTCTGGGGCTGGTGAAAGCGCATGAAGGCTCTACCGGTAAAATTGCCGCCGGCATGGACGGCAACGCGGACGTTATTGGCGCATACGCATGGGCGCACGAACTGTCCTCCGGCAAAGATACGCCGTCAGGCCACTGGGAAATCGCCGGCGTGCCGGTACTGTTCGACTGGGGCTATTTCAGCGACCACGAAAACAGCTTCCCGCAGGAACTGCTGGATAAGCTGGTGAAACGCGCCAACCTGCCGGGCTATCTCGGTAACTGCCACTCTTCCGGCACCGTTATTCTGGACCAGCTCGGCGAAGAGCACATGAAAACCGGCAAGCCGATTTTCTACACCTCCGCTGACTCCGTGTTCCAGATTGCCTGCCACGAAGAGACCTTTGGCCTGGATAAACTCTACGAGCTGTGCGAAATCGCCCGTGAAGAGCTGACCGAAGGCGGCTACAACATTGGCCGCGTGATCGCGCGTCCGTTTATCGGCGACAAGGCCGGTAACTTCCAGCGTACCGGCAACCGTCACGACCTGGCCGTAGAACCGCCAGCGCCGACCGTGCTGCAGAAACTGGTCGATGAAAAACAGGGCCACGTGGTGTCCGTCGGTAAGATTGCCGACATCTACGCCAACTGCGGCATCACTAAGAAAGTGAAAGCGACCGGTCTGGACGCGCTGTTCGACGCGACCCTCAAAGAGATGAAAGAAGCGGGCGATAAAACCATCGTCTTCACTAACTTCGTCGACTTCGACTCTTCCTGGGGCCACCGTCGCGACATCGCGGGCTACGCCGCAGGCCTGGAGCTGTTTGACCGCCGTCTGCCGGAGCTGATGGAGCTGGTGGGTGAAGATGACATTCTGATCCTGACCGCTGACCACGGCTGTGACCCGAGCTGGACCGGTACTGACCATACCCGTGAGCACATTCCGGTGCTGATCTACGGTCCGAAAGTCAAACCGGGCTCTTTAGGTCACCGTGAAACCTTCGCGGATATCGGCCAGACGCTGGCGACCTACTTTGGCACATCGCCGATGGACTACGGTAAAAACATGCTGTGATACCCATTGTCTTTCGCGCTGTAGATGCGTTGACTTCATTCGCTCACCCCGGTCACATAGTTAATCTATGCTCCCGGGGATTCACGAATTCGTCGCCTTCCTGCAACGCGAAATCCTTAGGGTATTTCACTGTTTTGACACACGTTTTGTAGGCCTGATAAGGCGTAGCCGCCATCAGGCAATAACAACAAATTTAAAGGGAACTGAAGATGGCAACTCCACATATTAATGCAGAAATGGGTGATTTCGCTGACGTCGTATTGATGCCGGGCGACCCGCTGCGTGCGAAGCACATTGCTGAAACTTTCCTCGAAGATGTTCGCGAAGTGAACAACGTTCGCGGCATGTTAGGTTTCACCGGGACTTACAAAGGCCGTAAGATCTCCGTGATGGGCCACGGTATGGGTATCCCGTCCTGCTCCATCTACACCAAAGAGCTGATCACCGATTTCGGCGTGAAGAAAATCATTCGCGTCGGCTCCTGCGGCGCTGTGCGCATGGACGTCAAACTGCGCGACGTGGTGATCGGTATGGGTGCCTGCACCGACTCCAAAGTGAACCGTATCCGTTTTAAAGATCATGACTTCGCGGCTATCGCTGACTTCGACATGGTGCGTAACGCAGTTGATGCGGCAAAAGCGCTGGGCGTTGACGCGCGCGTAGGCAACCTGTTCTCCGCGGACCTGTTCTATTCTCCGGACGGCGAAATGTTCGACGTGATGGAAAAATACGGCGTACTGGGCGTAGAGATGGAAGCGGCGGGTATCTACGGCGTTGCGGCTGAGTTTGGCGCGAAAGCGCTGACTATCTGCACCGTGTCCGACCATATCCGTACCCACGAGCAGACCACTGCCGCTGAGCGACAGACGACCTTCAACGACATGATCAAAATCGCGCTGGAATCTGTGCTGCTGGGCGATAAAGAGTAAGATTGTGCTGTGCCCGGTGGCGCTTCGCTTACCGGGCCTACAACGGCCTGCGGTTGTTACCGGATCGACTTGTAGGCTGGATAAGGCGTAGCCGCCATCCGGCAATCTGCTGTTTATACTGCGAGCCTCATTCCCGAATTACCCTCTCCGCATTGCCTTTTGCTATTAACCCGTTACGTTTGGATTTTGTTTAAGGAATGAACAAAATGTCGAACTATCGTCGTTATTACATTAACGGTGGCACCTGGTTTTTCACGGTTAATCTGAAAAACCGGAAAAGTGATTTACTTGTCCGCCAGATTGCGGAATTACGCTCTGCTATTCGCCGAGTGAAAAATACGAAGCCTTTTCAAATTGATGCTTTTGTCGTGTTGCCTGAGCATCTGCATTGCATCTGGACGCTTCCTGAGAACGATTGTGACTTTTCATCTCGCTGGCGGGAGCTTAAAAAGTTATTTACCAAATCGATAATGCGCCATGACGTGTGGCAGCCACGATTCTGGGAGCACGCGATTCGCGACGAAAAGGATTTTCGCCGACATGCCGATTACCTCTACTTCAACCCCGTGAAGCACGGTTGGGTAAGGCGGGTGCAGGACTGGCCGTTTTCGACCTTTCATCGTGATGTTCGCAATGGCGTTTACCCGGTTGATTGGGCGGGGGAGGTAAGGGATCTTGACGCTGGTGAGTGGCGGTAATGCCGGATGGCGAGTTGCTTATCCGGCCTACAGAAAGCACTCATTTGTAGGCCGGATAAGGCGTAGCTGCCATCCGGCAATTCTTTAACGCACGGCCCCTGCGACCCAATTCGCCAGTTCCCGCAACTCACTCTCCTGCTCCGGAAACGTCGCTATCAGCGCTTCGCACGTTTTCTGTAGTTTATCCGCCCGATACTGACACCCTTGCAGTCGCCCCGCCAGCGCTTCCAGCGGTGCCGGGTTCAGGCTATCGGTAAACGCCTGTGCGCGGGTAATCACACCTTTCTCGACGTCAAAATGCAGCTCGACGCCGCCCCAGGTGAAACGTTCGTCCAGTAGATGGCTGAACGCCGGTGCCTGGCCGAAATTCCACTCCCAACTGCTCTGGCGCGCAAAGGTTTCGGCAAAATTCGGTAGATCCGGCGTTTTATCCGGTGAGATCACTTCCGCGTCGACGCGTTCGCCGTAATGGGCGAAAAAGGCTTCCGTCACCGCCTGGCAGACCTGTTCATGGGTGATACCCGGTAATAGCTCGGTAAGATTAGCCACGCGGGAGCGAACGGAGGTGATTCCTTTCGCCGCAAGCTTCTTTTTATCCGGATTCAGATAGTTCGCCAGACGGCTGAGGTCGGCGTTCAGCAGCAGCGTACCGTGATGGAAGCCGCGATCTTTGGTTTCGCGATAGGCTGAACCGGAGACTTTGCGATCGCCGTCCGGCGTTTTTACGACCAGATCGTTGCGTCCCGAAGCATCGGCCATGACCCCCAGCGAATTCAGCGCCGCGAGCACAATATGGGTGGAGATGGTTTTATCGTATTCCGGTTTACCAGCCATAAAGGTAAAGCAGGTATTACCGAGGTCATGGAATACCGCGCCGCCGCCGCTGCTACGGCGGGCCAGACGGACATTATCTTCTTCCATACGCCGCGTATTACACTCTTTCCACGGGTTTTGCGCGCGTCCAATGACCACCGTATCCGCGTTGCGCCACAGGAACAGCACGCGCTGGGTGGCGGGCATCTGGCGGAAAATGCACTCCTCGACCGCCAGGTTAAACCAGGGATCGTAAGAGTCAGAAATAAGCAGGCGTAATGTTGTCATGGTGGTTTTCCTTACCTTTATTAAGCCGTCATTTTACTCTTTTTCCTCACGCTCTTCCTCTTCCGGAACAGGCTTGCTGGCCGTTAGCAGGAAGGGCGACTGCTGCCAGCGGGTGCGTTTACCTTGTAGCAAGGTGCGCGTCAGCACCACGCCTATCGCCAGCGAGAGTAGCAGCATCAGGCGTAGAATGTTGGTGGTGTTATCGACCTGCTTTGCTTCGGTGGCCAGCGTGTGGGTATCCAGCGTTAGACGCAGGTAGCCCAATGGGCCGTTTTTCCCCTGGATAGGCTCGACAATTTGTTGGTTAAAATAGCTGCCCGCTTTTTTGCCATCCAGCGCCAGCCTGTCGCGCACATTGACGCTTTCGCCAGCGCGAGTAATAAGATCGCCCTGTTCATCATAGACGCCGGCATCCAGAATACGGCTCTCTTGCGTGAGCTGACGCAGCACGGCGTTGATGCGATTTTCATCCGGTGTTTCGCTGCGCATCAGCGGGGCGATGTTGAGCGTCACCTGGCGCGCCAGCGTGCGGGCCAGCTCTTCCAGCTGCGGGTTGCGCTGTCGCTGGTGGTTTTGACTAAACCAGGACGCGCCCTGCATGAGCGCGACGAGCAGTGTGAGACAGAACAATACAATGACTGCACGATGCAGCCGAAATTTCAGTTTTGCGCGAGCCATATTCCACCTGCTGAAAATTTGAGGCTTAATGTTGCCAGAAGCGATGGTTACAAGGTAGCCTCATGCGTTATTTTCCGCGGGGCGGTTACCGGCCTGAACGATTTACAGGAGCTTTAATGCCTAACATTACCTGGTGCGATCTGCCTGAAGATGTCTCTTTATGGCCTGGTTTGCCTCTTTCTTTAAGCGGCGACGAGGTGATGCCTCTGGATTACCATGCAGGCCGCAGCGGTTGGCTGCTGTATGGGCGCGGGCTGGATAAGCAGCGTTTAACTCAATATCAGACCAAACTGGGCGCCGCAATGGTGATTGTCGCCGCCTGGTGCGTGGAGGATTATCAGGTCATTCGTCTGGCGGGGTCGCTGACGCCGCGTGCGACGCGGCTGGCGCATGAGGCGCAGCTGGATGTTGCGCCGCTGGGTAAAATTCCGCATCTGCGCACGCCGGGGCTGCTGGTCATGGATATGGATTCCACGGCGATCCAGATTGAGTGTATCGATGAAATCGCGAAGCTGGCCGGTACCGGTGAGAAGGTGGCTGAAGTGACGGAGCGCGCGATGCGCGGCGAGCTTGATTTTACCGCCAGCCTGCGTAGCCGCGTGGCGACGCTGAAAGGCGCGGATGCCGATATTTTGCGCCAGGTGCGCGGGAATCTGCCGCTAATGCCAGGATTAACGCAGTTGGTGCTAAAACTGGAAGCGCTTGGCTGGAAAATCGCTATCGCCTCCGGCGGCTTCACTTTCTTCGCCGACTATCTGCGTGACCAGCTACGCCTGACGGCGGCAGTCGCCAATGAGCTGGAGATCATGGACGGTAAATTTACCGGCCACGTTATCGGTGATATTGTGGATGCTGAGTATAAAGCCAATACCTTGCTTCGTCTGGCGCAAGAGCATGACATCCCGCTGGCGCAGACGGTGGCGATTGGCGACGGCGCTAACGATCTGCCAATGATCAAAGCGGCAGGGTTAGGTATTGCCTTCCATGCCAAGCCGAAAGTAAACGAAAAGACGGAGATTACGATCCGCCACGCTGACCTGATGGGCGTGTTTTGCATTCTCTCCGGCAGCATGAACCAGAAATGATTAACCTGCCCAATGGCAAGGCGACCGTAGGCCGGATAAGCGCCAGCGCCATCCGGCAACAGCGTTAACGAAAGAGGTAAAACGTGGCAAAAGCTCCCAAACGCGCCTTTGTTTGTAATGAATGCGGGGCCGATTACCCGCGCTGGCAGGGGCAATGCAGCGCCTGCCATGCCTGGAACACCATTACCGAGGTGCGCCTTGCCGCGTCGCCGACGGTGGCGCGTAACGAACGTCTGAGCGGATACGCCGGCAGTGCGGGCGTATCAAAAGTGCAGAAACTGTCTGACATCAGTCTTGAGGAACTGCCGCGCTTTTCTACCGGTTTTAAAGAGTTTGACCGCGTGCTGGGCGGCGGGGTGGTACCCGGCAGCGCCATTTTGATTGGCGGTAACCCCGGCGCGGGCAAATCAACGTTGCTGCTGCAAACGCTGTGCAAGCTCGCCGAGCAGATGAAAACGCTGTACGTCACCGGCGAAGAGTCGCTACAGCAGGTGGCGATGCGCGCGCATCGGCTTGGCCTGCCGACGGCGAATCTGAATATGCTGTCGGAAACCAGCATCGAGCAGATCTGCCTGATAGCGGAAGAAGAACAGCCGAAACTGATGGTGATCGACTCCATACAGGTGATGCATATGGCGGACATCCAGTCGTCGCCGGGCAGTGTCGCCCAGGTCCGCGAAACGGCAGCCTACCTGACGCGCTTCGCCAAAACGCGCGGCGTGGCGATCGTGATGGTCGGCCACGTCACCAAAGACGGGTCGCTGGCGGGGCCGAAAGTGCTGGAACACTGTATCGATTGCTCAGTATTGCTCGACGGCGACGCCGATTCTCGTTTCCGCACGCTGCGCAGCCACAAAAACCGCTTTGGCGCAGTCAATGAGCTGGGCGTCTTCGCCATGACCGAACAGGGGTTGCGCGAAGTGAGCAATCCGTCCGCCATCTTTTTAAGCCGCGGCGATGAGGTCACTTCCGGCAGTTCAGTGATGGTCGTCTGGGAAGGTACGCGACCGTTGCTGGTGGAGATTCAGGCACTGGTCGATCACTCGATGATGGCGAACCCCAGACGCGTGGCGGTCGGTCTGGAACAAAACCGTCTGGCTATCCTGCTGGCGGTGCTGCACCGACACGGCGGTCTGCAAATGTCGGATCAGGACGTCTTCGTCAACGTGGTCGGCGGCGTGAAAGTCACCGAAACCAGCGCGGATCTGGCTTTACTGCTGGCGATGGTCTCCAGCCTGCGTGACAGGCCGTTGCCGCAGGATCTGGTGGTGTTTGGCGAAGTGGGGCTGGCAGGCGAGATTCGTCCTGTGCCGAGCGGGCAGGAGCGTATTTCCGAGGCGGCGAAACACGGTTTTCGTCGGGCGATTGTGCCTGCCGCCAACGTACCGAAAAAGCCGCCGGAAGGAATGCAGGTGTTCGGTGTTAAAAAGCTCGCAGATGCGTTAAGCGTGTTTGACGACTTATAATTCTCTGTATGTAGTGATGTTGTATAATTTACCGGATGGCGATGCAATGCGTCTTATCCGGCCTACGGATTGATACGGATTGATGTTGTAGGCCTGATAAGCGAAGCGCCGTCAGGCAGTGTTATGCGATTTTTCCAGCAGGAGGCTCTTGTGTCATCGTTCGACTATCTCAAAACCGCGATTAAGCAGCAAGGTTGCACTCTGCAACAGGTGGCTGACGCCAGCGGTATGACCAAGGGGTATCTGAGTCAGTTACTTAACGCCAAAATCAAAAGCCCCAGCGCGCAAAAACTGGAGGCGCTACACCGTTTTCTCGGGCTGGAGTTTCCCCGCCGACAGAAAAACATTGGCGTGGTGTTCGGTAAATTTTATCCATTGCATACCGGACACATCTACTTGATCCAGCGCGCCTGTAGCCAGGTGGATGAGTTGCACATCATTATGGGATATGACGATACGCGCGACCGCGGGCTGTTTGAGGATAGCGCCATGTCGCAGCAGCCCACCGTGTCGGATCGCCTGCGCTGGTTATTGCAAACCTTCAAATACCAAAAAAATATTCGCATCCACGCCTTTAATGAAGAGGGGATGGAGCCTTATCCGCATGGCTGGGACGTCTGGAGCAACGGCATTAAAGCGTTTATGGCAGAGAAGGGAATACAGCCGAGCTGGATCTACACTTCCGAAGAGGCTGATGCGCCGCAGTACCTTGAGCATTTAGGGATTGAGACGGTGCTGGTCGATCCTGAACGCACGTTTATGAATATCAGCGGGGCGCAAATCCGCGAAAATCCGTTTCGTTACTGGGAATATATTCCTACCGAAGTGAAGCCGTTTTTCGTGCGTACCGTCGCGATTCTGGGCGGGGAATCAAGCGGCAAGTCTACGCTGGTCAATAAGCTCGCCAATATTTTTAATACCACCAGCGCCTGGGAATATGGCCGCGACTATGTCTTTTCGCATCTGGGCGGCGATGAGATGGCGTTACAGTATTCCGACTACGATAAAATTGCGCTGGGCCATGCACAATATATTGATTTTGCAGTGAAATATGCGAATAAAGTGGCGTTTATCGATACCGATTTCGTCACCACCCAGGCATTTTGCAAAAAATACGAAGGGCGCGAGCATCCGTTTGTCCAGGCGCTGATCGACGAGTATCGCTTCGACCTGGTGATTTTGCTGGAGAATAATACGCCGTGGGTAGCTGACGGACTGCGAAGCCTGGGCAGTTCAGTGGATCGCAAAGCGTTCCAGAGCCTGTTGGTCGAGATGCTGAAAGAAAACAACATTGAGTTCGTTCACGTTAAAGAGGCTGATTACGATGGCCGCTTTTTGCGCTGTGTGGAACTGGTGAAAGAGATGATGGGCGAGCAGGGATAAGAACCAATGCCTGATGCGACGCTTACCGCGTCTTATCAGGCCTACAGTTTCACAACGTATTGGAATCGCTGGTTTTGTAGGCCGGGTAAGCGCAAGCGCCACCCGGCATTCAGACGTTTATTTGGCAATACGCTTGTACTTGATACGCTTCGGCTCCAGCGCCTCGGCACCCAGCGTGCGTTTCTTGTACTCTTCGTATTCGGTAAAGTTACCTTCGAAGAATTCCACCTTACCTTCATCCTGATAATCCAGAATGTGGGTGGCGATACGGTCAAGGAACCAACGGTCGTGCGAGATAACCATCGCGCAGCCAGGGAACTCCAGCAGGGCGTTTTCCAGCGCGCGCAGGGTTTCGATATCCAGGTCGTTCGTCGGTTCGTCGAGCAGCAGGACGTTGCCGCCCACCTGCAGCAGCTTCGCCAGATGCAAACGACCGCGCTCACCGCCGGACAGTTCGCCAACGCGTTTGCCCTGATCGACGCCTTTGAAGTTGAAGCGGCCTACATAGGCGCGGCTTGGCATTTCAGTGTTGCCGATCTTCATGATATCCAGCCCGCCGGACACTTCTTCCCAGACGGTTTTGCTGTTGTCCATCGCGTCGCGGAACTGATCGACCGAGGCCAGCTTGACGGTTTCACCCAGCGTAATGGTGCCGCTATCAGGCTGCTCCTGACCGGACATCATGCGGAACAGGGTCGATTTACCCGCGCCGTTTGGCCCGATGATCCCGACGATAGCGCCTTTCGGTACCGAGAAGCTCAGGTCGTCGATCAGTACGCGGTCGCCGTAGGATTTACGCAGGTTGCTGACTTCAATGACTTTGTCGCCCAGGCGCGGTCCTGGTGGAATAAACAGTTCGTTGGTTTCGTTACGTTTCTGATACTCAACGCTGTTCAGTTCTTCAAAGCGAGCCAGACGCGCCTTACCTTTCGACTGACGGCCTTTCGCGCCCTGACGCACCCACTCCAGCTCTTTCTCAATGGATTTACGGCGCGCCGCTTCGGCAGACGCTTCCTGCGCCAGACGCTGATCTTTCTGCTCCAGCCAGGAGGAGTAGTTGCCTTCCCACGGAATACCTTCGCCGCGGTCAAGTTCCAGAATCCAGCCGGCGACGTTATCGAGGAAGTAACGGTCGTGGGTAATCGCCACGACGGTACCTTCGAAGTCGTGCAGGAAACGTTCCAGCCACGCAACAGATTCGGCATCTAGGTGGTTGGTGGGTTCGTCGAGCAGCAGCATGTCCGGCTTTTCCAGCAACAGACGGCACAGCGCCACGCGACGGCGCTCGCCGCCGGACAGTTTTTCGACTTTGGCATCCCAGTCCGGCAGACGCAGAGCGTCAGCAGCGCGCTCAAGCTGCACGTTCAGATTATGACCGTCGTGCGCCTGGATAATCTCTTCAAGCCGGCCTTGCTCTGCCGCCAGCTTGTCGAAGTCGGCATCCGGATCGGCATACAGCGCGTACACTTCATCCAGACGTTTGAGGGCGTTAACCACTTCCGAAACAGCCTCTTCAATCGACTCGCGTACCGTGTGTTCCGGGTTTAGCTGAGGTTCCTGCGGCAGGTAGCCAATCTTAATACCGGGCTGTGGGCGCGCTTCGCCCTCGATATCTTTATCGAGACCCGCCATGATGCGCAGCAGGGTAGACTTACCGGCGCCGTTAAGGCCCAGCACGCCGATTTTGGCGCCAGGGAAGAAGCTCAGCGAGATGTTTTTCAGAATATGACGTTTCGGCGGAACCACTTTGCCGACACGATGCATGGTATAAACGAATTGAGCCACGTTGGACTTCGCCTCTATGTTTATCGTGATGGTGAATAGATTTCAAAGGCGAAGTGTAGCCTTTTTCCCTGCCTAAGCCCAGCCAGCAGATCGCACTCGCAATAAAAGTAAAAAAGTGTCCGTAACGTGGCGCAAATGGCTATGACTGGTTAGCATAAATTCATTACGCGGCATGATGCTGCATTGGATAACAATTGAGGAAGAGCTTGTGGATAGAGCCAAACCATTTGTCTGGCGTCTCGTCGCCGCCAGCGTATGCCTGCTGACCTTTTGTCACCTCGCGCGGGCCGACTCACTGGAAGAGCAGCGTAACCGCTATGCGCAGATTAAGCAGGCCTGGGACAACCGCCAGATGGATGTGGTAGAGCAGATGATGCCGGGTCTGAAAGATTATCCGCTCTACCCGTATCTGGAATACCGTAAGATCACCGACGATTTGATGAACCAACCGGCGATTGCCGTCACGCAGTTTGTGCGCGCCAATCCTACGCTTCCGCCTGCGCGTACGCTGCAATCACGCTTCGTCAATGAGCTGGCGCGTCGTGAAGACTGGCGCGGCTTGCTGGCGTTTAGCCCGGAGAAACCCGGCACCACGGAAGCGCAATGTAACTATTACTACGCGAAATGGAGCACCGGGCAAACGGAAGCGGCCTGGCAGGGCGCGAAAGACCTTTGGCTGACCGGCAAAAGTCAGCCGAATGCCTGCGATAAACTGTTCAGCGTCTGGCGGGCCTCCGGCAAGCAAGACCCGCTGGCGTACCTGGAACGTATTCGGCTGGCGATGAAAGCCGGAAATACGGGTCTGGTTACGGTGCTGGCCGGACAGATGCCGGCGGAATATCAAACGATCGCCTCAGCGATCATTACCCTCGCTAATGACCCTAATAACGTGTTGACCTTCGCACGCACCACCGGCGCCACCGATTTTACCCGCCAGATGGCGGAAGTCGCGTTTGCCAGCGTCGCCCGCCAGGACGCGGAAAATGCGCGTCTGATGATCCCCTCGCTGGTACAGGCGCAGAAACTTAATGAGGAACAAACGCAGGCGCTGCGCGATATCGTTGCCTGGCGACTGATGGGCAACGATGTGACCGATGCGCAGGCGAAATGGCGCGATGACGCGATTATGCGCTCGCAATCGACGTCGCTTATCGAGCGGCGCGTGCGTATGGCGCTGGGGATGGGCGATCGTCGCGGTCTCAATACCTGGCTTGCCCGACTGCCAATGGAGGCGAAAGAGAAAGACGAGTGGCGTTACTGGCAGGCGGATTTATTGCTGGAGCGCGGTCGTGACGCCGAAGCGAAAGAGATCCTTCATGCTTTAATGCAGAAGCGCGGTTTTTATCCGATGGTCGCGGCGCAGCGTTTAGGCGAAGAGTACACGCTTAAAATCGATAAAGCGCCCGCCAACGTAAACAGCGCGTTGACGCAGGGGCCGGAGATGGCGCGTGTACGGGAGCTGATGTACTGGAACCTGGATAACACGGCGCGCAGCGAATGGGCGAATCTGGTAAAAAGCCGTAGTAAATCTGAACAGGCGCAGCTGGCGCGCTATGCGTTTAACCAGCACTGGTGGGATCTGAGCGTACAGGCGACGATCGCCGGAAAACTGTGGGATCATCTGGAGGAGCGTTTCCCGCTGGCGTATAACGATCTTTTTACCCGCTATACCCGCGGAAAAGATATCTCACAAAGCTATGCCATGGCGATTGCCCGCCAGGAGAGCGCCTGGAACCCGAAAGTAAAATCGCCGGTAGGGGCCAGCGGCTTAATGCAGATTATGCCGGGAACGGCCACCCATACGGTGAAAATGTTTTCGATTCCGGACTACCGCGGCCCCGGTCAAATGCTGGAGCCGGAGACCAACATCAACATTGGCACCAGCTATTTGCAGTATGTCTATCAGCAGTTTGGCAATAACCGTATTTTCGCCTCGGCGGCGTATAACGCCGGACCGGGGCGCGTGCGCACCTGGCTTGGCAATAGCGCTGGGCGTATCGATGCCGTAGCGTTTGTCGAAAGCATTCCCTTTTCGGAAACGCGCGGCTACGTGAAAAACGTTCTGGCCTATGACGCTTACTATCGCCACTTTATGGGACAGAAAGAGGCCTTAATGAGCGACTCTGAGTGGCAGCGACGGTATTAATGCAGACGGGTTATGTTATCATTTGTACTCGTGTAACAGTACAAACGGCGGTATAACATGACCCAGCATTCCCCTTATTCATCGGCTATCGCCGAACAACGTAATCAGGAGTGGCTTCGTTTTGTGGAGTTACTCCGTCAGGCATATGCAGAGGATCTGCATCTGCCTTTATTACAACTGATGCTTACGCCGGACGAGCGTGAAGCGCTGGGAACGCGCGTGCGCATTATTGAGGAGTTGCTGCGTGGCGAAATGAGCCAGCGCGAGTTGAAAACCGAGCTGGGGGCGGGCATCGCCACCATCACGCGCGGGTCAAACAGCCTGAAATCCGCGCCGGTTGAACTGCGTCATTGGCTTGAGAACGTACTGCTGAAAAGCGCCTGATTTGCTCGTAGGCCGGATAAGGCGAAGCGGCCATCCGGCAACATCGCCGCGAAATGCCTGATGGCGCTGTGCTTATCAGGCCTACAACATAGCGCAAATAATTATCGATACACCGCGTTATGAAACGGGCTGAGCGCCAGAATCACCGCCTGGTAGTAAACGCTGGAGCGCGTTAATTTTCCGGCGGTAAATACGCCAATGGCGCCCTCTTTGCGACCAATCTCGTCAATACCGGTATAGTGGGACATCACCGGGCCAAGCGCTTCTCCCTGGCGGACTCTGTCGAGAATGACGGCGGGCAGCGGTAGCGTGGCCGATCGCGCTTCACCGCGCTGAACGCCGTTATCAATCACCACCCAACTGAAGGTGGCGTCATCGTCAATTCCGGCTTCAATGGCTACCCAGAAATCAGCTTGTGGGTGCAGGCGTTGCGCATTATCCACGCGATTTCGTGCGCCAGCACGCGTTTCCTCGCTTCCGAAGGGCTGCTCCGGTACGCCGCTCTCGACGGCGACGGGCGTAATATGGCACGATCCTTCGCCGAAAATCTCTTCAAATGCCTGTAGAATTGCCTGAATTTTGGCAGGATTGGTGGTCGCAGAGATAACCTGGTGCATAATTAAGCTCAGTTTTAAAAATTTATCGCAGTATAACGGAAAAAAAACATGTTACAGGTATACCTTGTTCGCCACGGTGAAACGCAGTGGAACGCCGAGCGACGTATTCAGGGCCAATCGGACAGTCCCCTGACAGCAAAAGGCGAGCAGCAGGCCATGCAGGTAGGAGAACGCGCCCGTAGCCTCGGCATCACCCATATCATCAGCAGCGATTTAGGCCGCACAAAACGCACGGCGGAGATTATCGCCCAGGCGTGCGGGTGTGATATCACCTTTGACTCCCGCCTGCGCGAGCTGGATATGGGCGTGCTGGAAAAGCGCCAGATCGATTCGCTGACGGAAGAAGAAGAGGGCTGGCGTCGTCAGCTGGTCAACGGCACGCAGGATGGCCGCATTCCCGGCGGGGAATCGATGCAGGAGTTGAGCGATCGCGTTCATGCCGCGCTGGCGTCCTGTCTGGAGCTACCGCAGGGCAGCCGACCTTTATTGGTCAGTCACGGTATCGCGTTGGGCTGTCTGGTCAGTACTATACTGGGACTACCCGCCTGGGCGGAACGCCGGTTACGTTTGCGCAACTGCTCTATTTCCCGCATCGATTACCAGGAAAGTCAGTGGCTGGCGTCTGGGTGGGTGGTAGAAACCGCAGGGGACGTTTCGCATCTGGACGCCCCTGCATTGGATGAGCTACAGCGTTAACGGCGAATCGGGATCAGAAATTCGCAGCGCAGGTTGATAGGGCGATCGCCGGTTTTGGTATCTTCTGACGGATAGTATCGCTCTATATCCTGCCCTTTACGACGGGTCAGATTCAGCATTG
The DNA here is from genome assembly GCF_013350575.1 of Salmonella sp. SG203. NCBI lineage: Bacteria > Pseudomonadati > Pseudomonadota > Gammaproteobacteria > Enterobacterales > Enterobacteriaceae > Salmonella > Salmonella sp. SG203. Next base: position 368,012 of record NZ_SNMT01000003.1, read on the forward strand.
GCATACAGGTGCCGTAAACGGTCAGGATAAAATCCTGCACGCCGGTTCCTAACCCTTCATAGGTGAACATGACGTATTCACCGCCCTGCAACAGCACAGGATGCGCCGACTGAACATAGCCATCGGCCTGCTCTTGCGGCAGTGCGGTGGTATAGAATACTTCCTGCTCATCGTCTTTCTCCATGCTGGGGCGCGTTTCATTAAGCCCATAAAGCACTGGCGGAATAGTTGGCGAATGACCGAGGAAATCATGCCAGAATTGCACGCGCATTTCGTGGCGGAAGTCGGAAATCTGTTCCAGCGAGCAGGAATAGCTCTGCGTGACGCCAAGGAGCGGCGTATCTTCCAGCGTAACGAACTGATGTTCCGGCACGGTAAACTCGCCCAGCCGTAATGGCGGGCGAATGCCAAAGGCGCTCCATTCCGAGGAGCGACGATACAGCGCTGGCGTCTGGGAAAACTGTTTCTTAAAGGCGCGCGTAAAGGTTTGCTGAGAATCGAAGCGGTACTGAAGAGCAATATCCAAAATTGGACGCGCGGTCAAACGCAGCGCCACTGCTGATTTCGATAAACGACGGGCGCGGATGTAAGCGCCAATGGCGTGGCCCGTCACGTCCTTAAACATTCTCTGCAGGTGCCACTTGGAATAGCCTGCTTTTGCCGCCACATTGTCAAGTGACAGCGGCTGATCCAGATGACCTTCCAGCCAGATTAACAGGTCGCGAATTATGCCAGCCTGATCCATAAAATATCCCCATCCTTTCAACAACGAGCACCCGATATCAGGTAAGAGGATAATAGCATTTTTTGTTCTTTTAGCATTCAGTGTTTTTTTTGAGCTTAAATGCTTTTTTTAGGCAACGTGACAGGTAATTATTCTAATCCTGTGATCTATAACCATTTTATTTTAGAATGTCTAATAATTACGCAACGTAACTTTTATGAATGGTAACAATATGAAATACAAGAGCTTAGTACTTTTCTCAATTTTGTTGCTGCTGGGGCAGAGCGCCCGCGCGGAACAAATTGGTTCAGTCGATACGGTATTTAAAATGTTCGGTCCTGACCATAAAATCGTGGTGGAAGCTTTTGACGATCCTGATGTCAAAAACGTGACGTGCTATGTTAGCCGGGCGAAAACGGGCGGCATAAAAGGCGGATTGGGGCTGGCGGAAGATACGTCTGACGCCGCCATCTCTTGTCAGCAGGTCGGGCCTATTGAACTGAGCGACAAAATTAAGAACGGCAAGGCGCAGGGAGAGGTGGTGTTCAAAAAACGCACCTCATTGATATTTAAGTCATTGCAGGTCGTGCGTTTCTATGATGAGAAACGCAACACGCTGGCGTATCTGGCCTACTCCGACAAAGTAGTCGACGGGTCGCCGAAGAATGCCATCAGCGCGGTGCCGGTCATGCCGTGGCGACAATAACAGGGAAAGAGTATGCAGCAACCGCAGGTCTGGTTAGTCGAGGATGAACAGGGAATCGCCGATACGCTCATCTACACCCTGCAACTGGAAGGGTTTACCGTTGAGCTATTCGCTCGCGGGCTGCCCGCGCTGGAAAAAGCGCGTCAGCAACGGCCAGATGCGGTGATTCTCGATGTGGGACTACCGGATATCAGCGGCTTTGAGCTGTGTCGGCAGTTGCTGGAACGCCATCCTGCGCTGCCGATTCTTTTCCTGACTGCCCGTAGCGATGAAGTGGATCGATTGCTTGGTCTGGAGATCGGTGCAGATGATTATGTCGCCAAGCCGTTCTCGCCGCGCGAAGTGAGCGCCCGCGTGCGCACGCTGCTGCGCCGGGTGAAAAAGTTTGCTGCGCCGTCGCCGGTGGTGCGTACCGGACATTTTGAACTCAATGAACCGGCGGCGCAGATCGCCTGGTTTGGTACGCCGCTCTCGCTGACGCGTTATGAGTTTCTGCTTCTTAAAACCCTGCTGCTGTCGCCGGAGCGCGTGTACTCGCGTCAGCAATTGATGGATATTGTCTGGTCTGATGCCCAGGAGACCTTCGATCGGACGGTCGATACACACATCAAAACCCTGCGCGCTAAGCTACGCGCGATCAACCCGGATCTCTCGCCAATTAACACGCATCGTGGAATGGGATACAGCCTGAGGAGCGTCTGATGCGCATCGGAATGCGTTTGCTGCTGGGCTACTTTCTTATTGTCGCCGTCGCCGCCGTGTTTGTGCTGTCTATCTTTGTTCAGGAGATAAAGCCGGGCGTCCGCCGCGCGACGGAAGGGACGCTGATTGACACCGCGACGCTGCTGGCGGCGCTGGCCCGCGACGATCTCCTTTCCGGCAACCCGACTGACGGCCAGTTGGCGAAGGCATTCGCCCAGCTGCAACATCGCCCGTTTCGCGCCAATATCAGCGGGATCGTCAAAGTGCGCAATGAATACCATGTCTACATGACGGATGCGCAGGGGAAGGTGTTGTTTGATTCGGAAAACAAAGCGGTGGGGCAGGATTATTCTCGCTGGAATGACGTCTGGCTTACGCTGCGCGGACAGTATGGCGCCCGCAGCACGGCAAAAGATGCTGCCGATCCCAATAGCACCGTGATGTACGTAGCCGCGCCGATAATCAGCGATGGACGGATTATCGGCGTCCTGACTGTCGGTAAACCGAATGCGGCAATGGCGCCGGTGATTAAGCGCAGCGAACGGCGCATTCTGTGGGCCAGCGCCGTTTTACTGGGAATTGCGCTGGTGATTGGCGCGGGGATGGTCTGGTGGATTAACCGCTCCATCGCCCGGTTGACGCGCTATGCGGATTCCGTCACCGAAAACCGCCCGCTTGCGTTACCTGCATTAGGCAGCAGCGAGCTGCGTAAACTGGCGCAGGCGCTGGAGAGTATGCGCATTAAGCTGGAAGGCAAGAATGAGATTGAGCAGTACGTGTATGCGTTGACTCATGAGCTGAAAAGTCCGCTGGCGGCGATACGCGGCGCGGCGGAGATTCTGCGTGAAGGACCGCCCGCGGATGTGGTTACCCGCTTTACAGAGAATATACTGGCGCAAAATACGCGAATGCAGGCGCTGGTAGAGACCCTGCTGCGCCAGGCGCGGCTGGAAAACCGGCAGGATATCCCTCTCGCGCCGGTTGCTGTTGATGAACTATTTACGCAGCTTAGCGAGGCGCGCAGCATTCAGTTGGCGGCAAAAAATATCACCCTTACTCTACGGCCTTCCTCGCTGGTTGTCGTCGCCGACGCGGAGCTTCTGGCGCAGGCGCTGGGCAATGTGTTGGACAATGCTATCGACTTTACGCCTGAAAATGGCGTTATCACATTAAGCGCTCAGCCGATGGGGGAGAAAGCGATCCTGCAGGTGACGGATTCCGGCTGTGGTATTCCTGATTTTGCGCTGCCGCGCATTTTCGACCGATTCTATTCGTTGCCCCGTGAAAACGGACGTAAAAGCAGCGGGCTTGGGCTGGCGTTTGTCAGCGAGGCGGCGCGACTCCTCAACGGTGAGGTGACGTTGTGCAACCGTCCCGAAGGCGGCGTGCTGGCCTCGTTGACACTTCACCGTCACTTCACATAACTTCAAATTCTCCCCACATCGCGTTCTTACACTGCTGTTATTGCAAAGGAGAACGCTATGTTGAAATCCCCCCTGTTGTGGAAAATGATTACGTTAGGCGGCGCCATGATCCTGCTGTTAATTCCCCTGATGATGGTACGGCACACCATCGTGGAACGTGCTGATTATCGAAGCCATGTAGAAGCCGCTATTCGTCAGAGTACCAGCGGCCCACAAAAGGTTGTCGGCCCGCTGGTGGCGGTTCCGGTGACAGAGCTCTATACCGTGCTGGAAGAGGAGAAAGAGGTCCAGTATAAGCGCAGCTATCTCTATTTTTGGCTGCCGGAGTCGCTATTGGTCGAAGGCAATCAAAACGTTGAAGCGCGAAAAATAGGTATTTATCAGGGGCAGGTGTGGCATACCGATATGGCGATAAAGGCGGAGTTTGATGTGGCCCGTCTGCATGAGCTGAACAGACCGAACATTACCCTTGGAAAGCCCTTTATCGTCGTGGGCGTCGGCGATGCGCGCGGTATCAGCGCAGTAAAAGCGCCGCAGGTGAATGGTGAAACGCTCACTGTAGAACCGGGGACCGGCTTACCGGAAAGTAGAGAGGGCATTCATATCCCGCTGCCGGACAGTCAGTGGGCGACGCGCAACCTGACGTTGGCGATGTCGTTAAATTTAAGCGGAACCGGCAGCTTTTCACTGGTTCCCGTCGGGCGTAGCAGTGAAATGACCCTGACCAGTAACTGGCCGCACCCAAATTTTGTGGGGGATTTTCTTCCCGGTAAACGCGAAATCAGCGGTTCAGGATTTCAGGCCCAGTGGCAAACCAGCCGGTTTGCCACGAATCTCGGCGAACAGTTTGCTGATGCGCAAAAGGTGGATTGGGACAACTTACCGGCGTTTAGCGTCGCTGTATCGACGCCAGCCGATCAGTATCAACTGACGGACAGAGCGACGAAATATGCCATTTTGTTGATTACGCTAACGTTTATGGCTTTCTTTGTCTTCGAAACCCTGACGGGGCAGCGGTTACACCCGATGCAGTATCTGCTGGTGGGGTTATCGCTGGTGATGTTCTACCTGCTGTTGCTGGCACTGTCGGAACATATCGGTTTCACGCCAGCCTGGATCGCCGCAAGCCTGGTGGGCGCGTTGATGAATAGCGTTTATTTGCAGGCGGTGCTGAAAGGATGGCGCAATAGCGTACTGTTTACGTTAGCGTTATTGGCGCTGGATGGCGTGATGTGGGGATTGCTGCGTTCGGAAGATAGCTCGTTGCTTCTGGGGACCGGCGTTCTGCTACTGGCGCTTGGCGGCGTGATGTTCCTGACGCGCCATCTGGACTGGTATTCGCTCTCTTGTCAGCAACGTAAGTCATTACCGCCAGTAAAAGATGACGAATTACGTTTGTGGAAATAAATTTTACGGGCGCGCGCGTTAACGTTTTCCCGCGCAGCGCCAGAAAACGTGATGTCATTAGTTATAGGTCAGGTTTAATGTTGCTGTGGCATTCGCCTGGCCGGCCGTTACCGTGGCGGCGGTTTTATAGTAGCGCGCGCTAATTTTCAGGGTGGTGGACATATTCATGGTTCCGCCGCTAACCGTCTGGCTGCCATCGGCATTGGTGGTAATCGTGTGAGTAAAGAGATCAATTTTTTGATTGATTGGCAAACTGTCGGTAAAGAAACCGGCGTCCGGCGCCTGAATACCCAACTGTACGCCAACGCCGGTTGCGCTGGTTGGCGCGCTCGCATTGCTCAACTGGATGACTGAATTATCAGGGTTATTTCCGCTGGCAGGCTGGGCGCTTAACGATGCGGAAATAGAGGTGCCTTGTTCGCAGGTCAATAAGATATCCTGCTCGCCTGTGCCCGCCGTTTGACTGTTAGCGAAACTGCCTAAATTGACGCTGCCTAAATCCACGGTGATGGCAGGTGTTTCTACCCGACATCCCATCGCTTTCATAATCAATTGCGTATTACCCAAATACAGATGGGTCAGGATATCGCCGCCGGAGTCTTCCGTTGCGCTATCGCGAAAAGATACGCGCGCCAGTGGGCTTTGGAATGTCGCGGTACCGGAGGTGATCGGACCGCCTAAGGCGACCAGTTCAACATTGTAGGCGGGAGCCATCGCATGGTGTGTTTTATTGCCATCGCCATTATGGTAGGTATTATCGATTGGCATGACATTATCGTAAGGGCCAGCATTCGTTTGGGTTTTAATCGCAATGCCCACGCCGGAAATGCCGGTGCTAAATACCGGTGTGTTGTTCCCGTCATTCGCATTGATTGTCGCTGATGTATTTGACTGCGCGCTACCGGGTTCATATAAAAAACCGACCTTATAATCGCGACTACAGCCATCCATTGTGACTTCGGAGGTGGAAACCCAGCCCGATTGCCACAACACTTCGCCTGCGGTATAGGCGTGGCTATCCACCACAAGCTGCGACGGCGGGGTGATAGTGATCGCGCCTTCATTTCCGGAACGTTTACAGGAGGCGTAACCATGACCGGAATACGCGAACAGCAGAATAAGCGCCAGATATAACCTTCTCATGAAAAATTCCTGCTTTTATACCAGGTGAAATAGAAAGATGTTATTGCCATGCGATAGTGATCGTCACAACGGACGTGAAATCCCCTGCCGTGACTTTTCCATACGGGGTATACATCCTTGCGGCGACAGGCAAATTGGCTTCATGGGTATTACTGTTGATATCCACCGTGTAAGTGACGTTGTTGGCCAGATTGACCAGACTTTTACCGTCCAGGTTAAAAAGCTGTAATCCTAAATCCTGCGCCGGATTGGCCGCGCTGTTTGCATAAATCGCAGAAGCATAATTTGGATCGGGATAAGGTACGCCGTTAAATGAAATCGCGGCTTTTGTGGTCGTTGCCGGGCAATTCGTCATTTTTATGGTGAAAGGAATGGTGGCGGTATTGCCGCCGGCCACGGCGATATCCGCCCGGGCATATTGTCCAAGAGAGAGCGTGTCGGGGACCGTCACGGTACACGGATCGGCATAAATTAATCCCGTAACGTTAATGTCTACGGCATCTGCGGTATTGTATGCCGCGCTGATCGATGGCGACCATAATGCCAGACCCGTGAACGTTAACAGGGCGGCTAATGCAGCAAATCTGTTCATATTCATCTTTTATCCCACCAGAATCACTGGCATTGCTCGTGTAAGATTTCTACGCCAGAAGCGGAGGGGGAGCTCGGTATACGATAAGAGACCTGACACCGGTCTGCTGCTGTTGGTCCCCACTTCACTAATAACCGCCCTTGTTTTTCCAGTCCGGTTAACCAGGCCTGCCCCGCATCACCAACAAAACTGCTGTGATTGTCTGGTTTTGTTAAAGACGAGACGGTCGCGCCAAAAGGAACAGGCAGATTGTTTATGCGGGTTAATACCATCAATGCCTTGTAACCAATATTGGTTTTATATTCAGCCCTGACCACCGCGCCACGGGTAGGCACCAGCGTTTTACTGGTATCAATGAGCTCAATATTTTTTCTAATGCCAGTCGTATCTAAAGACACTTCATTACGATGGTAAGGCGAAGCATAAGGTACGACGGCATACCCCCGAAAATCGGTGTCCACGCCCGTTTCGTTATTCACGGGGACACCCGCTGCGCCAGGGGCTTTAACCAATATGATGGTGTCGTCCATTGGCTGGGATAGTGTCAGGCCATTTCGATGTAACAGTACGCCGCCCTGAACGCCATAATTCAGACGGCGCATATGATTATCGTAGCTATATCCGCCGTTAATATCCGCATACGTCCCGTTATAGGTTGCGCTCACATTACCGCTGGTGGCTTTCTCTTGAGAGGAATAACCTTCCTGAACGCTCCATGAGAGATTTTTCTGTGCCAGCGCTGTTCCGTTTAAACCGACAGTATGCGTGGTATCGCCGTCTTTCGCGGAGTTCATATTGTAGGTGGCATACGTTGACGGCATAAAGGCATCTAACGGAATACTAATATTGATTGAAATTTGCTGGTCATTACTGTCTTCCGTATCGTCGTCTTCATCCTGAGAATTATCGGCGTTCAGCGTATAAGAATAGTTAATGCCATAGCTTACGTTATGCCATGTGTTGTTATAGCCAATACCTAATGATGTGGTATGAGTGTCATTCCAGTAATCTTCATTATATAAAGTGAGTGAAATGGAACCGTAGATAATGTCTTGCGATAACGACAGGTCGGTGCGATTACGTACATGATCATAGTGACTATTATCGCTATAGGTATCCAGCACATCCTCAAGAGCGTAGTAATCTTTGGTCGAATAACGGTAGCCGGCGACAGTGAAATTGGTGCCTGTTGACTGAATATCTTTGCTGTAACGAATACGCCAGGATTGTCCGGTAAGCGTATCGCTAACCACATCGCCTGCTTTAATTTTTGACCATGAGTTGGTGACGTCTAAAGACAATGCGCCCAGATCGCCAAGGTTTAAGCCTGTCCCGATGAGCGCCGCATGATAAACATCATTGCTCAGCGTACTCTCTATTCCGCCATAGGCGGTTATGCCGCCTGCTAATCCGTATAAGGCCGTCAGTTCAGCGAAGTTCTGTTGCGCGGAATGCGTATCTGATGAACGCGTGCGGCCTACCGTCAGGTCGTATTTCAGGTGGCCTTCACGCTGTAATACCGGAACGCTGGCGTAGGGCACAATGAAATGCTGTTCAGAACCATCGGATTCTTTGATGGTGACGTACAGGTCGCCCGAACCGCCGGTTGGATAAAGATCGTTGATGGCGAATGGGCCCGCCGGAACGTTAGTTTTGTAGATGGTATAACCGTTTTGTTCAACGGTTACCTGCGCGCTGCTTTTGGCCACCCCGCGAATGACCGGGGCGAACCCTTTCATACTGTCCGGCAACATATCGTCATCAGAAGAGATCTGTACGCCCTTAAATGAAATACTGTCAAAGACGTCCGCGGGCGTGTTATTTTCCCCGGCGATCAGCTGTCCTTTTAAAAATTCGATATCGCGAGAAACATAGGTGTAGGCAGAATCCCAGCTATTTTGCCCATCGCTATCATGATTCCAGGTTGAGTAGTTACGAAAACGCCATGCGCCAATGTTAATACCAGGGCGCAGGTTAGCGTATTCGCTATTTTCCGTCCGGTTTTCATCAATATCGTGATCCTGCGATCCGGTAAAACTGTAGTTCAGCAAAAAAGCATTAATGCCTTCATCCCATTCGCTGGTAGGGACGAATTCTCGCGGGTCGGCGATCAACGCGATTTGAGGGATCGCTAAATCCAGCCGGTTACCGATGACATTAAACTTTGCTACAGCGCCAGCCAGCAGACTAAGATCGGTACACCCGTTTGGGTCATTTTTAAGCTCGGGGAAGTTTTCTGTTTTTACGCCCCACTGCTTGAGTTGTTCAACGCTAAGACACGGCTGTAGGGAGAGCTTATTATCTGCTGATTTTTTATTTTTAAAGGCAATATTTTTTGTTTCAACACTGGTGTTATTAATATAAATATCAACATTATAGGTGCCTTCTGCCTGCCCCCCCTTTTCGAAAACCGATAGATCGACATTCTCCACGCCCGGTTCATCATTTTCCAACGATAATGGATTAAAATGATCATGTGCTAACGCTGGTTTTATGGAACAGCATATAAAGAGAAACGATAACGCTAATTGAGAACGGGGCTCTACTCTGGAGAATTGCACAGTAAAAGTCCTGAAAGGGTAAAAGTAAAGTGAAGTCGTTAATGGCTAGAATGAACCGGAATGCGGCTCTAAACTCATCCCATAATCGCTGATTAATCGCCACGTTACCGTGCCATGAGGGGCGGCAGTAGAACCCAATTTAAATGACGCTGATGATTTTGGCGGAACGAAGGTCGCTGATTTCACTTCATGGCTGTTAAGCGTCACACTGGCAAAGTTCATATAATAGGGAGTGGGGTTATTTACGGTAATAACATCACCTGCCGTCTGCCATTTTAATTGTTGGCTCTGGCTATCAGGCGTTGATTTTGTTAATGCTGGCGGTCGATATATAAGCTTTATTTGGGTATTAATGGAGATTTCCACGCGGTTCGCGGAGGCATTATCATCAATAGAAGGAATACCCTTAATATTGAGCCAGTACATAGACTCCCGATCTGCAGGTAGAGGGGCGCCAGAGCGAATAACCCGAATACTGTTCTTTTGCCCGGCATCAAGGCGAAAAAGAGGCGGGGTGATAATAAACGCCTGCTTATTTGTGACCTGGGGATCGGCAACCGATAACCATGACTGAACAAGATTCGCTTTGCTGTCTTTATTCTCTACATTGATTGACGACTCATCATTATTGCCGTCGAAAACCAGTCGGGTTCCGCCAACAACAATGCTGGCATGGGCAACATGGCTTGTCAGTAATACGACCAACACGGATTTCTTTATGTGTTTCATTTTTTACTCTGTAAAGATGTTTTACGCTATGGACTGGCATCCTGCCTGTCCACATCAGGATGAGAATGCCTTACTGATACGAAACGGTATACGTAACCTGAGTGCTAACATCTCCACCGGTTACGGTTGCGGAACCATCGTTTGCCATGGCGGCGTAATAGGTAAAGTCTGCTTTCGAGCCGTCGGTTGGCAGGTTCACTGCGGCATCATCCGTGTTATCTGTCACATCGCTATGTGAAGCGTTCTGAATAGAAATACCGACACCCGCGGCGCCCGTTTCCGATCCTTCGTCCGCGTTTTTGAAGTACGTTGGGTTGGAATCATCTGTTGCGCCGTGGAAGCGGAACATGGCCTGGGTCGGTACGCCAGTCCCTGCTTCCGGGCAGCTAACCAGGCTTACGATAAACGGCACGTAATCGGTTGTGGCGCCTTTTTCCGCGATGCGTTCTTTGCTGTAATTGCCTAAATCAATGGTGGTATCCGTGGAGCCATTAACCTGAACCGTACACGCCTGATCGTAAATTTTGCCATTGAACGTAATCGTATTCTGGGCAAATACCGGTGTGGATGCTACGGCAGTTAACATTGCCAGGATGATAATTTTCTTATTAAACATATTAATTGTTGCCTGATTCTATTCGCTGAAAAATAAAGATAGCTATATAAAATAAAATATTATATTTTACTCTGTATGCGCTTCTTTCTGTTCTGTAGATAAGCAGGCGGCTATTCTACGTATATCAACTATGAACTCAATAAAAATTCTGATGCAATATTGAACGGCAGTCCAGTTTCGGACCCGGTAACAAAGTTTAATAAAATACCACTAAAGAAGTATAGTTGATGACTGAATTTATAGAGCAAGATCTCTTTTTTGATAATAGTTATTATTTCCTGGGGGATTTATTTAACTCTATATTGCTTTATTTTTAAGAATATACGACGCTTGTCCGTTTAAAATGAAACCGGCAGGTTTCGAAGCTCTAACAGTCTTCCATGCAGTATTTTTATATAGTCCCCCGCTTTTAGTTCTGAAAGTACCTGCATGATACGGCTGCGTGAAAGCCCGGTTCTCTGCTGTATGAAGTTCTGTGCGTTGATCTCAAATCGTGAGCTTTCAGGATACGACCACAGTTCAAGTAACAGCGCTTTTATCTGGCTATAGGCGTCCTGCCCGATAAGGTTTCTGTCACGGTTAGTCATGAAAGCAATGCGGTACATCAGGATGTTCGAAATGTCACGCCAGAGATGCTTTTCATCAGCTATTTCCACAAAATCTTTTACTGGGACAGGATAATATTCACAGGTGGTTTCGGCGATAAAAAAGACGTCTGAATTCTCTTCTAACTGGTATAAGTCAGCATAGGCATCTACAAGGCCTAAAATCATTGGTGAGACACCGCAGCCCATTACAATGCTGTCGATACGCCGACATACTTTAATAGCGCCTTTAGTGATTAACAGGATGTGGGATTGATTATCAATCTTGATATCCAGTGTTTTACCGGCCGTAATAGTGACAGGGGAGATGTTTTGAATAACGTGCCGATGAATATTTAAAATGGCTTGCAGGTTTTTTTCTTTCCCTGTGGGACGATACACATTCCCGCCGTTTAACTGCTTCATATCTTCCCCATTATTATGGCTGATAAAGTGGTTGACTATTAAAAGGTAAACATAAATTTAATATTCACTTAAAATTATAATTAAGTAAATTAAAATAGCCAACAAGAATATTTAAGTCAATGTATTCACCTTATCAATGCATGAGCGACAACGCTGTTTGTAAGGTTAACCATAGTAAATGTGATGATTTTATTTGCAATCATTTTATGACAGCTATCATAGGTACCGTGCTTAACGAGCGCGTAGAGCGTACAGGATAGCGAAGCGATGAACATCGCTATTGGAGGATACGAATGAGAGAAAAGTACAAAATGCAGGCGGGCGGCGTTTTACTGAGCGAAATCGCCGCCTGCCGGAACTCCTCCCGGCGGGAGCCATAAGCGGTTAGCGGTACTGGACGATCAGGCTTTGAATCTCCGGATGATCTTTTAACGACACGTGCCGTACCGTGGCGATTCCATTCATCAACGAAATAGCGTTTCCAGACGGTGTGGCGACTGTCTGCAAATGGGGGATATTATTCCGCAAACATAATACCTCGATATTGCGATCGTGAGGCGCAAGATTACAACCATATTCGACAATCTGGCCTTTGAAATGAATAACGCCTGCGGAGACCGGCGCGGTAGCAGCCAGCGCGGCTGATGAAGCTGACATCGCTGCACAAAACAGGTAGCAGCATAATGGTGATTTTTTCATCCTGTGAAACCTCACGTCCTGTGAGCATCCCCTTATTTTTTGGGGACCAACAAATCCCGTATATTACTCTTTAATGTAAATACACAAACTACCTTAACTTTCGCAAGCTGAGATAAACAGCGCTATACGACAATTTTTATGTAAAAGAGTACGTCATAACGGCAGGTCAGGAGGGAAAGCGAGGCCGCTTAGCGGAAGGGGAGCATAAGAAACAGCCAGTAAGAATAACTTACCGGCTGTTTTTACGGTTCGGCGCCTGGGCCGAATTAATCCTGCAGGTCGCCGCAGAAGCGATAACCTTCGCCGTGAATGGTGGCGATGATTTCCGGCGTATCCGGCGTGGATTCGAAATGCTTACGAATACGACGAATGGTAACGTCAACAGTACGGTCATGCGGCTTCAGCTCGCGGCCGGTCATTTTCTTCAACAGCTCTGCGCGTGACTGAATTTTGCCAGGGTTTTCGCAGAAGTGCAGCATCGCGCGGAACTCGCTGCGCGGTAGTTTATACTGCTCGCCGTCCGGGCCGATCAGTGAACGACTGTTGATATCTAGTTCCCAACCGTTGAACTTGTAGCTTTCAACGCTACGACGCTCTTCGCTGACGGTACCCAGGTTCATGGTACGGGACAGCAGGTTGCGGGCACGGATGGTCAATTCGCGTGGGTTAAACGGTTTGGTGATGTAATCATCCGCGCCGATTTCGAGGCCGAGAATTTTGTCGACTTCGTTATCGCGGCCCGTCAGGAACATCAGCGCAACGTTAGCCTGTTCACGCAGTTCACGCGCTAACAGGAGACCGTTTTTCCCTGGCAGATTGATATCCATGATCACCAGGTTGATGTCATATTCAGAGAGGATCTGATGCATTTCCGCGCCATCTGTCGCTTCGAATACATCATAGCCTTCCGCTTCGAAAATACTTTTCAACGTGTTGCGTGTTACCAACTCGTCTTCAACGATAAGAATGTGCGGGGTCTGCATGTTTGCTACCTAAATTGCCAACTAAATCGAAACAGGAAGTACAAAAGTCCCTGACCTGCCTGATGCATGTCGCAAATTAACATGATCGGCGTAACATGACTAAAGTACGTAATTGCGTTCTTGATGCACTTTCCATCAACGTCAACAACATCATTAGCTTGGTCGTGGGTACTTTCCCTCTGGACCCGACAGTGTCAAAAACGGCTGTCATCCTAACCATTTTAACAGCAACATAACAGGCTAAGACGTACCGGACACCTAATAAAACTACGCTTCGTTGACATATATCAAGTTCAATTGTAGCACGTTAACAGTTTGATGAAATCATCGTAGCTAAATGCTAGCTTTCATCACAAATTTGCAATATTCCAACTAGTTACGTAAGCCAACTAATAAATGTGATGAATCCAAAGAACAGGATCTATTTTAAATTAAATTATCCTAAATAAACAGCAGGATAACGATGTTCTGTTAACATAAACAGCAATAGTACAGATACGCAATAGTGTAGCGTCTTTTACGAAATCAAAAATGCTTTTTCAGTGATATCCGTTAAAATTTTGTAAATTTGCGAAGCGTAATATGCTTACAAACGCCAGCTAATTTCCTGTAAATTAGTCAAAAAGAGTAATGAAATGCGTGTAACAATCGTTCTTGTCGCTCCCGCCAGAGCGGAAAATATCGGCGCAGCCGCCCGGGCTATGAAGACCATGGGATTTACTGACCTGCGTATTGTCGACAGCCAGGCGCACCTGGAGCCCGCCACCCGTTGGGTCGCACATGGATCTGGAGATATTATTGATAATATTGAGGTTTTTCGCACCCTTGCCGACGCGCTCCACGATGTGGATTTTACCGTCGCGACGACAGCCCGCAGCCGGGCAAAATTTCATTACTACACTTCGCCCGCTGAACTGGTTCCCTTATTACAGGAAAAATCACGCTGGATGCGTCATGCCGCGCTGGTTTTTGGCCGTGAGGATTCCGGTTTGACCAATGACGAGCTGGCGCTGGCGGATGTATTGACCGGCGTGCCGATGGCGGCGGATTACCCTTCGCTCAATCTGGGTCAGGCGGTCATGGTGTATTGCTATCAATTAGCAGGTTTAATGCAACAGACCACAGAATCCGTTGATATTGCTGATGAATCGCAGTTACAGGCGTTACGCGCGCGCCTTTTACGCCTGCTAACGACTCTGGAGGCGGCCGATGACCACAAATTAACCGACTGGCTACAACAGCGAATCGGCCTGCTGGGACAGCGAGATACGGTAATGTTGCACCGTTTGGTCCATGATATTGAAAAAAAACTAACAAAATAACGTGCTGTAATTTTTAAAATAATAAGAGATTACGTCTGGTTGCAAGAGACCGTGACAGGGGGAATTGGTTGAAAATAAATATATCGCCAGCAGCACATGAACAAATTTCGGAATGTGATCAATTTAAAAATTTATTGACTTAGGCGGGCAGATACTTTAACCAATATAGGAATACAAGACAGACAAATAAAAATGACAGAGTACACAACATCCATGAACCGCATCAGCACCACCACCATTACCACCATCACCATTACCACAGGTAACGGTGCGGGCTGACGCGTACAGGAAACACAGAAAAAAGCCCGCACCTGAACAGTGCGGGCTTTTTTTTCGACCAGAGATCACGAGGTAACAACCATGCGAGTGTTGAAGTTCGGCGGTACATCAGTGGCAAATGCAGAACGTTTTCTGCGTGTTGCCGATATTCTGGAAAGCAATGCCAGGCAAGGGCAGGTAGCGACCGTACTTTCCGCCCCCGCGAAAATTACCAACCATCTGGTGGCGATGATTGAAAAAACTATCGGCGGTCAGGATGCTTTGCCGAATATCAGCGATGCCGAACGTATTTTTTCTGACCTGCTCGCAGGACTTGCCAGCGCGCAGCCGGGATTCCCGCTTGCACGGTTGAAAATGGTTGTCGAACAAGAATTCGCTCAGATCAAACATGTTTTGCATGGTATCAGCCTGCTGGGTCAGTGCCCGGATAGCATCAACGCCGCGCTGATTTGCCGTGGCGAAAAAATGTCGATCGCGATTATGGCGGGACTTCTGGAGGCGCGTGGGCATCGCGTCACGGTGATCGATCCGGTAGAAAAATTGCTGGCGGTGGGCCATTACCTTGAATCTACCGTCGATATCGCGGAATCGACTCGCCGTATCGCCGCCAGCCAGATCCCGGCCGATCACATGATCCTGATGGCGGGCTTTACCGCCGGTAATGAAAAGGGTGAACTGGTGGTGCTGGGCCGTAATGGTTCCGACTATTCCGCCGCCGTGCTGGCCGCCTGTTTACGCGCTGACTGCTGTGAAGTCTGGACTGACGTCGATGGCGTGTATACCTGTGACCCGCGCCAGGTGCCGGACGCCAGGCTGCTGAAATCGATGTCCTACCAGGAAGCGATGGAACTCTCTTACTTCGGCGCCAAAGTCCTTCACCCTCGCACCATTACGCCCATCGCCCAGTTCCAGATCCCCTGTCTGATTAAAAATACCGGTAATCCGCAGGCGCCAGGAACGCTGATCGGCGCGTCCAGCGACGATGATAACCTGCCGGTTAAAGGGATCTCTAACCTTAACAACATGGCGATGTTTAGCGTCTCCGGCCCGGGAATGAAAGGGATGATTGGGATGGCGGCGCGTGTTTTCGCCGCCATGTCTCGCGCCGGGATCTCGGTGGTGCTCATTACCCAGTCCTCCTCTGAGTACAGCATCAGTTTCTGTGTGCCGCAGAGTGACTGCGCGCGTGCCCGCCGTGCGATGCAGGATGAGTTCTATCTGGAGCTGAAAGAGGGGCTGCTGGAGCCGCTGGCGGTTACGGAGCGGTTGGCGATTATCTCTGTTGTCGGCGACGGTATGCGCACGCTACGCGGCATTTCAGCGAAATTCTTCGCCGCGCTGGCGCGGGCTAATATCAATATCGTGGCGATCGCTCAGGGATCTTCTGAGCGTTCCATTTCTGTGGTGGTGAATAACGACGATGCCACCACCGGCGTGCGGGTAACGCACCAGATGCTGTTCAATACCGATCAGGTGATTGAAGTGTTTGTCATTGGCGTCGGCGGCGTCGGCGGCGCGCTACTGGAACAGCTTAAACGTCAGCAAACCTGGCTGAAGAACAAGCACATCGATCTACGCGTGTGCGGCGTGGCGAACTCAAAGGCGTTGCTAACCAATGTGCATGGCCTGAATCTGGACAACTGGCAGGCGGAACTGGCGCAAGCGAACGCGCCGTTCAATCTGGGACGCTTAATTCGCCTGGTGAAAGAATATCATCTACTCAATCCGGTGATTGTTGATTGTACCTCCAGTCAGGCGGTGGCCGACCAATATGCCGACTTCCTGCGTGAAGGGTTCCATGTGGTGACGCCGAACAAGAAAGCGAACACCTCGTCGATGGACTACTACCATCAGCTACGTTTCGCCGCCGCGCAATCACGGCGCAAATTCTTGTATGACACCAACGTCGGCGCCGGTTTGCCGGTAATCGAAAACCTGCAAAACCTGCTGAATGCCGGTGATGAACTGCAAAAATTTTCCGGCATTCTTTCCGGGTCGCTCTCTTTTATTTTCGGTAAACTGGAAGAGGGGATGAGTCTCTCACAGGCGACCGCGCTGGCGCGCGAGATGGGCTATACCGAACCCGATCCGCGCGACGATCTTTCCGGTATGGATGTGGCGCGGAAACTGTTGATCCTCGCCCGCGAGACGGGTCGCGAGCTGGAGCTTTCCGATATTGTGATTGAACCGGTGTTGCCGAACGAGTTTGACGCCTCCGGCGATGTGACCGCTTTTATGGCGCATCTGCCGCAGCTTGACGACGCGTTTGCCGCCCGTGTGGCGAAAGCTCGTGATGAAGGTAAGGTATTGCGCTATGTGGGCAATATCGAAGAGGATGGCGTGTGCCGCGTGAAGATTGCCGAAGTTGATGGTAACGATCCGCTCTTCAAAGTGAAAAACGGTGAAAACGCGCTGGCGTTCTACAGCCACTATTATCAGCCCTTGCCGTTGGTGCTGCGCGGCTACGGCGCAGGCAATGATGTGACGGCGGCGGGCGTGTTTGCCGATCTGTTACGGACCCTCTCATGGAAGTTAGGAGTTTAACATGGTGAAAGTGTATGCCCCGGCTTCCAGCGCGAACATGAGCGTCGGTTTCGACGTGTTGGGCGCGGCCGTCACACCCGTTGACGGCACGTTGCTGGGCGATGTGGTATCCGTTGAAGCAGCGGATCATTTCCGTCTGCATAACCTGGGGCGATTTGCCGATAAACTGCCGCCGGAGCCGCGTGAAAATATTGTTTATCAGTGCTGGGAACGTTTTTGCCAGGCATTGGGGAAAACCATCCCGGTGGCGATGACGCTGGAAAAAAATATGCCGATTGGTTCCGGGTTAGGGTCCAGCGCCTGTTCCGTCGTCGCCGCGCTGGTCGCGATGAATGAGCACTGCGGCAAACCGTTAAACGACACGCGTCTGTTGGCGCTGATGGGCGAGCTGGAAGGCCGTATCTCCGGCAGCATCCATTACGATAACGTCGCGCCGTGCTTTCTTGGCGGTATGCAGTTGATGATTGAAGAAAACGGCATTATTAGTCAGCAGGTGCCGGGCTTTGATGAGTGGCTATGGGTACTGGCTTATCCGGGCATTAAAGTTTCTACCGCAGAAGCACGGGCCATTTTGCCTGCGCAGTATCGCCGTCAGGATTGCATTGCGCATGGACGGCATCTGGCCGGTTTTATTCACGCCTGTTACTCGCGGCAGCCGCAGCTTGCCGCCGCGCTGATGAAAGATGTTATTGCCGAACCATACCGCGCGCGTTTACTGCCGGGCTTTAGCCAGGCGCGGCAGGCGGTGTCGGAGATCGGCGCGCTGGCGAGCGGGATTTCCGGATCGGGGCCGACGCTGTTTGCGCTATGCGATAAACCGGAGACGGCGCAACGCGTCGCGGACTGGCTGAGCAAACATTATCTGCAAAATCAGGAAGGCTTCGTTCATATTTGCCGGCTGGATACGGCGGGCGCACGAGTAGTGGGATAATCAATGAAACTCTATAATCTGAAAGACCATAATGAGCAGGTCAGCTTTGCGCAGGCCGTCACGCAAGGGCTGGGCAAACAGCAGGGACTTTTTTTTCCGCACGATCTGCCGGAGTTTAGCCTGACGGAAATTGATGAGATGCTCAACCAGGACTTTGTCAGCCGTAGCGCAAAGATCCTCTCGGCATTTATTGGCGATGAAATACCGCAGCAAATTCTGGAGGAGCGCGTCCGCGCGGCGTTTGCGTTCCCGGCGCCGGTAGCGCAGGTAGAAAGCGATGTCGGCTGCCTGGAGCTGTTCCATGGTCCGACGCTGGCCTTTAAAGACTTCGGCGGGCGTTTTATGGCGCAAATGCTGACGCATATCAGCGGCGACAAACCGGTGACGATTCTGACCGCAACGTCAGGCGATACCGGCGCGGCGGTGGCTCACGCGTTCTATGGCCTGGAAAATGTGCGGGTCGTCATTCTCTACCCGCGCGGTAAAATCAGTCCGTTGCAGGAAAAACTGTTCTGTACGCTGGGCGGCAACATTGAAACCGTGGCGATCGACGGCGATTTCGACGCTTGCCAGGCGCTGGTGAAACAGGCATTTGATGACGAAGATCTGAAAACGGCGCTGGGGCTGAATTCGGCTAATTCGATTAATATCAGCCGCCTGTTGGCGCAAATTTGCTACTACTTTGAAGCCGTGGCGCAACTGCCGCAGGGGGCGCGTAACCAACTGGTGATCTCCGTCCCCAGCGGCAACTTTGGCGATTTGACGGCAGGGCTGCTGGCGAAGTCGTTAGGCCTACCGGTGAAACGTTTTATCGCCGCCACCAACGTCAACGACACGGTGCCGCGTTTTCTGCATGACGGGAAGTGGGCGCCGAAAGCGACGCAGGCGACCCTGTCGAATGCGATGGATGTCAGCCAGCCGAATAACTGGCCGCGTGTGGAGGAGCTATTCCGCCGTAAAATCTGGCGTCTGACTGAGCTGGGCTATGCGGCGGTGGATGACACTACGACACAACAGACGATGCGCGAGCTGAAAGCGAAAGGTTATATCTCGGAACCTCATGCGGCGGTAGCGTATCGGGCATTACGCGACCAGTTAAACCCTGGCGAGTATGGCTTGTTTCTCGGAACGGCGCATCCGGCGAAGTTTAAAGAAAGCGTGGAGTCCATTCTGGGAGAAACGCTGGCCTTGCCTGAAGCGCTCGCCGAACGCGCCGATCTGCCGCTGCTTTCACATCATCTGCCTGCGGATTTTGCCGCCCTGCGTAAGCTGATGATGACCCGCCAGTAACCATTGCGCCCGGTGGCGCTGTCGCTTACCGGGCCTATGGGGTGGTGTCGATTTGTAGGCCGGATAAGGCGTAACCGCCATCCGGCGATGCCGTTACTGCTCGTAGCGTTTAAAGACCAGCTCGTCTT
This sequence comes from Salmonella sp. SG203, assembly GCF_013350575.1. Lineage (NCBI taxonomy): Bacteria > Pseudomonadati > Pseudomonadota > Gammaproteobacteria > Enterobacterales > Enterobacteriaceae > Salmonella > Salmonella sp. SG203. The sequence goes on from NZ_SNMT01000003.1 coordinate 387,802, forward strand.
GTGTGGAGGTTTCTTCATCAAAGAAATACCCTTCACGGTCAAACGCGGTAAGCTGTTCCGGCTTCGTTAAGCGGTTTTCAATAATAAAACGGCTCATCAGTCCGCGCGCTTTTTTGGCGTAGAAGCTTACCACCTTAAACTTGCCGTTTTTCTCATCAAGGAACACGGGCTTAATCAGTTCGGCATTCAGTTTCTTCGGCTTCACCGATTTAAAATATTCCTCGGAGGCCAGATTCACTACCACCCGATCGCCCTGCGCCTCAAGCGCTTCGTTGAGCTTATCGGTAATGATATCGCCCCAGAATTGATAAAGATCTTTGCCGCGCGGATTCTCCAGGCGAATCCCCATCTCCAGACGATAAGGCTGCATTAAATCCAGCGGGCGCAATACGCCATACAAGCCAGAGAGCATACGCAGATGTTGTTGAGCAAAATCAAAATCCGCGTCGTTGAACGTTTCCGCCTGTAGGCCGGTATAAACATCGCCTTTGAACGCCAGAATCGCCTGGCGTGCATTATCCGGCGTAAAATGAGGCTGCCAGTCATGAAAACGCGTGGCGTTGAGATCCGCCAGTTTGTCGCTAATTCCCATCAGCCTGGAAATTTGCGGCGCCGAAAGCTGGCGGGCCTGTTGAATAAGCTGCTGGCTGTGATCCAACAGCTCCGGCTGGGTATAGCGGGTCGTGGCCAGCGGGCTTTGATAATCAAGCGTTTTTGCAGGTGAAATCAGAATCAGCATATTCAGTCCTTGCAGGGAATTTTCTGCGACTTTAGCAAAAAAACGCCGCAGAGTTGACCGATGGTTGCGATTGTCGGCTTAATCGCGCGATGCCGCCTCCCAGGTATCTGGCGCCAGTTGTGGTTCGATATCCGGGAAGCGCCGCGGATCGAACTGCGGTCTTACGCCCAGTTTCCGTTGTCGCAGATAATCGCCGGCAAGGGTATACACCACCGGTGAGAGCAACAAAATCGCCGTCAGATTGGTAATGGCCATACAGGCCATGATCATGTCAGCGAGCTGCCATATCAGCGGAAAACTGATAAGCGTACCGGCGATAACCATGCCAAGCGTCGCAAGGCGTAATAGCCAGATAGCCTTTGCGTTATGTAACCGCAGAAAAAACAGATTGTTTTCAGCGTAAATATAGTTGGCGACGATAGAACTGAACGCGAACAGAATGACGATAAGCGCGACAAAACTGGCGCCCCATTCACCGGTCAACGAAACCATTGCATGTTGGAGAAGCTGAATGCCTTCTGTTGACGAATGGGACGCGTGATTCCCCGCCAGCAGGATAATCATCGCGCTGGCGGTACAGATGATAATGGTGTCGCTGAATACGCCAATCATTTGCACAATCCCCTGCGCGACAGGGTGAGGGGGATACGACGTTGCCGCCGCGGCCGCATTAGGCGTTGACCCCATACCCGCTTCATTAGAGAACATCCCACGCTGAAAACCGCTGGTAATAGCCTGAGTGAGCGTATATCCGGCTGCGCCTGCCGCGGCTTCCTGCCAACCAAATGCGCTTTTGACTATCGAGGCGATAACGCCAGGCATTTGCTCAATATGCCAGAGGCAAATGAATACGCTGCCGGCGACCCACAATAACGCGATGATGGGAATCAGCCATTGCATCAGACGGGCGACGCCTTTGATGCCGCGAATGATAATTAACAGGGCACAGAGCGCCAGAGCAATGCCGGAGATAAGCGGCGGAATGTTGAAGGCGAAATGGAGCGCGCGTGAGACGGCATTCGCCTGCACGCTATTAAAAATCAACCCGTAGGCGACGAGCAGAAAGAGGGCGAAAACCACGCCCATCCAGCGCATTCCCAGCCCACGCGCCATATACCACGCCGGGCCGCCGCGGAACTGGCCTGTCGGGTCACGTTCTTTATAAAGCTGGGCAAGCGAACACTCGGCGAAGGAGGTCGCCATGCCAATGATGGCCGAGACCCACATCCAGAATACCGCGCCGGGACCGCCTGCGGCGATAGCCAGCGCCACGCCGGCCAGATTACCGCTGCCAATCCGCGCCGCGAGGCTGGTACACAGTGCCTGAAATGACGTCAGGCCGCCTGGCTGCGGGCTAAGGCTGCCTTTCAGACTGCGGCTAAATTGGCGAATATAACGAAATTGAATGAATCCGGTACGCCAGGTAAACCAACATCCTGCGCCGAGCAGCAGGTAAATCATTACCGAGCCCCAGAGTATTTCGTTAATAAAACTGAAAAACTCAGGCATTAACGTCCCTCTTGTTGATGCCGGCACGCTTTGATAATCCTGTATAAGCGTGACCCATGATGTAGATGACCTTGTCAGACTAATATTAACGGCAGTTTACCATAAATACGGCGGTATCCTTTAATTGCGCATCAACCGTCGTCAGATACGCAAACAGTGCACAAGGGCAGCCAGGTGCATGTAGGCGGTTGCGCTGTGAGTGCGTCGTGTTATCATCAGGGTAGACCGGTTACATCCCCTAACAAGCTGTTTAAAGAGAAACTCTATCATGACGGACAAATTGACCTCCCTTCGTCAGTTCACCACCGTAGTGGCTGATACCGGAGATATCGCGGCAATGAAGCTGTACCAGCCGCAGGATGCTACAACTAACCCTTCTCTCATTCTTAACGCAGCGCAAATCCCGGAATATCGTAAGCTGATTGACGATGCTGTCGCCTGGGCGAAACAGCAGAGCAGCGACCGCGCGCAGCAGGTTGTTGACGCGACCGATAAGCTGGCGGTGAATATTGGCCTGGAAATCCTGAAGCTGGTGCCGGGGCGTATTTCTACCGAAGTTGACGCGCGTCTGTCTTATGACACTGAAGCGTCTATCGCCAAAGCAAAACGTATCATTAAACTCTACAATGATGCGGGTATCAGCAACGATCGTATCCTGATCAAGCTGGCGTCCACCTGGCAGGGCATTCGTGCAGCCGAACAGCTGGAAAAAGAAGGCATCAACTGTAACCTGACGCTGCTGTTCTCCTTCGCGCAGGCGCGTGCGTGCGCCGAAGCGGGCGTCTACCTGATCTCGCCGTTCGTAGGTCGTATTCTTGACTGGTATAAAGCCAATACCGACAAGAAAGACTATGCGCCAGCTGAAGATCCGGGCGTGGTTTCCGTAACGGAAATCTACGAGTACTACAAACAGCATGGTTACGAAACCGTCGTTATGGGCGCAAGCTTCCGTAACGTAGGCGAAATTCTGGAACTGGCGGGCTGCGACCGTCTGACTATCGCGCCGGCATTGCTGAAAGAACTGGCGGAAAGCGAAGGGGCGATTGAGCGTAAGCTCTCTTTCTCCGGCGAAGTCAAAGCGCGCCCGGAACGCATTACCGAAGCCGAGTTCCTGTGGCAGCATCACCAGGACCCCATGGCGGTTGACAAACTGGCGGATGGTATCCGTAAGTTTGCGGTAGACCAGGAAAAACTGGAAAAAATGATCGGCGATCTGCTGTAATCATTAACGCGTGGCCCTGATATGGGTCACGCTACCTCTTCTGAAACCTGTCTGTCCTTCCTTTCGCAGTGTATCATTCTGTTTAACGAGACTGTTTAAACGGAATAATCATGAATACTTTACGCATTGGCCTGGTTTCCATTTCTGACCGTGCTTCCAGCGGCGTTTACCAGGATAAAGGTATCCCGGCCCTTGAAGAGTGGCTGGCATCTGCCCTTACCACCCCTTTTGAGCTGCAAACGCGACTGATCCCGGATGAACAGGCGATCATCGAACAGACCTTATGTGAACTGGTTGATGAGATGAGTTGTCATCTGGTGCTGACCACTGGCGGTACCGGTCCGGCGCGTCGCGACGTCACGCCGGACGCAACCCTTGCCATCGCCGACCGTGAAATGCCAGGTTTTGGCGAACAGATGCGCCAGATCAGCCTGCGCTTTGTGCCGACCGCCATTCTTTCCCGCCAGGTGGGCGTTATCCGTAAACAGGCGTTAATTCTTAATCTGCCTGGACAGCCAAAATCGATCAAAGAAACGCTGGAAGGCGTAAAAGCGGACGATGGCAGCGTTAGCGTGCCGGGCATTTTTGCGAGCGTGCCGTATTGTATACAGCTGCTTGACGGGCCGTATGTCGAAACCGCGCCGGAAGTGGTTGCCGCTTTCCGTCCGAAGAGCGCCAGACGTGAGAATATGTCGTCCTGACCGGAGGGAGGATACTGATAGTAGGGTTATTCCTCCCGGTGCGGGAGGAATAAAAGAGATTTAGTGCGCCTCGCCGATTGGCAGAATAGTGCGGCCAAATTGCTCGTTTAGCACTTCACCCATCGCCAGATAAATAGCGCTGGCGCCGCAAACCAGACCAACCCAGCCTGCGATATGGATAATGGCTTCGTTACCGGTGATATTGCCGACCGCCAGCAGAGCGAACAGTACGGTCAGGCTCAGGAAAACAAATTGCAGCGCGCGGGCGGCTTTCAGCGTACCGAAGAACATAAACAGCGTGAACACGCCCCACAGACCTAAATAAGCGCCGAGTAGCTGAGCGTCAGGCGCATCCGTCAGGCCCATTTTCGGCATCAGCAGGATAGCGACCAGCGTCAGCCAGAACGAACCGTAAGAGGTAAAGGCCGTTAAACCAAAGGTATTGCCTTTTTTGTATTCCAGCAGACCGGCAAAAATTTGCGCGATACCGCCGTAGAAAATCCCCATCGCCAGAATAATACCGTCCAGGGCGAAAAAACCGGCATTGTGCAGGTTAAGCAGAATGGTGGTCATGCCGAAGCCCATCAGGCCCAGCGGTGCCGGATTAGCCAACTTAGTGTTGCCCATAATTCCTCAAAATCATCATAATTGAATGGTGAAATAGTTTCCCAGAATAACGAGTTCCGTATTCGGGGCGCGGCATAATAATCAGGGGGAAGAGGACTGTCTATGATCTAATAAGGGGGAAAAGAAAATATTTCCCCCTGTGAGGGCATTCACGCCTGAACGGCTGCCATCATTCGTCGCAGGCAGGCTATTTGCAACACCGCCGGAATAGTCACGCGATACGCGCTGCCGCTCATCGCTTTGACGCCGTTTAACGCCGCGCCGACCGGGCCGCCAAGACCTGCGCCGCGCAGCAATCCGTGGCCCAGGATGCTCATTGCGGCATGGGTACGTAAAATGCGGGTAAGCTGGGTGGAAAGCAGGTGGGAGACCCCTTTTGCCAGACTGCGATCTTTCATGAGCAGCGGCAGCAGTTCTTCCAGTTCAGAAACTTTGGCGTCTACGGCTTGCAGAAATTCCTGCTTATGCGCCGCGTCCATCTTCTGCCAGGTATGACGTAAAAAATGCTCCAGCAGTTGCTGTTCTATTTCAAACGTCGACATGCTTTTATCTGCTTTAAGTTTTAGCCGTTTTGCGACATCCAGCAGAATCGCGCGGTACTGTTTTCCGTGTCCGCGCAATTTGTTGGCGATACTGTCGCCGCCGTAATGCTGAAACTCGCCGGCAATGAGCTGCCAGTTACGGCGGTGTTGCTCCGGGTGACCTTCCATCGCTTTGAACAGCTCGTTATGACTAAGGACGCTTGACAAGCGAGCCTTGCCCTTTTCGTTATGCGTCAGCAAACGGGCGAAATCGGCGAGTTGTTCTTCGCTACAATGCTGAAGAAAGTCTAAATCCTCGTCGTGTAAATAAGTGACGTTCATTTTCAGTCTGGCTTTTGGAATAGAAATAACAGCGATTAATCGTCGCCAATGACTTTAAGTCTCGCCATATCGGAAGAATTTACCGTATGGCCTGAGAAGGTAATCTTTGATACGCAGCGTTTGTTGTCGTTATCGCTATTAATATTGATCCAGCCTGTCGTCTGGCCTTCTTTGATTGAGGAAGGGACGTTCAGGCTTTGGCTGGCGCTACGCGCAGTTTTAAAATAGACGGATGCGCCGCTAAGTTCGATGTCGCCGTGATCCGCCGTGAGTTGAATGCGCTTCACGATGCGGCAGACGGGAATTTTCAGCGCGAGATCGTTCGTTTCATTTCTGGGCATGGCAATAACACCCAGTATTTTATGGTCGTTCGCGTGCGCGACGCTACTTAACGCCAGGCCGAAAAGCAGACCGGCGGAAATCGTTAACACAGATCGCATGGAATTTCTCTTTGACGGGTTCAATAAGCAATTACCGTCTATCATACTCTGCTCATGACAACGATTCAGTTTTGTAATCTTTTCTTTTTATTACAATTTTTCTGTGAATAGTATTCGTTGTTTAATTTATTTCATGAATATTTATCTGTCTGGTTTTCCATCGCGCCCTCTCGTCACTAAAAAATTTTTTCATCTCCCCCTTGATGACGTGGGTTACGACCCCATCTTGTAGTCAACCGCAGTGGTGAGTCTGAAAAAAAACGATTCAGGGTAGTTGAAACCGCACGTTTCGCCCTTATTACAGATTCACAACCACATGATGACCGAATTTTTAGTGGAGACGTTTAGATGGGTAAAATTATTGGTATCGACCTGGGTACTACCAACTCTTGTGTAGCGATTATGGATGGAACGCAGGCACGCGTGCTGGAGAACGCCGAGGGCGATCGCACTACGCCTTCTATCATTGCTTATACCCAGGATGGTGAAACTCTGGTTGGTCAGCCGGCTAAACGTCAGGCAGTGACAAACCCGCAAAACACCCTGTTTGCGATTAAACGCCTGATTGGCCGCCGCTTCCAGGACGAAGAAGTTCAACGTGACGTTTCTATCATGCCGTACAAAATCATCGGCGCCGACAACGGCGACGCATGGCTTGATGTGAAAGGTCAGAAAATGGCGCCGCCGCAGATTTCTGCCGAAGTGCTGAAGAAAATGAAGAAAACGGCTGAAGATTATCTGGGCGAACCGGTAACTGAAGCGGTTATCACCGTACCGGCTTACTTTAACGATGCGCAGCGTCAGGCTACCAAAGATGCGGGTCGTATCGCGGGGCTGGAAGTTAAACGTATCATCAACGAACCGACTGCCGCAGCGCTGGCTTACGGTCTGGATAAAGAAGTCGGCAACCGTACTATCGCGGTTTACGACCTCGGTGGTGGTACTTTCGATATCTCTATTATCGAAATCGACGAAGTTGATGGCGAAAAAACCTTTGAAGTTCTGGCAACCAACGGTGATACCCACCTGGGTGGTGAAGACTTCGATACCCGCCTGATCAACTACCTCGTTGACGAGTTTAAGAAAGATCAGGGCATTGACCTGCGTAACGATCCGCTGGCCATGCAGCGCCTGAAAGAAGCCGCAGAAAAAGCCAAAATCGAGCTGTCTTCTGCGCAGCAGACCGACGTGAACCTGCCGTACATTACCGCAGATGCCACCGGTCCGAAACACATGAACATCAAAGTGACTCGTGCAAAACTGGAAAGCCTGGTTGAAGATCTGGTGAACCGTTCTATCGAGCCGCTGAAAGTCGCACTGCAGGACGCTGGCCTGTCCGTGTCTGATATCAACGACGTGATCCTCGTCGGCGGTCAGACCCGTATGCCAATGGTGCAGAAAAAAGTGGCTGAATTCTTTGGTAAAGAGCCGCGTAAAGACGTTAACCCGGACGAAGCTGTGGCTATCGGCGCAGCGGTACAGGGCGGCGTGTTGACCGGTGATGTGAAAGACGTACTGCTGCTGGACGTTACCCCGCTGTCTCTGGGTATCGAAACGATGGGTGGCGTGATGACTCCGCTTATCACCAAAAACACCACCATCCCGACCAAGCACAGCCAGGTGTTCTCTACTGCGGAAGACAACCAGTCTGCGGTAACCATCCATGTGCTGCAGGGTGAGCGTAAGCGTGCGTCTGATAACAAATCTCTGGGTCAGTTCAACCTGGATGGCATCAACCCGGCGCCGCGCGGTATGCCGCAGATCGAAGTCACCTTCGATATCGATGCTGACGGTATCCTGCACGTCTCCGCGAAAGATAAAAATAGCGGTAAAGAGCAGAAGATCACTATCAAGGCGTCTTCTGGTCTGAACGAGGAAGAAATTCAGAAAATGGTTCGCGATGCAGAAGCGAACGCTGAATCCGACCGTAAGTTCGAAGAGCTGGTTCAGACCCGTAACCAGGGCGACCATCTGCTGCACAGCACCCGTAAGCAGGTTGAAGAAGCAGGCGATAAACTGCCGGCTGATGACAAAACCGCTATCGAGTCTGCCCTGAGCGCGCTGGAAACTGCCCTGAAAGGCGAAGATAAAGCCGCTATCGAAGCGAAAATGCAGGAACTGGCGCAGGTTTCCCAGAAACTGATGGAAATCGCTCAGCAGCAACATGCGCAGCAGCAGGCTGGCTCCGCTGACGCTTCTGCAAACAACGCGAAAGATGACGACGTTGTCGACGCTGAGTTTGAAGAAGTAAAAGATAAAAAATAATCGCCCTTTGAACGGGTAATTACTGGCACGGGCGAAGAGGTTTCCTCTCCGCCCGTGTATGCATGTTAAGGGCAGATAAAAAGAGATGGCGAAAAGAGATTACTACGAGATTTTAGGCGTTTCCAAAACAGCGGAAGAGCGTGAAATCAAAAAGGCGTATAAGCGCCTGGCCATGAAATATCATCCGGACCGCAATCAGGGTGATAAAGAGGCCGAAGCTAAGTTTAAAGAGATTAAAGAAGCCTACGAAGTGCTGACCGATGCGCAAAAACGCGCAGCCTACGATCAGTATGGTCACGCCGCGTTTGAACAAGGCGGTATGGGCGGCGGATTTGGCGGCGGCTTTAATGGCGGCGCTGATTTCAGTGATATCTTTGGTGACGTTTTTGGCGATATCTTTGGCGGCGGGCGTGGTCGCCAACGTGCGGCGCGTGGGGCTGATTTACGTTATAACATGGATCTCACCCTGGAAGAAGCGGTGCGTGGCGTGACCAAAGAGATCCGTATTCCGACGCTGGAGGAGTGCGACGTTTGCCACGGCAGCGGCGCGAAAGCTGGTACGCAACCGCAAACCTGTCCGACCTGTCATGGTTCTGGTCAGGTACAGATGCGCCAGGGATTCTTTGCTGTACAGCAGACCTGCCCACACTGTCAGGGACGCGGTACGCTGATCAAAGATCCGTGCCATAAATGTCACGGTCATGGGCGTGTTGAAAAGAGTAAAACTCTGTCCGTTAAAATCCCGGCGGGCGTGGATACCGGCGATCGTATTCGTCTGGCAGGCGAGGGCGAAGCGGGCGAGCATGGCGCACCGGCAGGCGACTTGTATGTTCAGGTCCAGGTGAAACAACACCCTATTTTCGAGCGTGAAGGCAATAATCTTTATTGCGAAGTGCCGATTAACTTTGCGATGGCGGCGCTCGGCGGTGAAATTGAAGTGCCGACGTTAGATGGTCGCGTGATGCTGAAAGTACCGAGCGAAACACAAACGGGCAAGCTGTTCCGTATGCGCGGCAAAGGCGTGAAGTCCGTACGCGGTGGCGCGCAGGGCGATTTGCTGTGCCGTGTGGTGGTTGAAACGCCGGTCGGTCTGAGCGAAAAACAGAAGCAATTGCTAAAAGATCTTCAGGAAAGTTTTGGCGGCCCGACGGGAGAGAAAAACAGCCCGCGTTCAAAAAGCTTCTTTGACGGCGTGAAAAAATTCTTTGACGATTTGACTCGCTAATCTTTTTCCCGTTGTATTTTTCTTCAGCCCGGGTGTATATCCGGGCTTTTTTTTGTCTATGGAAAACCCCCAGCTAGGCTGGGGGTTCCGGAAAGCTTTCAGCTTTAAGTCAGTTATTAAAACCCCTTTTGATTTGTTAAAACATCTTGCGGTCTGGCAACTG